>JANQLN010000010.1 GCA_028280575.1 Clostridia bacterium
TCTCCATGGCGTATAATGGATCAGGGAGGTCCAAGGTATTAGACAGATATTGGTACATTTTTATAGCATCATCTTATTATAAAAGCTGGGAGAGAATCAAATCCTCTCCCAGCTTTTAATTGAATAAACTTATTGTTGTTCTACTTTATAGTATCCGCTATAGATAACGGCTCTACCAAAGCATTTTGTTTGTGCTTGTGTATATGAAGCAACAGTCTGAAATGCACTATTAGTATGTGAGGTATGAGCTGCAATCTTTACATTGGTTTTATCGCGTGAACCAGCGGTTCCGCTAACCTGAGTCACAAACATAGCGTGGTCTAACGTTTTTTCAGATGGAGCACCATTCCAATCTGCTACGAGGACATTACCGACAGCCGCATTTTCAATACCTTTCTGATAGGATGTGTTGCCAAATGGCCCTTCAGCTGTCGTCGTACTTTTAACCATGAGTTTTGAAAATCCGCAAACATTGTCCCAAGGCCAATTGAACTCGTAATAATCATAAAAATTATCTGTAGAGTGCCCTGCACACCATACGTTAAAAGCAGGGAGATTAACCCGTGACCTGGGCACGGCAGGAAGAGCTGTTTTTTCGGTACCGCTTCCACCTAAACCTGCCCAAACACATTGGGATGCAAAGTTTTGGCAGTTTCCGCCTTCACCTCCACTATATCCGAAAATCTTATCGTTTGTGTCATTATAGTGCTTTTTTGCGTATGCAACAGCGGCTGCGGTGTCATATTTCCATCTATGCATTTTTGAAGTTGGCGATGCTTGACTATCAGCCTTGTGCTTTTCTTTTTCATCTGTGGTTGATGTAAAGGATTTTAATTCAGGTTTTGCTAACTGAGCCTTTACGGCGCCTTCTACATCAATTGGTGTGTATTCAAACTTATCATCTGTTTCCCAATGGTCGTCAGTGGTAACATTCGTGATTTTCCATCCATCAGAACCACGTAACAGCTCGAAGGTATACATTTTGCGGCGGAAACTTTCTTCATCAAATCCATCGGTAATATAATAGGTATAAGATTCTACAAGGCTTGCTTCTGTAGAGTTTTTATCATACTGCCTTTTCATGTTACAAGTTATGCTGATTCAATGGGTCCCCAGGCAAGCGAATTTATTCGTTCCACAAGTGTGAAAATAATACCAAAAGGTGACGGAAAAATCTTACTGGAAAACAAACTGGGTGCCACAAGGGTTGCTGATAAACTCGGAATTATATCTCTAAAAGTTCAAATTAAAGAAAGAGGATATTGGCGGTCCATATATACAGTAGTAACTGACGACTATTTTTACAATGCCCATACTTACATATATGATACCCATTATAATGGAACACCTGGAACACAGTATAGAACTTATGTTAAGTTTTATGTAGACATTGACGAAGGCTCGGAGACCAAAATAGTGTTTTCCAGTCCTAAAATTGCGGAATAATATCAGAATTGTTCCTCTAATTCAAAGCTTTCTGCAAGAGTGAGTCAAGGGAACGTTTTGTTTGACTTGCTAATAAAACTTTTTGAATTATATTTCTTCCTATTCCTATTCCAAGAACCCTTCAAGTGACCTGATACTTGAACCTGTTTCCATTTTTATCTTTTTCAGCGTGATTTTTCTTGAATGATGTCCAATGCCTTACCTATCTTTAATCCATCATCTTTAATAATCCAGGCATTGGACATCACTTTTTTCTTCATTATATTTTATGAGTTCTTTGATACTTGAAACTAATCAACTATTTCTTGATTCCCCCACATGTAATTTCCATAACTATTCCTGGGATAATGTGACTATGAATTTTTTTTTTAGCTCTTTCAACATAGTACAAGAATTTTTCATATTGGTCATAAGAGGCTTCTTTTGTCTATTCCCTGAAATATGATAAATTTCCTGTTTTATCTTGTCATTCTGACTTTTTTCGGCATGTTAATCTCTCCCTAATATATCATTCAGTTGAAGTCAAACAAAACGTCCCTTTGACTTTGATTTCGCCCTGTTGTATACCACTATATACTACTAATATTAATCCCAATAAAAGTACAAAAAAAATTCCCCGGTAACAAAAATGGCAGGATTTTAAAAAAATTTGCCAGAAATTGTTGCAATTTTCCTTGGTTTTTTATACAATATTGTATGGAGAAAATTAAATAAGGTTACCATGATTCCCTGGTGCCGAAAACACCAGAGAATTCATGCAGGTAGTCATCAGCTACCGCACAAGCAGCTTAATAGCTGCCACAGTAACCTTGAATGTTAATTATAAAACATTTTGCTCATTTTTTCAACGGCATTCTAAAAGGTACAATGTGTGGGTAGAGATATATGACCTGCGCGTGTGCCTTTTTTAATTTTCTCCTTCAATAATAAAGTTGGAGGGGAATATATATGGACGGCAAAAAAGAAGATAAGGGCTTTGGGGAATTCGTTACGGAATGCGAGGTTAAAAGGCTCCAGCAGCTGGACAATATTTTTGAGGAAAGCGGTGAATTTGCAGACTGTGAGGCAAAAGAGGACAGGCTTTATGAAAAGCTGAGAAAGGCGCTGCCCCAGGATATGGTGCGTGATTTAAACAGGTACGGCGATGTCCACCTTTTGCAAAGGACACTTACAAGGGTATTCTTTTACAAGCACGGCTTCAAGGACGCAATGGCATTTTCCAGGGTTGTGGGGGAAAAGAAGGAAAATGTAAGGCTGGACATAAAAATACTATAAAATACACTTTAAGCATGGGGGGCTTGTACAACTGTCTTCAGCCTCCCATGCTTAAATTCTAAAACCATAAATACTAAGCTTATTAAAAATACTATTCCTCCTAGCATTACACCGTTTGACATTATATTGTTTTGAATCATAAATCCTATAATACCAACTATACATAATATACCATTTAACAGTATAAATAACCCTGACAATTTTTTCATATCTTTAATTAGCATATAACCATAAATAATAGACGGAACACCTAATATAGCATATGCTAAGCCGTTAATAAAACCAATTAATGTTCCACTTTTAGACTGAATTAGTTGAGAAACAAATAAAATATCACCTGATGAGATTAACGTATGATTTGCTATTGAAGGTACTATAGTTATTTGCATAGAATAACAAATAAGATTAAGCACACCATAAACAGGTATAAAAACAAATCCCAAAAGCCCTAACAACTTACTTTTCTCATATAAATATCTAAATAGTACCGTGTAAAATACTATAGCTATAAATGTGAATATTGTAGCATTAATATAATTTAATGTATAAAATATATCTGGTTTGGATACCCACCTTAAATACTCAGTATCTGACCAAGATGATTTAACTTGTGACATTGAAATACCGGTAAGAATTACCCATATTATGGTAAAAACCATTAGTATAAATGCCACATTTTTTATTTCCTTTTGTAATTGTTTTTCCATTGATATAATCTCCTTTATTATCACAAATAGGTGTAAATTATAGTTCGGCGTTTGTTAATATAGTTGTCGTTTTGTGTTTACCTATTTTTTCCACGCGCGAACCAGGAATGGAAATGTGAATGCTCAGTGCTGTTGAAATCTCTTCTTTGTCAACCGTGGCATCCGATATGCTGAACATGGCGGACAGGTAATTGTGGAAATAAATGAAGCTGGGGTGCCTTCCGGGAAAAAATAGCAGAGTCAAATAACCCATATCCGCCATTTTTTTCAATACTCATCCCACAGTTGATTTGGAACTGCCCCAGCTGTTCAGACAACTCCGAATAAAATACAACAGGACCTTTGTGCTGTTTTATCTTGTCCTTCTGACTTTTCTTGGCATGTTAATCTCTCCCTAATATATCATACAGTTGAAGTCAAGCAAAAAATCCCTTTGACTCTGACTAAAACTTAAACGAAGCTAACTCTCTATTCTTTCTCTACAGGTGTTACAACTGGCTTTCCATCCTTATCCAGTAAAGCTGTCAATCCGCCACCAACTCCAGAGTCGGTATAAATGTAATTTACACCTGTTTCAGTGTCCTGAAATATGCTAAATGCTATCATGCTTACTGATTCTTTATGTAAGATTTTAAATCTTTTAGTTTTCTTCTCTTTTCCAAACATATAAATCTCCCCTTGTCTAAAAAAATAACTTAGCTTTTCTTCATACAACTTCAAATTTTTATGTCAAATTAAACACTCAACCTGCTATTCAAGTTAGAATGTAATGCACCCTTTAAAAACCAACGGAAGTTAATGGGACGTTTTGTTTGACTTGCTAATAAAATTTTTTGAATTATATTTCTTACTATTCCAACAACGCTTTAAGCTGCCTGATACTTGCACCTGTTTCCATTTTTATCTTTTTCAACGCGAATATCCAATGTATCCAACACCTATAATTTTCTTTAATCCATCATCTTTATACCTCACCCTGTCATAATAATCCAGACATTGGTCATCAATTTTTTCTTCATTATATTTTATGAATTCTTTGATACTTGAAAACTAACCAAAACAAAAATCCTTATCAACTATTCCTTGATTCTCTAATATTCCCCATAATATGGTAAATTCCTATTTTACTTATCGTTCTGACTTTTCTCGGCATGTTAATCTCTCCCTAATATATCATAGAGTTGAAGTCAAACAAAACGTCCCTTTGACTCTTTCATTTTATCATAATACATAAATATTGTAAATCATTACAATCGTTTTGTTTTTGCCATTAAATAACTCCAGATATGATGAGGCTTGGATATGTTAAATCTCATCCAACAATACAAATGCCTTGATTTCTCTGCCGTAAGCATCGGCTGATACAATAGTTGAAGACACTCCGAAATACTCTTGAACATTTTCTTTTGTCAACACCTGTGATGTTTGTCCGACTATGTACTTATTCTCGTTCAAAAGCAGTATCCTGTCAGCGATTCGAAGAGCATGGTTGGGATAATGGGTGTTCATTATGCAGGCAATGCCTTTTTCTATGGACAGCCGTCTGATGATCCTAAGGATTTTGGATTGGTTGCAAAAATCCAGGTGAGACTCAGGTTCATCCAGTATCAGGAGCTTCGGCTGTCCTGCCAGGGCGCGTGCCACCAGTGTAAGCTGAAGCTGCCCTCCGGAGATCTGGTTGCAGGATTTATCTGCAAGGTGTGCTATACCCACTTCCTCCAAAGCGGCGTCAGAAATCTGGTAATCTTTCCTGCCCGGCAAAGCAAAAACAGGCATGTGCTTTGCTCTTCCAAATACTACCATATCCCGCACGGAATAGGAGAAAGAAAAGCGATGTGCTTGCGGTACATAGCCGATCTGACGTCTTGCCGCCCCGCTGTTCTCCCCATCAATGAGCGAGCACCCGGATTTCCATTTGAGTATGCCCATTAGACACTTTAAAAGGGTTGTTTTGCCAATGCCGTTAGGACCCATGATCGCCATGACCTCACCTTTGTCCAGAGAAAAGGACACATTTTTAAGCACCGGCATTTCTCTATGATATGAAAAATTTCCATTTTTTACTTTTAGGAGCATTTATGACTCTCCTTTCAGTCTGCTGTAGATGAACGCAAAAAAAGGCGCTCCGGTCAAGGCCGTCAGGATACCGATGGGGATTTCTGCGGCAATGAGATTACGGGCCAAGCAGTCAACAATAACCATAAAAGCGCCGCCCAGGATCGTGGAGGCAGGCAGCAGGCCATTGTGGTTCACTCCAATAATGCGCCTGCAAATGTGAGGTATGACAAGCCCGACCCAGCCTATAATACCTGAAACCATCACACAGGAGGCAGTAATAATAGTACTGAGCAGGATGATGGCGATTCTTGTTGCCTGTGGGTTTACGCCAAGGGAATAAGCTTCTTCTTCACCGAGAGAAAGTATATTAAGCCGCCATCTCAGAAGCAGAAGCCCAATGACCCCAAGGGAAATCGGAGGCAGAATCAGCCATAAGTCATCAAATTCGGTATTTGCAAAGCTTCCCATCAACCAGAAGGTAATTGCGGGAAGCTGGTCGTTTACATCCGCCACGTATTTGATGAGTGAGGTGAGGGCTAAGAATACTGAGGTCACGATGATGCCCGATAGAATGTATGACAGAGTCTGGGATTCTCCCTTGACCCTGGCCATTGAAAGAGTCAAGAAAACGCTGACAAGGCCAAAGGCGAAGGAGAATCCGGCTGTAAGGTAGCCTATGCCCGACGTCAGCAGTATACCAAGCGCCGCACCGAAGCCTGCGCCTGAACAAACTCCAAGGATATCAGGGCTGACCAGGGGGTTTTGAAATAATCCCTGCAATGACGCTCCGGCTATCGAAAGTCCTGCGCCTACAAGCGCAGCAATAAGGATGCGCGGCAGCCTGACTTGAAAAATGACATGCTCAGCCATATCCAGTCCGGAGCCCGGAACCCCGGTGAACTTAGAGTAGAATACCTGCATAAGTTCACCGGAACTCATATTGTAGCGGCCTAAAAAAAGAGACACCGAAGCCGAAAACAGCAAAACCAATACAAGCAAGGGGAGCTTTCCTGCCACGGAACAGGTTTTTAATTCTTTTGAGTGGTTGGTTTTCATGGAATTTGCCCTTGCGCCTTACGAGGGCTTAGTACAGAGGCAATCAAATCGTCCTCAAGTTCAATGTCGTACATCCGACCATAATATTCTTTAAACATTACCGAAAACTCATTTTCGTCCATCAGTTCCGGATAGCTTTGAGAAATCAGCCACAATGGCATAAGTGGAGAATCCGAGCAGGGTGCGCCCCAAGAATAAGCTGCCTGTGGGATATCAATGATCGATTTGTTCTTATACGCGTTAAGCAGGGACCAGTACTGTCCCCGCACCCGGTTATTAAGCATAACGGAGGCCGGGCTGCCGATAAACACATAGACATAGTCAGGATCCCACTCATATAGTTGCTCCATACTTACTTCAGACTGGCCGCTTACACTTGCCGCCGCATTATCAAGTCCGCTCTTTTCAAACCACATATCCGCATAGGTTCCTCTTCCGCTAACTGTAATAACCCCCCCATGTTGCTGAATAGGAAGAGGGCGCTTTTCTTCTCACCGGTATATTTGCTTAAAAGCTCCTGCACTTTTTGATTAGAGGTATACCATTCCCTTTCAAGGGATATAGAGCCGTCGTCATCAAAAATTTTACGCATCAGATTATCCCAGGCTATGGATACCGTTTCCGGATTGTTGTCCCTCTTTACCATAAAGTCAACGATTGGGATATCCAGATTTTCAATGCCTGATTTCTGCGATTCTCCATAGTAGAAAACGATATCAGGATCAAGATTTAAAAGCTCTTCCGTATTGGATACAAAGCCTTTGCTTACAAATGCGGTTTCTACATTGCTCCAATTGGGAAACAGCTTACCTACAATTTCGGTATTTGCCGTAGTGAAGGTTCTTGAATTCACGCCTACAATCATCTTTGAATCTGGAATAACACCCAGTAGAACGGATGTTACTGGAGGCGAAATTATGACTGCACGCTTTATTTCATTCGCCGGCGGAAGCAGTACTCTGTTTCCGCCCAGATCGGTAATAGTTCTTTTCTCTTCGTCACAAACCGCAGAGGCTGGCGAAACAATATCTTGGGGTTCAGACGGGAGAGGCTTTTCAAGCCC
Organism: Clostridia bacterium; assembly: GCA_028280575.1. GTDB lineage: Bacteria > Bacillota > Clostridia > Acetivibrionales > STF1-152 > JANQLN01. The sequence continues at coordinate 7,606 of JANQLN010000010.1, forward strand.
TGGTGAGCTTTGACCGCAGCCCAAAAAAGAAAGTATCAGCAGTGCGGATAAAATAAATATGAGAATTTTTTTAAGTTTCATATGATTTCCTCCAATTATTAAAAGTGATTTTCAATCAGTTTATTTGCGTGCTTCAGGAATTCCTGTATTATCCTGAGGTTATCCTGGCTTAAGCTCTCAATATAAGCAAACAGCGGACGGTCGAATTTTTGATGATAATCATTATGCAGTATATAAGCCTGTTTTCCTTTCTCTGTAAGAAACAGACGAAGACGCTTCCTGTCGGCGGGGTCTTCCTCCTTAAGCAGAAAGCCCCGCTGTTGGAGTTTTCCGACGGTTTTTGCCACCACTGCGCGGGTTATGTTGAATTTTCGTGCCATTTCGGAAATGAATATCCCAGGATTGTCTCCTGCCATTTTGATCATATGTATCTCGCCCCTGTAAAAAGTCATTTCTTCCAGACCCAAATCCAGTATATTTGTTTTGCCGTTGGCGATCCGTTCGGTCATTTTGATAAAGTCGTTGATTACAAGCGTTTGAAGTTTTTCTAAACTATTCTTCATATTTTTTTACCTCATAGAATTCCCCTTTAAAACCTTCAAAAACACCGTTTACCTTTCCGGAATATATGCGCTTGAAGCCATGTTTTTCCAATGCACCGTCAATGGTTTTCCTGGTAAGAAGAACATTAAGACCGTCGAGGTGTCCTGAGAGCCATCCAAGTATGCTTTCCTGGGGAGTCTGATAATCGTCGCTTATATTATGAGTTACAACATACAGATAACCACCGGGCGTTAAGGCACGGCTGAGCTTTTCCATCAGGGAATCCAGATTATCCTTGGCAAAATCAAGGATTCCGGACGCAAGAATGAGATTGTAACCATCTCCGATGTCGTCGGTGTTAAAATCCCCCTCCATCACGCTGATGCGTTGTGAAAACCCGCGTTCGGATATGATGCGGCGCGGCAAAGCGGCTACACGCGGATGTTCAAACACAACACCGCTGCAGCAAGGGAAAGCTGAAATTATTTCAAGCGCAAGAATGCCGGAGCCGCCGCCAAGATCAAGGATTTTTTTTGGAGGAGTATCACCAAACAGCATCCGGATATCTTTAACCAATGACTGTACCCTGCCGGCATACATTTCAGGAACGCTGACACGGGCCGCTTCATAAAAGTCGTACACCTCAACGCCCTTATTATTTTGAAAAATGGTATTGACCGGTCCCTTCATTACCCTCTCATCAAGATTGTCAAGGGACATCATCCTCTCACGGAAAAGGATACACTCACCCAGATAGATGGAACTGTTTTGGTTTAAGTATTTGTTGCTCTGCGGGGTGTTCCTGTAGCTGCTCCCGTTTTTTTCAAGCAGTCCGATGCTGGCAAGTGCATTAAGGTAAAAAGCTAAGCTTCGCACGCTCCACCCGGTTTTCCGGGATACTTTCTCAGGTGTTTTCCAGTCCTCCAAATGGGAATATACTCCCAGCCTCAGTGCGGATAAAAAGAGCTCGGTTTCCCTTTTTTGGTGAAGAAACCTGTAATACATTTGAGGATTCCATTTTGATTTTGGCAATTGTTGATAACCTCCTATTTGTTAGAATATTCTAACTTTTTGTATGCTAAGTATACAATAAAGCTATTTGTATGTCAAGCATACAAATGATTTTATTTAAGGTTAGTGAAGAACGTCAACCAAATTTAACATATTTTATGCTTACTACCTGGATAGGAAAAAATTTTGACAAGACTTCCATTACATCTGCCATAAGCTCCCTTATTCACACATGCTTCTTGCACCAAACTAAAGCAAGCAAGCTGGGTGCAATTGCCCCCAGCTTGCAAAAGGCGGAATCTCCATACTGTATTGCTATTCGGCTTCCAGCTTAATTTTGCCGATTTCAATCTTTTTCAAGATATCCTGCCACTGCTCTAGAGTATACTTACTTTCGTAGGAGAGATTGACCGGAATTAACGTTTCCGGCCCCCGTATAAATCGGAATGGCGTCATCAATTTTTTCCGACGACAAGATTGCCGCTTTTTTTCAAAAGAGGTTCCGCAGCAATTGGAACTTACTCCATGACTTCAATTGCTATCTCGACAGTACCTTTTACATTGTTCAACACACCGCTGTTATTGTTTTTGTCTAATGCTTTACCGTCGAAATTTCCAATCCACAAATAGTATGTGCCTGCTAATGACTTACGAACTATGAAAGAATTAGAATTTTTCATAAAGTTGCCTGAAAGTCCCATTTCACCAAGGTATCCCTTGTCATCATTCGGATCATCCGTCTTGCGAAATTCGGCATTCAAATTCCCGTTTCCTTCTGCTCTTATGTCATATCGAATTATATCGCCTTCTTCAAGGGTATATGGTCCTCCTACCGCCACAAATTCACCAATATCTAAAGACTTTACGTCAACGTTAATGGCTTGCCTGGTTTCCGTAGGCCCAATAATTGGCTCTTCTGCCTGCTTATCAGAAGGGACATTGATAACATCGTTGATGTCGTTTTCTGCCGCACCGGCGGCAACTGCTATTGCTATTCCTGTACCACCGATTGCCAGGATTGCCACAACAGCTAAAACCGCAGTATACTTCTTCGTTTTCTTAACATTCAGCAACATGGTTAATCTCCTTTCAATGTGCTTTCTGCTCTCACATAGGGAAGAACAAAAAGCCGTGTTCATGCCGGAGTGGTTATCCAGCGTGTTCAAGATGGCTTCGCCGTAGAGTTTTCTTTCCTCATGGGACATTTTAGATGCCAACGCCTCGTCACAGGACAGCTCTCCCCATGTGCTTACATCCTTACGGAGAACATGGACGAAAGGGTTAAACCAATGCAGCGTTCCAGCAAGCAGGGCAAGTATTTTTACCCACAAATCCTTGCGTTCCAGGTGCATTAGCTCATGGGTCAAGACCAGTTTCAAGTCAAGTTCCTGTATGTTTAAGGTTGGCAGCAATATCATGTGGCGGCGCAGTCCCACAAGCATAGGGCTTGTGATTTTTGGATTCAGCATAAGTTTTACATCACCGTGGATACCAAACGCCGCTTTGCACGAGGAAAGCAGGACGGCGGCAGTATCCTCCGGTACGGGGAAGCTGTCGGCCCGAAGCTGTTTGGTAAAACGGCGGCAACAATAGAAATGCCATCCGGCAAAAACCATTGCTCCCACAAACCAAATGAGCAAAACGATTTCCATCAATTCAACTGTCAAATGCTTTTCCACCTGGGCATCCATTGTATCTACAAAATCGTTTGATGGTAGTGCTTTACGGATTATAGACGGCTCGGCAGGATAACTTTCAATAACAGGCTGAACCAAAGGGAGATTTCCTGCAAGGAGGAAAACAGGCAAGAGAAAAAAAGCGATTGCCATTTTCCCAATTCCGTATTGCCACTTGGCAGGAAAGATTTTTTCCGTTACGGGTCGAAGCACCAGCATCAACCCGACAACCACGGTTCCCGCAACAGACATGGCAAGGAGATTTGAAAACAGATTACTCATTCTTCTCACCTGCCTTTTCTGCAAACCAGCTCCTTAATTCGGTCATTTCATCTTTCGTCAGTTCTTTGCCGTCATAGAGCGTTGTCAGGAAGTTTTTAACCGAACCCTCATACAGCTTTTCCAGCAGGCTCTTTGCTTCCTGGCTCCGGTATTCCTCCGGCGACATGCGAGGCTCGTAGATATTCGCCCGGCCTTGTTTGATGGAAGTCAGGACACCCTTTTCAACTAACCTTGCCAGAAAGGTTGCAATAGTTTGCCCTTTCCACTCCTTACCCTTGTGCCTCGCAAAAATGTTAAGCAATTCACCGGATGTCATGGGATGACCGGATGCCCATATAATCTGCATTACTTCCATTTCCGTGTCCGATAGTTTTTGAAAATTAGTCATGCTGTACACCCTCCCTACATTGCCGCACGTCTGCGACAATTTTACTACATATATGTAGTGGTTTAATTGTACTACGTCATTGTAGTATATGTCAAGAAAAAAATAATGAATGATAGAGTTAATTTAAAGATATTTATATGACAAACATCGTTGACAAGAGGAAATTTTGAAGATAACTAATAGTACAAAATTGACACTAAGAATTGAATAATAATACATTAATTATCGTATTCTAATATAAATCAAAATTAAAGGAAGTGTAATAGAATCAGAATCAAAAAAGAACTCATACCAATAATGAGGCTATTAAAACAAATAACTTTCAGTCCACAAAATGTTTATTGTAGTCCTGATTAAATTTGTATACTGAATTTTTTTAGATATGGATTGAAGAGTAATGATATTTTTTTTGCAATTTATTATAGTAATTTTTTCATTCAGCAAAATAAAATTTATATGTTATATAAAATATATAGTGATTTTACAAGTTCATATAGCTTTCTTATCTCATGATGAACAGCTACAGGAAATAAAGATCGTTTTGCAGCGTCCAAAATTCAGCAAGTATATCCATCCCCATGAACTTGATGAATTTATAACCTGTTGAGCTTAAAAACCATTATTCCTTCAAATTACGGAAAAATAAATGATTGTCGAGATGAAAAGGACAATATGATACTTGAAGCAGCCGTTTATGGCAATGCTGATTTCATTATTACGGGTGATAAAGACCTGCTAACTTTGAACCCATACCGTTGGATAAAAATATTGAGTTCTATAGCATTTATCAAGCAGTTCTATGAAATTGAATAGAATATTATTAGATACTATTTAAGAACGTATTGATAATAACACTTGAAAGAGGTTCGGGCCTTTCAATTCTCGTTTATATTGATAATGAAAAAAATTTAATTGCTCTATACTTTGACTTTAGTGAAAAATTACATAAAGTAGAATCTATTGATAGCGATAATAATGTTGAAATCATAATAGGAAGTGAAAAGTGAACGAGCAAACTGCTGCAGGTGCATTACATAAAGGGCTTTTAAAGATATGTTGGTTTTAGTAAATAAAGCCTTTTTTGTATTTACCCAAAGTCTTGTTTATACCATCTATATTACCTGTATTTAATGCTTCAAAATGATCCATTATAACTTGCTTTCCTTCTTCAATATCCTTTCTCAGAAATTGTTGACTTGTGGATATTAACCAATATTCCTTTCTCCTTGCATGAGTTCCTAAAAGCTTCATCCATTTCTTCTATTGTAGTGTAATTGCTTTCTTTCCACTCTCTATAAATAGATGGGCCTAAAATATCTGCACCAGTTATCATCCATTTTCCATCAACCATTTCTAAGTTCAATGTCAAATTAATACCTATACCAATAACACTTGGCTCATGCCTTGTATATCCTATTTCAACAAATGTTTTATAAGTAATCTGAGTTTCTGATATCCTTTCAAAGTTACCACTATTAAGTAGCACTTTATCTATAGATTTGAGTTGCTTCCATGTATTTTGTTTTCTGTCAGCAATGTCAAAATCTATCCAGTTAAGAACTAAATGTGTATTCACATTGTCTACTAAATAATCACTCATATCCACTCTTTCTAATTTCAACCAGCTTTTTGTCATATCATCACAGAATTTTTGTGCCATAGAAATTGCCATTTCAATCTGCTTTTCTTCTTTAATATCCTTTTCAGAGATTCCTTTTGTAGTTTCTGTCAAATTTCCTTCATTTTGTTTTTTGGTCAGGCTATTGCTTTCTGGAATTTGAGTTACTAAGTTTAGTAAATCATCAGCTGGAAGAAGTCTCCCATATGGTCCATCATGGTATCTACCATCATCTCCAAAAATAAGTAACTCCTTATTATCTCCAGTTAAAAGCATTAGTAACCTTGAATATTCCTTTTTTAATACCTTATCATTGTCTGATTTGAATTCTGAACTAACTTTTTCAGAATAAAAAAATTCTACAGCAGTTTCATTGCTTTTAATTGTTTTTAGGGAACTGTCTTCAAATGCAAGTTTTGCAATGTTCAAAGGCTCTTTTATTCTATCATTAGCTAATTCAACTATTTTAGTGTACAATTCAAAGTTTTTCTCAATTACTATCTGCTCATTATTTTTATACACCATAATCTTTTCAGGAGGTTCAATAAAGCTTTCCTGTAGATTTTTATTATTGTTCTCCTGGGATGAACATGAAATAAATATAAAGGTTAATATCAAAAATCCTATTGTTAAAATTAAACTTTTCAGTTTCATGGTTAATATCACACACTCTCTCTTATAACATATTATTTAATAATTCCAATAAAATTACTGCTTATATATCCTAATGTTATTATAATACACTTAACCCATGAATTAAAATTCAATATATTTAGACTAAAAACATTTCCAAAAAGTTCCCTTGTGATATGACAAACTCTACCTCTTTATTTATCCTTAGATTAGTGTCATAATATTACTGTCAAATCACTTTAGTGTGTTAAAGTATTGAATATGCCCTAAAATTGCCATTAAAAATCTCTCCATAATTAATTAACTTGAATACAAAATTGTTTTATTTCAAATAATAGTTTTAGTGGTAAATAAATAAGAAAGAACTAAAATTTATTATATAAAGGTGGTGATGCCAACATGTCAACTACAAATAAAGCCAATAGACTAATCCATGAGAAATCCCCATATTTATTACAACATGCACATAACCCTGTTAACTGGTTTCCTTGGAGTGATGAAGCTTTTCAGAAAGCCAAGTCAGAAGATAAGCCTATCTTCCTGTCTATTGGCTATAGCTGACCTGTATTGAAAGAACTTGCCATTGGTGTCATATTATGGAACGAGAATGTTTTGAAGATGAAGAGGTTGCCAAAGAGCTAAACAAATACTTCATTTCAATAAAGGTGGACCGTGAAGAGAGACCGGATGTTGACAGCATTTATATGAATGTATGCCAGGCACTGACCGGCTCGGGTGGCTGGCCGCTTTCCATATTTATGACACCGGATGCAAAGCCTTTTTATTCAGGTACATATTTTCCCAAGCACAATCGCATGGGACTGCCGGGATTTATGACACTTTTAGAAAGCGTTTCTTCATCGTGGAAAAAAAACAGGGACAAATTAATAAAATCTGCACAAAAGATTATTGATTCGGTAAGTGATGCCAATCTCACTCAACCAACTGAAAATATAGATTTTGAAGTAATAGAAGGTGCTTTTAACAACCTCATATACAGCTTCGATGAAACTCATGGCGGATTTGGACGAGCGCCTAAATTTCCTGTTCCCCATTACCTTACTTTTCTTCTCAGGTACTGGAATATATCAAAAAATGAAAAAGCTCTCATGATGCTGGAAAAAACTTTGAAATCGATGTATTCAGGCGGGATTTATGACCATGTCGGATTTGGTTTTAGCCGCTATTCTACAGACAGCAGGTGGCTTGTTCCCCATTTTGAAAAAATGCTTTATGATAATGCCCTTCTTGCAATAGCATATACCGAAGCCTGTCATGCAACGGGGAAAACAATATATGGCAATATAGCACAAAACATAATTACTTACATTTTAAGGGACATGACTTCACCTGAAGGTGCGTTTTATTCTGCAGAAGATGCTGATTCTGAAGGTATTGAAGGAAAGTTTTATGTCTGGTCGTATGGTGAGGTAATAGATATATTAGGCAAAAACGACGGGCATAGGTTCTGTAGAATATTCAATATAACAAAACAAGGCAATTTTGAGGATAAAAATATTCCAAATCTAATTGGAAAGGACCTCCCTTTGGACGAAGATAAAGAATTTGCTGAAATCTGCCGGTCAAAGCTTTTTAAACACAGGGAAAACAGGGTGCATCCCCATAAGGACGATAAGATATTGACATCCTGGAACGGTTTGATGATAGCTGCCCTGGCATATGCAGGCAGGGTATTTAGCAAAGAGGAGTACATTGTAGCTGCTGAGAAGGCAGCGGATTTTATAAACAACAACCTGACATGTAAAGATGGAAGGCTGCTGGCAAGATACAGGGATGGCGAAGCAGCCTTCAAGGGATATGCAGATGATTACGCAAATTTAACATGGGCATTTACAGAGCTTTATCTATCAACTTATAAATCTGAATACCTGGAAAGGGCATTATCCTTAAGCAACGATTTAATAAACTTGTTCTGGGACAATGATTCGGGAGGACTGTACCTTTATGGCAGAGATAGTGAAAAGCTCATAAGCAGGCCTAAAGAGCTCTATGACGGGGCAATGCCCTCCGCAAATTCCACGGCTGCATATAATTTTTTAAGATTATCCGATATTGCCGGACGTATTGATCTTAAAGACAGGGCCATGGAATTGTTCAAGGTATTCGGCGGAATTGTAAACTCAAATCCCACGGCTTATATCCATATGATATCTGCTTTACTGTATTATAAATCTCCTGCAACCGAAATCATTATCACAGGAGAACTTGAATCAAAAACCACAATGGATATGATCAAACTGGCAAACACAATATATAATCCGTTTGCATCTGTTCTTTTGATTGATGAAGAAATGGCCAGGCATTCCGATACTATTCCGGCAGCTGAAAAATACAAGCCGGATGATAAAACTACCGCCTACGTATGCAGCAATTATTCATGTAAGCCCCCTGCAGCCAACTTGGAGGACTTTGCAAAGAGAATAAATCATATGTAATACATGGATGCTTTTGAACCGGATAACTTATTGAAATCATTGACGAGGTCCTCAAGAGAAACTGAATCAACAATTGAATCAATGCTTTCATTTATTTTCTGCCACACTCTTTTACCGATACATTTTTCAATATCATTATGGTAATTTTCATCCCTGCGAACTACTTCAAGGTCTCCTTCCAACACCCTTAAAATATCCCCTGCTTTAATATTGGAAGGCTTGTCCGCTAATATGTATCCGCCCTGCGGCCCTTTAATGCTCTTAACCAGTTTTGCTTTTCTCAGTATGGAAAAAACCTGCTCAAGGTAATTTACTGATATATCCTCTCTTTCTGCTATAACACTTAACGCCAGGTGTTCTCCCCTTGAATTGATTGCCAGATCTACCATAGCTCTCAAACCATATTTTCCCTTGGTTGAAATTTTCATATAAAACTACACTGCTCCTTTGTCCTTACACATTTTCCTCAAAACACTTCTAAAATGCTTGTCATTATCCATCCTTCTCTTTTTTACCCCCGAAGTCCTGCCACCGGCCTTCCTTATTTTACTTGAGACATACCTTTCAAACAATAATCGGTCTATATTATCCTTATTATATTCCATACCATTCTGGTTGATAACTCTTGCTCCTCTTGCCAATGCAACTGCCGCCACACCATAATCCTGGGTTACAACAACATCCCCTGAATTGATCCTGTTCGCAAGTGCAATATCAGCAGAGTCCCTGCCCTTATCAACCACAATAACCTCACCATAACCTTCATCAATAATGTGAGAGGTATCTGCAAATAATACCACCTGTAAATTAAGCTTTTCCGCTTCTTCTCTTATTATTCTCTTTACCGGACAAGCATCTGCATCTACAAGTATTTTCAAATCAAATCACCAATGCTTTTATATATAGTAGTAATTATAACATAGAATACAATATACTTTTATATTTATATTAAAAAAGCACCCCATATATGATTTGGGATGCTTTTTTCCTGTAAAATCAATGTCCCTGTACCTGTTGTATTTCGCTTATTCTATAGTTTACAAATTTGACAAAAACACTTCTAGGAAATTTTTCCAATATCTCATTATACCTGTCCATGGCTTTTTGTAACTCTCCCGTATGCTGATAGCATTTGCCGGTATAATAAAGTACTCCGTCTTTTTTATATTCCGGTGCATATTCGCTTACTTTTCTCATTAATTCAAGGCCATCCTCATAGTTTTCATCCTTTTGAATGGCATTCCAGGCTTCATCATAAAGCCTTTCCGCTTCCCTGGGCAAGACGGTATCTACAAAAGTATCATAAATGTCTTTTTCAATGCCGGTAAATGCCGTGGATCTTAAGGCAACTACCTTATCGGCAGCATCACCCAGGTTGTTTGTATTTACCATCCGCTGGATCTCAAGGAGACTGCGAACATTTGACACATATTCCAGCTCACTTCTGCTTTGCTTCAATTCATTCTTAAGCTCCGAGTGTTTAACAGAAAGCTCATCATACCTGTTTTTATATTCTTCATCTACAACAACCTTTACTTCAGGCTCATCATTATCACCATTGTTTAAGGCTTCGGTATCATTTTTTTTGAAAATGTGAGGGCCCGCTATAATAAGCATTATTATTAATCCGGTTATCACTCCCAGAATAAATCTTAAAAGGTTCTTTTTGGCATTCAGGGCAGCCGGTGGCGGAGTTTTTGTGGCCGCAACGATTTGTTTTTTAGTTCCGGCCTTTTGTTTATCGGGCTTGTCCGGCAAGGTTTTAGGCGGAGCATCTGCATGATTGCCCCTGACTAATTTAAGATAATCAAAAGCTTTTATTCCGTTAGATTCTGATTCTATTACCCGTGAAAACATATCCTGTGCAAGAGCTTTTTCATTTGTATAAATATAACATAAACCCAACAGGTTAATTGCTTCATTAAAGTTGGGATTTAGGGAAACTGCTTTCTTAAGTTCAATTATAGCTATATCTTCACTTTGCTTTTTCAAGCTTTCCAGTGCTTTATTATATAGCTTGACCGAATTTTTTACATCATCGGGCAAATCTGATATGCTTTTTTCCAGTCCTCCCACATTTATCTCATTGAATTTATTAAGCTCCTGCTTGAGATTAATCAATAAAATCTCCCCCTGCTTACTTGATTTCCATATAAAGCTATTGGCCGCTTACGGCTTGTCCGCTATTTTCCTTAAAATGCTTCCTTATCTCACCTATATAATGAAGTGAACCAAAAGCAGCAATTATACCATTGTGTTCCGATATTTCCAAAGCCTTATTTATTGCCCCTTTTATTGTATCACTAATTAGTACATTATTACAATAGGGTTTTGCCAACTCAGCCAACCTAAATACCGGCAATCCCCTATCAGGGGAAGGAGACAAGGCAATAAAATTTTTACATACCGATGCAGGTCTTTTAATCATTTCCATATAAGCTTTATCCTTCATAACTCCCATAATAAATGTAAAGCTGTTATGGGGAAAATAATTTAAAAGATTATCAATAAATCTATTTACCGCATCCGGATTATGAGCTCCGTCAATAATAAAGTAAGGGTCTTTTGACACAAGCTCCATTCTTCCGGGCCACCTTGCATTAACAAGTCCTTTCTTTATATTATCTCTTTTTATTGCTACTCCCGTATTTCCAAGTATTTCGGCTGCCTCCAGCGCCATTACGGCATTAAATACCTGATGATCTCCTGCAAGCCCGATTTTTATATCCTTATAGCTTTTGTAGTCAAACCTTTGTCCGTCTATACCCGGCTTTATGTTCTTTATTTCACTGAAATCAGCCATATAAAGCCTTGCCTGTCTCTGCCTGCATACTTTTTTTATAGTATTCTCAGCCAGATGTCCCTGGGGGTATAAAAGGACTCTTCCCTCTTGTTTAATTATACCGGCTTTTTCCCACGCGATCCTGTCAAGCGTATCACCCAATATACGGGTATGGTCCATACTTATGGAGGTAATAACAGATAACAGCGATTTTTCGATAACATTTGTCGAATCAAGCCTGCCGCCCAGACCAACCTCAAGCACTACCATATTACACTGTTCTTCATAAAAATACTTAAGCGCAATGGCAGTAATGATTTCAAATTCAGTGGGGTGCTCCTCACCATTTCTGAGAATTTTATTTATTGATTTTTTAACTTCACAGGTCAAAGAGCCCAGCTTTTCTCCGGGTATATTTTTCCCGTTTATCCTGATCCGTTCTTCAAACTTTTCAAGATACGGCGAAGTAAATATCCCAACCCTATAGCCTTCCTCCATAAGTATACTGCTTATGTAAGCTGCCGTTGAACCCTTACCATTGGTTCCGGCAATGTGAACAAAATCCAACTGCTTATGAGGGTCATCTAAAAGGTGCATCAGCCTTCTTATGTTTGAAAGCCCCAGTTTTTTTCCAAACTTTCTTGTTCCGTGTATATAATCAATCGCTTCTTTTCTGTCCATCTTATTCATTTAATCCACAGCATTTTTTATACTTTTTACCGCTTCCGCACGGACAGGGTGCATTTCTGCCTACTTTAATACCTTTAACAACTGTTTTTTTAACTCTTGCGTCACCATGAACCGCATTTACAGGCTCCGCAACTTTTTCTCTCTTAGGAACATGCCTGCTGTCAATCCTGGATTTCAAAATAATTTTTACAGCCCCTTCACGAATGTTTTTAATCATATCTTCAAACATTTCAAATCCTTCAAATTTATACTCTATAACAGGGTCTCTCTGGCCATAAGCCCTCATTCCTATACCATACCGGAGCTGGTCCATTGAATCTATATGGTCCATCCACTTTTCATCGACCATCCTTAAAAGTACTACCCTCTCCAGTTCCCGCATGGCTTCCGGACTAAATTCCTTTTCCCTGTGCTCATATATCCCGGCAGCAATACGGCTGAAATCTTCCTTCAATTTATCCTTTGTAAGCCCTTCCATTTGTTCCTTTGTATATTCGAGTTCACCTTCGGGAAGAAAAATATTCTGGGCATAGCCGGTCATACCTTCCCAATCCCAGAAATCAGGGTGTGCTTCTTCTCCGGCAAACATATCTGCAATATTACCGGCAGTTTCAGTTATCATATTAATATAATGGTCACGAAGGTTTTCTCCATCCAGCACTTTCCTTCTTTGTGCATATATAACTTCCCTTTGTTTATTCATAACGTCATCATATTGCAGAACACGCTTCCTTATATCAAAGTTCTTGCTTTCAACCTTCCTCTGGGCATTTTCTATTGCATTTGAAAGCATTCTATGCTCAATTGGCTGGTCCTCTTCAAGTCCTAGTGCATTAACAACAGCAAGCATTCTTTCACTGCTGAAAAGGCGCATTAAATCATCCTCCAGAGAAATATAAAATCTTGATGAGCCCGGATCTCCCTGCCTTCCCGAACGACCTCTCAACTGGTTGTCAATACGCCTTGATTCATGCCTTTCCGTACCTATAATATGCAGTCCTCCCACATCAACAACTGTCTTCCATTCATCCTGTATTTCTTCTTTGAATTTTTCCTGGAGCTGTCTGAAAATTTTCCTGGCAGTAATGACTTCCTCATTTTCAGTGTCGTTGAAACCTGTTGCTTCAATTATTATTTCATTTGAATAACCTTTTTTCCTCATTTCCTGCTTGGCAAGGAATTCTGCATTACCTCCAAGCATTATATCCGTTCCGCGGCCTGCCATATTTGTTGCTATGGTAACCGCACCGACTTTACCTGCCTGGGCAATAATTTCAGCTTCTTTTTCATGGTATTTTGCATTAAGCACATTGTGTTTTATGCCTTTTTTCTTAAGCAGTGCACTTAGAAGTTCCGATCTTTCAATTGATATTGTACCTATTAGAACAGGCTGTCCCCTTTTATGACAATCTTCTATTTCATTTATTACAGACCTGAATTTCCCAACCTCATTCTTATATACAACATCAGGATTATCCTGCCTGATCATTGGCTTGTTTGTTGGAACAACTACAACATCAAGACTGTAAATTGTCCTGAATTCTTCTTCCTCAGTAAGCGCTGTTCCGGTCATACCCGCAAGCTTTGTATACATCCTGAAATAATTCTGGAAAGTTATTGTGGCAAGTGTTTTGCTTTCTCGCTCAACCTTTACACCTTCCTTGGCCTCAATAGCCTGGTGAAGTCCGTCACTATATCTTCTCCCGTACATCATCCTTCCGGTAAACTCATCAACAATAATTACTTCGCCGTCCTTAACCACATAATCCTTATCCCTTTTCATCAGGCCATGCGCTTTAAGTGACTGATTGACGTGGTGGGAAATTGTCAAATTGTCTGGATCTGAAAGATTTTCTATATTAAAATATCTCTCGGCCTTCTCCACGCCCCCTGCTGTGAGAGTGGCAGTATTAGCCTTTTCATCCACAATATAATCCACATTTTCCTCTTCACTGTGTACTTTGTCGTCAACTTCGGCATAAACCTTTTTCTTCAATGCCCTTGTAAATGCATTGGCCTGTCCGTAAAGCTCCGTTGATTTATCTCCGGCACCCGATATTATAAGAGGTGTCCTTGCCTCATCAATAAGGATACTGTCAACCTCGTCAACTATTGCATAATTGAGATCTCTCTGAACCATTTCATGCTTGTAAATAACCATATTGTCCCTGAGGTAATCAAATCCATATTCATTATTTGTTCCATAGGTTATGTCACATGCATATGCCTTCCTTCTTTCTTCATTCTTCATGCCGTGGACTATAACCCCCACTGAAAGTCCAAGAAAATTGTAAATCTTGCCCATAAGCTCACCCTGGTATGATGCCAGGTAGTCGTTAACGGTTACAAGATGTGCACCTTTTCCCTCAAGGGCATTAAGGTATAGCGGAAGGGTTGCGGAAAGAGTTTTTCCCTCACCTGTTTTCATTTCTGCAATACGTCCCTGGTGGAGTACAATACCACCAATCAACTGCACCTTAAAAGCCCTTTGGCCCAGTACCCTTTTTCCTGCTTCTCTCACTACGGCAAAGGCTTCCGGCAAAATATCATCAAGAGTTTCTCCTTCCGACAGCCTCTTTTTAAACTCCTCTGTCTTTGCCTTTAACTGCAAATCCGAAAATTTTTCATATTCAGTCTCCAGATTTTCTATTTCTTCAACAACAGGTTCAAGTCTTTTTAGCTCCTTGTCACTGTAGTTACCAAATATTTTTTCTATAAATTTCCTCATATTAATATCCTCTTTTCATATATATTTCTGTAAGGAACAATGGCTTAACGATGGTTAAACAATTGTTCAACCATTGTTTAACTATTGCTCAGCTATTGTTACCCTGCCTTAATCCTTTACCTTTTATTATTTCAATAATAACAACGCACAATCCTATAACGATTACAATATCTCCTATGCTTACTATTTTATTAAAAAAACCAAGGAACCCAGGAGGATATATATAATCTCCCAAAAATCCAAGGAGTGTATTTTCATCCGCAGCTATATGCCTTGCACCAATTATCATTCCCGGTTTATAGGCGCTGTTAAGAAAAACGGGCATTTTACCGTTATTCGGCAGCATAACAAGGGTATTTGACAAAAACCCGAGCCAAATTATTATTATACCTTTGAATTTTCTATTGTGCCATACTCCCAGGGAAATTAATAAAAATGTAACAATCAGTATTATAAGTGAGTAATCATTAAAAGCAGCTCTGTTTTTAGCAAGCACCGCAAATATCGATTGAATTACAAAGGCCATTAATATTATCACGGGCTTTCTTATCTCAAAACCTAATAAATTTTTGATTTTTCCACCTGTAATCAACCCAACTAAAATTCCTGCGGCAATTCCAATCAAATAAAGCATTTATTTACCCTCTTTTTGTTTCTCAAGCCGTTCCAGCATGACTCTGTAACCGTCAGCACCATAATTTAAACACCTGTTAACCCTGCTTATTGTAGCCGTACTTGCTCCTGTCTTCTCACTTATTTCACCGTATTTTTCCTTATTTTTTAGCATCATTGCTACTTTAAGCCTTTGCGCCATTGCTTTTATTTCTGAAACAGTACAAATATCTTCAAAAAAATTATAACACTCTTCAATGTTGTCAAGCAACAGTACGGCTTTAAAAAGCAGGTCCACATGATGATCCTTTATTTTTTCATTCATGTCCGGCAGCAGCTCCTCTCAAGGCTTTTTAACAATCATCCTTTTATAGGGCTATTTTAATTTAAATCCTTTCCAAAGTCAAAATATTTCTATTGCAGGCATTTTGCTTATGTTGTGATTTTTTAAACGGAGAATACTAAATTCAGCAGCATAAACAACAAGTATATATAACATATAAGTATTTTCACTGCCTGAAACTAAACTGCTTTATGCACATGTTCACTCAAAAGGAGTCCTATTTAAAAAAAACATAAGCAAAATGCTCGTTAAAGGACTCCTTATATAAATTACCTTTTACAGTCATTCTTCTTCAGCTATATCGGCTGCAATATCTACACCCTCTATGAATCCGCCCTTTTTAAGCTCATATCTTACTCCTCTCCATGTAACATTCTGCTTTTTAAAGGCACAAACCAGAAAAAAGGTCCCGAACAAATCAAATATCAATGGGATAGTAAAATCTATGGGCTTTATTTTATTTAATGTAACCACTCTTTGCATAAGACCATAAATTACTCTTAAGCAGATATAAAAAAACGACAGGTAAATAAGCCTTTCGTCCGCAGCAAGCATCGCCCAGATAAAAAGTCCCCAGTACCAGAAAAGCATAATTACAAATGCGGGAAGCTCAATGGCAATATGAGCTTTAACACCTGTGGCAATCCTTTTTGCATAGTTTATGGACTTCTCTTTTTTAAGCTTTCCTACATGACACTCAACAAATGGACCTAATACTATTTTATAGCCCATTTTAAACAATTTGTTTCCCAGGTGTAAATCTTCCAGCAGTGAATTGCCATATGATTCCAGTCCGCCGACTTCAATAATAAGCTGCTTTCTCATTCCAAATGCAGCACCGGTCATTCCCAAATCCAGACCAAGCTTTGTAAAAAAAGCCCATATAAAATCAGTTTCACTATTTTGGACAAATGTAAAAAACCTTGTCCAAAAATTGCTTCCTCCAATATTAATCTGGCCGCAAGTAGTAACTCCAACTTTTCTATCCTTTAAAGGCCTTATCATTTTTACTACAAAATCAGATTTTACTCTAGTATCGCTATCTCCAAATAAAAGCATTTCATATTTAGCTTTTTTTATCCCGTTAACCATATTGGAGCTTTTTCCATTTAAGCCATCCATCACAGGATTTACTATGATTTCAACATCTTTTTGGGGATATTTGTCAATCATCTTTTTTATAACCTTTATAGCAGGGTCTTTTCCGTCTTGAAAACTAAAGATATGCTGAATATCTCCACTATACTCCTGGTTAATCCAGCTCTCTACATTCTTTTCATATTCGTAATCCAGGTCCTTTACAGGATGTATTATGGTTACAGGACAATCAATATCTTCTTTACTTGTGCTTAAGAGTTTATTTGACCACAACAGGTGCAGCTTTACAAATAAAAGCTGGGAGGTCCAAAGCAAAAAGAACATTACCCCTATCAAAATAAATATATAAAACATAAATTATCCCCTTTATGTATGCTGTTTCTATTTATATTATATATCCTTGTACAGATTTATACAACTTACAATGAATAATTCTAAAAAAAATTACAGAGTTACATGCAAAAATCCAATTAATTAATTCCTCAAGCTCCCAAGCGGTGCCGGAATTCTCCCTCCCCTATCAATAAACCTGCTGCTGGACGCACTATTTATCTTCATAACCGGTGACGAACCGAGCAGTCCTCCGAATTCAACATAATCACCTTCTTTTTTTCCAGGAGCCGGTATGATTCTAACTGCAGTAGTCTTATTGTTTACGACACCAATGGCCGCTTCATCTGCAATTATTGCAGAAATGGTTTGTGCACTGGTATTTCCGGGAACTACAATCATATCCAGCCCAACCGAACACACACAAGTCATTGCTTCCAGTTTGTCCAATGTTAAAAAACCATTATTGACGGCATAAATCATACCTTCGTCCTCACTGACCGGAATAAATGAGCCGCTTAAACCGCCTACATGGGATGATGCCATTGTGCCCCCCTTCTTGACAGCATCATTAAGTACTGCCAGTGCAGCCGTTGTACCATGTGTACCGCATACTTCAAGGCCCATCTCCTCAAGTATCCTGGCAACACTGTCTCCAACCGCCGGGGTCGGAGCAAGGGATAAATCTACAATGCCAAAAGGTACGTTTAACCTCCTGGAAGCTTCCAGTGCAACTAACTGCCCCATTCTTGTTATTTTAAAAGCCGTTTTCTTGATAGTCTCCGCAACAGTTCCCAAATCTGCACCTTTTACCTTTTGAAGAGCAGACTTTACGGCTCCCGGTCCGCTTACACCTACATTAATCACTGTTTCAGGTTCTCCGATACCATGGTATGCCCCTGCCATAAAAGGATTATCTTCGGGCGCATTGGCAAAAACAACAAGCTTTGCACAAGCTATTCCATTCTGATTTTCCGTAAGCTTCGCACATTTTTTAATGACAGTCCCCATCTCTTTTACCGCATCCATATTTATGCCGGCCTTTGTAGTCCCAATATTTATGGAGGAACATACTCTGCCGGTGGTGCTTAATGCCTCCGGTACGGAATTTATTAATGCTCTGTCCCCTTTTGTAAATCCTTTATGTACAAGGGCGGAAAATCCACCTATAAAATTCACTCCAACCACGGAAGCAGCCTTATCCATCGTTTGGGCAAACAATGTGTAATTGTCAGTATTGCCACACTCGGCAATGATGGAAATTGGAGTTACGGAAATTCTTTTATTTATTATAGGTATTCCATACTCCTTCTGAATAGCTTCACCTGTTTTAACAAGCTTCTCAGCTTTATTAACAATTTTTTCATATATTTTCCTGCAAGCCTTGTCCGTATCAGGGTCACAGCAATCCCTGAGTGAAATACCCATGGTTATGGTTCTTATATCCAGATTTTCCTCCTGGATCATTCTAATGGTTTCAACAACCTCAAATGGTGTAATCATATAAAATCCTCCGCTCTAAAAGCAGAAAACAGATTGTCCGAAATATGATTTTGCTTCGTACACCTTAATATCTGTTCTCTAACCTGAAGCTTGACTGCTTTCTATTTTCTAAATCCTATGCATTGAATTGAAAATATCCTCATGCTGAAGTGTAACCTTCATAGCAATTTCTTCACCCTTTTTTTCCAGCTTCTTTGATAAAACTTCAAAGCTTTCCTTGTTCTTGGAAATATCAGTCAGCATGACCATAGTAAAAATATCCTGCATAATAGTTTGATTAATATCCAGGATATTTACATTAGATTCTGCCAGTATACTGCTTATGGCTGCAATTATACCAATCCTGTCCTTTCCGATGACTGTCAAAACCGCTCTCATAATAAACCTCCGTTTTACCATAACAAAATGTACCTTTATAAGCATCATCTTTAAAAAGGGCATTTTGAATGCCCTTTTCCAAATATAACCATTTTAGTTTTACATGTTACAGACCACTAGTGGTCAGTTCTTTGGCTCTATGTTCTCAGCTTTTTATTCAAGATTTAACTTTGTCCTGAATCTTTCTACGGCTTCCTCAGTATTTTCCCTGTTACCAAAAGCGGTAAGCCTGAAATATCCCTGCCCGCTTGGACCAAAACCTACACCCGGTGTCCCGACAAGGTGCGCTTCACCAAGCAGCTTATCAAAAAATTCCCATGAATCAAGGCCGTTAGGTGTTTTAAGCCATATATAAGGCGCGTTGACTCCTCCAAAAACTTTAATTCCGATATTTTCCAGACCCTGTCGTATAATTTTTGCATTGGTCATATAATAATCAATTATTTCATTTATCTGCTTTTGCCCCTGGTCTGAAAATACGGCCTCTGCAGCTCTTTGTATAACATATGCAACACCATTGAACTTTGTACTGTGTCTCCTGTTCCAGAGATTGTTAAGCGGATGGGCTTCCCCTTCAATTGTATAAGCCATTACGTCTTTGGGTATCACAGTGTATGCACACCTGGTACCGGTGAAGGCTGCGTTTTTTGAGAAGCTTCTGAATTCTATTGCAACTTTCCTTGCCCCTTCAATTTCATATATGCTGTGAGGTATGCCGTCTTCACGTATATATGCTTCATAAGCCGCATCGTACAGGATAACCGATTTTTCTTCTATTGCATAATCAACCCATTTTTTAAGCTGCTCCCTGCTAAGGGTCATGCCTGTAGGATTATTGGGATAGCAAAAATATATCATATCCGCCCTTTCGGAAGGAAGTTCCGGTACAAAATTGTTTTCAGCGTTACAGGAAAGGTAAATAATGTTTTCGTATCTGCCGTCCTTATTTACACCAGTCCTTCCGGCCATTACATTTGTGTCAATATAAACCGGATATACAGGATCTGTCACCGCAACCCTGTTGTCTGTTCCAAATATTTCCTGAATGTTCCCGGTATCACATTTGGAACCGTCACTTATGAATATTTCATCAGCACTTATATTTAATCCTTTTGATTTATATTCAAATTCCACTATTTTGTCTCTTAAAAAATCATATCCCTGTTCCGGTCCATATCCCCTGAATGACTCAGCCTTTGCCATTTCATCGACTGCTTTGTGCATAGCGCCTACAGTAGCATCCGCAAGAGGCCTGGTTACATCACCAATACCCAATTTTATAATATTTGCTTCAGGCTTGCTGTTTTTAAATTTCTCTACTCTTCTTGCAATTTCTGCAAACAGGTAATTACCCTTAAGCTTTAAGTAATTTTCATTAATTTTTACCATCTATGTATATTCTCCTTTCAAATTGTCAGCTGCCTATATATCAATTTCCCCTGTAAATACTTTAACGGCAGGTCCAGTCATATATACCCTGTTATTATCCTTTTTCCATTCAATAATCAGGTCACCGCCCAGGAGCTTTACCATCGCCTTCCTTTCACACTTACCGTTCAGGACAGATGCTACAAGAGCCGCACATGCACCTGTACCACAAGCCATGGTTTCACCTGTTCCACGTTCCCAGACGCGCATTTGCAGGGTTTTTTCATCAATAACCTTTACAAATTCTGCATTTATCCTTCTGGGAAACAGCCTGTGGGTTTCAATTTTAGGCCCTACGGTTTCCAGCGGAAAATTATCAACTTCATCCACATAAGCAACCGCATGGGGATTGCCCATTGATACGCCTGTTACCAGGTATTCTGTTCCTTCAATCTCCAAAGGCTGGGACACAAATCTGTCCATACTGCTGTTTATAGGAATATTCGACGGCTCAAGCACCGGTTCTCCCATATCAACCTCTACCTGCGAAACCATATCCCCTTTAACAGCCAGCTTTAATTCCTTGATACCGGCCAGGGTATCAATTCTTATAACCTGCCCATCAGTCATTTTTTCGTCATAAACGTATTTTCCAACACATCTGATTGCATTTCCGCACATTTCAGATTCCGAACCGTCCGGATTGAACATTCTCATCTTAAAATCGGCTTTATCAGAAGGTAAAATCAAAACCAGTCCGTCGGAGCCAATGCCAAAATGTCTGTCGCTGACCTTTTTGGAAACCTCAGAAGGATTCTCTACTTTTTCTAAATAGCAATTTACATATATATAATCATTGCCAATACCGTGCATCTTGGTAAATTTCAAAAACAAAACCTCCCTGCCTCAGCTTTTTTCCATTATATTATAACATACCACATCAATGCTGCAAATAACGAAAAAAAAGGCCGGGAAGTTTCTACCCTCAGCCGTTTAATACTAATTTATTTTATTTAATGTAAAAACACGATTAAATGGAAAATTTAAATATTTGCAGTTCAAGGGAAAACCCCGCGTAATTTTTTGGCATTTACAATTCTTTCAAGTGCAACCATATATGCTCCTGTCCTCATATTAGTGCTGCTTTTTTCACAGCAGTCCCAGACCTCATTGAATGCCCTGATCATGATTTTTTCTAATGTCCTGTTTACTTCATCCTCATCCCAGGTAAGAGATTGTATATTCTGTACCCATTCAAAATATGATACTACAACACCTCCTGCATTGGCGAGTATGTCAGGGACTATCGTTTTTTCATTTTTAAGCAGTATTTTATCAGCATTGGAAGTAGTTGGCCCATTTGCACCTTCAACAATTATTTTTGCCTTGACGTCCGCTGCAATTTCTGATGTTATCTGATTTTCCAATGCTGCCGGTATCAGCACATCCACCCGGCAAGTCAAAAGCTCGGTATTGGATATATGTGAAACACCCCGGGCCTCATACTCGGCAAGAGTCTTTTGTTCGTTGTTTGAAATATATTCAGTTATTTCATTAATATCCAACCCGCTTTCACAAAACAAAGCCCCGGAAACATCACTTACGGCAATTATTTTACACCCTTCTCTATATAAAAGCCGGGCAGCGGTCCCTCCCACCTTGCCCATACCCTGTATAGCTACAGTTGTACCTATTACAGGCATCCCAAGCCTATGCAGTATTTCCCTGGTCATAAACATTACTCCACGGCCGGTTGCTTCTCTTCTTCCCAATGACCCGCCTATTTCAATAGGCTTTCCAGTAACCACTCCGCTTACGGTATACCCCTTGAACATACTGTAGGTGTCCATTATCCAGCCCATTATTTCAGCATCGGTACCAACATCAGGCGCCGGTATGTCTCTTTCCGGTCCTATCAAAGGAAGTATCATCGCCGTATATCTTCTGGTAAGGTTCTTAAGCTCATTTTTTGACAATTTTTTCGAATTAACTTTAACCGCACCCTTTCCGCCGCCATAAGGTATATTGACCAAAGCGCTTTTAAATGACATCCATACGGCAAGAGCCTTCACTTCATCCATGTCAACATCCTGATGATATCTTATTCCGCCCTTGCAGGGACCCCTGGAACTTGAGTGCTGAACCCTGTAGCCTTCAAATACTTGAATAGAGCCGTCATCCATCTCCACGGGAATTGAAACTTTCAATTCCCTTTCAGGATACTTGACCACTTCATAATCCTTTTTACTGAAGGACATCTTCTTTGCTGCCTCTTCAATAATTTCCACTACTTCCTTGTAGGGATTGTATTCTTTAGCCATACGGCATACCTCCTTAACACCTGAATTTTATTTGTCCGTTTACAACTGCCATCTTTATGTTAATATTTTTATCAAACAATACAATATCTGCATCCTTGCCCACTTCAATACTGCCTTTATTTTCGAGCTTCATTATTTTAGCAGGTGTTGAAGTAATCATTTTCACAACGTCCATTAAAGAAATCCCCGCTTTACGGACCATTGTCCTTACAAGCCTGTCGGCAGTTGCTACGCTTCCTGCAAATGCCGACCTGTCCGGAAGCTTGGCTACTCCATCCTCAACTATTGCTTCCTGTCCGTCGTCAAGGCTTCCAATCCTTGTTTTGCCTTCCGGCATTCCTGCCGCTCTTATGGAATCAGTAACAAGTGCTATTTTATCGGCGCTCTTTATCTTATATATGAGTTTTAACAAGCTTGCCGGAAGATGCGCCCCATCAGCAATGATTTCCACTGTCATATCATCAATAAGATATGCACTTTCAACGACACCGGCATATCTGTATGCATTTATCCTTCTGACTGATGACATGCCCGAATAAAGGTGAGTGACATGAGTATAATTATTTTCGTATCCGTCAAGTACCTGTTCATATATTGCATTGGAATGGGCAATAGATACAACTATTCCTTTAGATGAAACATATTTGCCAAATTCCATTCCACCCGGAAGCTCAGGCGCCGCACTCCATCTTATTATATCATCGGACCAGTTTAAGATATCGCTGTATTCGTCATAATCCGGATTCCTGATATACCTGGGATCCTGCGCTCCCCTTTGTTCCATGGAAAAATAAGGTCCTTCAAGGTGAAGTCCGAGCAGGCTGGCTCCATTTGTATTTAATTTTTTTGCTTTTTTGAAAACTTCAAATGTTTTTTTCAGCTCTTTATTCGTACTTGTCAAGGTAGTAGGCACCATTGAAGTCGTACCGTGCTTGATATGCATATTTGCGGCGCCAAGATAGGCCTCCGCGGTACCGTCCATGAAATCATGACCACCCCCGCCGTGGGTATGGATATCAATAAAACCCGGAGACAAATACATATTTTCCGCATTGATTGGATAATAATCCTCTGCCGCTATATCTCCTTTTCCTATGCTTGCAATTTTACCATTGTCAACCAGCACATAGCCGTCATTTATAATCCTGTAAGGGGTTAATACCGCTGCATTATAAAACTTCAATCTCTCCATGTTCCACACTCCAATCGGTTAACAGGGTGCAAATACTAATATCAATTGCTTTCAGCCGCTTCTTCTATGGCCTCTCCCAGTACTTCCAGTCCTTCCAGCAAAGCATCTTCGGTAATAACCAGCGGAGGGCACACTTTTATTGTTGCACCAGAACCTACAGGTGCAAAAAGCATAACTCCTTTTTCTATACATTTTTTGACTATCTCATGTGCAAGATCAGTGTCAATATCCTTTGTCCCATTCTTTACAAATACCAATCCCCACACAAGTCCTCTGCCCTGCAGGCTTCCAATTATATCCGGATACTTTTTCTTTAACCGGCCAAAATATTCTTTGCATACGCCACCCAGTTTACAGGAATTCTCTATAAGCTTGTTTTCAAATATGTATTTTATATTAGCCAGAGCTGCGGCGGCACATACCGGATTCCCCGTATGTGTGCTTGTCATTTGGTTGGGTCCGTACAAATTCATAACGTCCGGGCGGCCAATAACAGCCGATATAGGTAGTGAGCTGCTTATACCCTTTCCGCAGCAAACCAGGTCGGGCACTATACCATAATGCTGGAATGAAAACAGTTTTCCCGATCTGCCAAAACCGGCTTGTACCTCGTCAAAAACAAGCAGTATGTCATATTGGTTACAAAATTCCCTCAGTATCCGGGCATACCCTGGAGGCATCATCTGAACCCAACCTCCCTGGAAGGTTTCAGGCATAATCCCTGCAATCTCACCAGGTTTAATATTTTGCTCATTAAGATGATCTAAAAACATGTTAAAACACTTTTCATCGGAATAATTTTCAAGCTGTTCGTCAGCCCATGAATATTTAAAAGCATTGGGAAACGGAACCTGCTGCATATCAGGGTCTAAGTTTACTATCCATTCCTTGGCTTTTTCCGAACCGCCGGCCATTTGTGCTCCCATTGTCCTTCCATGAAAATCATCTTCAAAAGTGATGATTTTTATTTTTTTGCTTCCGCCGGCTTTTTTACCATATGTCCTGCATAATTTAATAGCACATTCGACAGATTCCGCTCCTGTTGTGAGCAGAAAAACTTTTTTAAGGGGTTCGGGGCATATCTCTGACAGCTTTTTTACCAGTTCTGCCCTTATTTCACTGGGAAAACAGTAGTTGTGCAGCAACCCCCTGCTGACCTGGTTGATTATTGCTTTGCTTATAGCTTTATTTCCATGACCTGCATTGGCAACCAGCACTCCTGAACTGAAATCTATCCATTTATTTCCATGTTTGTCGGATACATTAAAGTCTTTGCCTTTGTTCCATACAACAAGAGGCTGACCGGACATTGATAAAGGCTCGTACTCTCTTAACTGTTTCACTGTCTCAAGGGATTCAAGTACAGGTATCTCTGTTTTAATCTCCCTGTTTTTTGTCTTAACCTTTTCAACCTTCCTTGATACCAAATCAAAACTTTTTGCCATTCAAAAAACCTCCCATCATTACAAAAATTGTCAAACAGTATCTTTTAATCAAGCCTTACGATAGCCTATAAAGAGCATTTGCTCATGCTGCATTTTTTAACATTACAGTACAAATTGCTTATAAAATCAAGGCAGGCACGACAAGATGTTACATTAACTGTGAAAGCCGGCATTTTATTCAAAGCCTATATTCATATCTTCATCAAATACCACAAACCTGCCGCCGCTGTCAGCACTCATTCTTACCGCATTATTTACTGCAACCCCTATAAGGGCCTGTTTAGGCAGTCCTCTTGTTTCTTCCATTTGTGCTATTATCTTTTTCCTTGTTTGAAGGGCTTCATTTTCATTCATGTGAGACGTAAGCTCTATAATACGCTTTATGTCATTTATCCCCTGCACTATACTGTCATAACCATATCCTACATTATCAGCTTCGCCGGGGAAATCCCAACTGTCATACTGTTTGAAGAAATTAGGATTATAATCCTCATATCCATTCTGGTCCGATACAAAATGAGTATTTCTGTCCTTGTGGTCGGCCCAATACTCTCCCATTGTGCCCAGCAGCATCATTCCCTGGTTGGTCATCGTACTGTTTTTTTCATTATTGACCCATGAGGTTTGAATAAAAAATACGGAGCCGTCCTCCCACTCTATGGTAGCTTGAACAGCATCATATGCATCCTTGCCCCTTGCAGGCAAAAACTTCTTTTGCCCAAACGCTACAAGTCTTTTGGGTTTAAGGCCCGTAATAAAGTAGTAAACGTCTGCATAATGCACTCCAATATATTCAAATGGCGAGCTCTTTTCACACCAGTCCTTGAATACATTTAATGCCATATATTTGGGTTCTTCAATCCACGCGTGCCCATGAAGCATTTCGCCCAGATGGCCTTTCCTGTATTTGTACCTGGCAGCTCTAACAGACCTGTCATGCCTTTTGTGATAATCTGTCAGCACATAGATGCCTTTTTCATCAGCCGCCCTGATAATTCCACGTGCTTCTTCCACCTTAAGACAGAGCGGTTTTTCCACCACCACGTGCCTGCCGGCTTCTATTGCAGCCTTTATTACCGGTGTGTGCAGATGATCAGGCGTAGCAACTATTACCAGTCCATTTTCAGGCAGGTCCTTTATGGCTTCCTTGAACATTTCAGGATATTTTTTATCGGGTTTATACTTTTCCGGGTCCGGATATCCTTTAAAAGCAGGAAACATGCTCTGAAGTTCACTTATTATGCTTCCGGTCAGTGAGCTTATGGAAATATTGCCCACTCTACCGTACTTTTGCTCCTGGAATACCGTAGGCAAAACCACTTCACGGCTAATCATTCCTCCGCCTACAACCAGTACATCCGTTTTTTTATCAAACTTACCCATTTAACCGCCTCCATTCATCAATATTTATATGAAACAACTTTAAATCCTGTATTACGGCCTTTGAAGCACACAAAGTTTTTAGTCGGATTTCAAAGGTCATGATGCTTGGAATTATGAAGTTGCATCTGCTTTCAGAGCTCCTTACAGCAATCGATTGCTGTAGTGATGCAAAGTATTAACTATACCGGCACTCAAATCCTCAAATTGCGTACCGAATTCCTTATGACAAGTGATGGCTCCAGGCTTATTGAGATGTCTTCACGCCTGGTTTCGTTCATACTGTCTATAAG
The DNA here is from genome assembly GCA_028280575.1 of Clostridia bacterium. GTDB lineage: Bacteria > Bacillota > Clostridia > Acetivibrionales > STF1-152 > JANQLN01. Next base: position 34,676 of record JANQLN010000010.1, read on the forward strand.
TATCCTGCTTGCCAGCCTCCCTGTTTCTATGGAAGGCTGGTTTATAGTGGTCAAAGGAGGATTAATCATGGAGGATAGCTCCAGGTTGTCAAATCCTACAACCGATATATCTTCAGGTACCTTAAGCCCAAGATTTATAATACGCTGGACTATCCCAAAAGCTGTCATGTCGTTAACTGCAAAAACAGCCGTAGGACATTTTTCCAGCCTTAACAGCCTGTCAACCATACATTTGCCGTTTTCAAACTCATAGGTAGTGTTTTCAAATTCCTTTTCAATATCGGATATCATTAAATACTCATCCGTAAAAGCAATATTATTGCGGTAAAGTCCAAGCTTATAGCCTTCAAAAGCTTTAGACCTTGACTTTTTTGTAAAGGGGGAAGAAATAAATGCAATGTCTCTATGGCCCATTTCTACCAGATAATCAATAGCCATCATTCCGCCTTTCACATAGTCAAAGCCTATTTTGTTGCACTTTAAATCTCCCGAATCATTATCCAGAACAACCAGCTTCACACCGGATTGCTGTATCTCCTCCAAAAAAACATAGTCTTCATTAACAGAAGAAAGTATAATTCCTCCTATCTGTTTTTGGCACAATGACTGTATGTATTTTCTTTCGGTTTCAAAATCCCTGAAAGAGTTGCACAGCAGTATATTATATCCCCTTTTTCTGGCTTCCTGCTCAATTCCCAATACCAACTGGGGGAAAAAAGGATTTGATATATTCGGGACTATAACCCCAATATCCCTGCTCTCATTCTTTTTCAGCATCCTGCCGATAATATTGGGAGAATAATTAAGCTCTTTTGCTGCCTCCAGTATTTTATTGCGCAGCTCATCTTTAACCGGATACCCGCTATTGCTAAGCACCCGTGAAACTGTTGCGGCGGAAGTCCCTACTTCCTTTGCTATATCATAAATTGTAGTTTTTTTCTTCTTTTCCATAATAGCATATGTCCTTAATATTTATAGCAATCGATTTCTATTATACAACATACTTTATATTAATTCAAGTACATTTTTTAAAAAGCTTACCCTTAAATTACAAATGAGAACAATAGAACTCGAAAAAATCTGCGCACTGAGGAGGTGTCTTAAGTCATTTATTGCCAACACCTGCAGGGGTGCTGCGGTATTCCATTGCAACATCCTTAATTTTATGGCTCCTGACCCGTTGAGTCAGCCAAAATCCGTTCCCTGCAGGATCCTCTATATCTGCAAGCTTAAATCTCCAATTCCTGAATCAAAACTTTTTCTCAATGCATTTCCCTCCTCATTGATCCTACTGCCTGTTCAATCTGCCTGGCTATCTGCTATCAAGGGTATGAGGCACTACATCACAGGTTTCCATATAGAATCTCAAAAGTCGTTCTCTCATCTCAATTAATACATCCTTTAGCGCCGGGTCCTCAATTTTGTTATGCAACTCCATAGGATCTTTTTTCAAATCGTAAAGTTCATCGGTTTCGTATAATCGCATCACATACTTATATTCTTTCGTACGCACCATTGTCGCCTTTGTGTGTTCAGGCCCTTCGCTGGTCTGCAAGCTCATACGCGGCCAATAAATCATTTCCGGGCTTCTGCTGCCCTTTGATTCTTTCTCCATACAGTGTTTTTCTTCTTGCAGCCTGCCTCCTTCGGCAAAAACAGCATCCCTGTGTTCATCTTTTTCCCCCTTCACAATGGGCAAAACCGATCGTCCAAAATGTGTATGCTTCGGTTCAATCGAAGCCAAAGCTTCAACCGTAGCGGGAAAATCAATCAGCTCAATCAATGCATCGTTGATATGGGGTTTTACACCTACATCGCCGGGAGGCTTTACAATAAACGGTACATTTATCAAACAATCCTCAAAAGTATTCTGTGTCTTTTCTACAAGCCCGTAATCCCCGGTAAAATCCCCATGATCACTTAATACAAAAATGGCCGTATCGTCATATAGCCCTTCTTCTTTCAGCGCATCGACCAAAAGCCCAAACTGGTAATCAATTCTCGAACACATGCCGTAATAGACCGCTCTCAATTCAGTCCACTTGTTCTCCGTCCATGTACAGAGGTTTTGTCTTCCGTAAAGACCTCTAACCATACTGGGCTTCATATCCCAATTTTCAGGAGTAGGAATCCTGTCGGGCACTTTATCCCTTTCTATTTGACTATACCAAGGATCTTCAACGGCGTAGTGAGGATGGGGATAAGTAAGGGACAAAAACATGCAGAAAGGCTTATCCTTTGACCCGGTATGGATAAAATCAACGGCCTTTCTTATGATATTCCAGTCAGACCCGCCTTCAGGACCATCCCATTCATTTTCTATTTTACCTTTAAAAAATGAATAGTAATTCTCTCCGCCCATCTCCCCCCGCCAAGATTGTTCAACCTTTACATTGGTCGGCTGAAAATTTGACTGCTTCGGTATTCTGACATCACAATACAAATCCATTTTATCTTTATCTGCGACCAAATCGTTCTTACCCGCCCACCAAACGTAATAGCCTAATTCCTTCAGGCTCCTTAACAATACCGGCTCTCCTGCACGCATCAAGTGATGCATGATCCGGTGTCCTCTAACATGGGGATACCAGCCGCTCATAAAGCTGCAGCGGCTGGGTGTGCACACGGGATTCTGGCAAAATGCATTCCGAAACGATACACCATCTTCCTCACATATTTTATCCAAATTCGGTGTAACCGCTGCCGGGTTTCCTAAATGACCCAAGCTATCCGCCCTGAATTGATCCGGATTAAATATGACAATATTAGGTTTTTTTTTCATTCTACAATCATCCTTTAATCATAATAATTTTGTACTTATCTATTGCAGACGATACACCGTAACTTTTCAATCCTTAAACAGGAATGTTTCAAAAAACATTTCGTCTAGTACCTTGAGTCAATGATATCATAAATTCTATTTCTTTGAAACTGCTTTTGATCGAAGCAATTTGCATCTTAATCAGTTTCAATTAAGGAGCATACTAATGATACGGAAACAAAAATATTCCAGCATGAAAAAAACCAATCGGTCAGTTTAATTTTCTCCATTCCTGGTTAACCTGCTCTGTTATTTTATCTCCGCCGTTTTTCAGCCATCTTTTCTGCATGTCGTCTAGCGCTTCCAGAGGCAGCTGCCCTACAATAACTTTTATGGTCGTTTCTTCCACCAATTTCAACAACTCTGCATATTCACCCATTGTGGGCACCATACCGTAAAATTCGTTTAGAGCTGTATATTTTTCGGTCATAGAAATCGCTTCAAGTATTTCGCTTTCCACCCACCTTCTGTCCGTTACGCTGATAATTCTTGCAGTCCCTTTCACTGATTGAATCTGACCGTCATACAGTAAATTAATCCTATTATTTTCTTGATCATAGGTATAATCTTCCCCCTCAAATCCGAATTGAACCAAAATTGCTCCTTCTTCAGACATCAGATAGTCCAAAAGCATTATCACCACCTCGGGCTCCGGTGCTTTAGAGGATATTAAAGCGGATCCGCCGCCGCCGGGCTGTCTTCTTTCAAAACCCCTATGCCCTTTCGGCCCTTTAGGCGGCATAATCATTTTAAGTTCTGCATCTGGGAATGAAGAAACAAGGGATTGGTTCACAGCATTCTTTTTTGAAACATACCACATATGATGTCCCGATGTTCCGATGATCCCCCTTGAATATTTTTCTTTGTGATCCTTACCTTTTGTAATGATAAATTCAGGGTCGATTACTCCCTCCTTATACCAGTCGCTAAGCAGTTCTAAAGCCTGCCTATACTCTCCGGCCATATGGGTAGCTACAACTTGGTCCCCTCTTTTGACCCACCCGTAGGTACCGTGTTTATGAACAGGCAAGCCAAAGGCTCCCATAATATGACCGAAATTCCAGTCAATTCTGTCTCCCAATCCGTAAGTATTATTCTCGCCGTCACCGTCAGGGTCATCAAAGGTCATGGCTCTAATTAAGTCATGGTATTGATCCAAGTCGAAATCTTCACTCATCGCTTTTTCGGCAAAGCCCAGTTTTTCCACCCAGTCCCATCTGGCCAGCACTCCATTTACATCGCCGCCGTTGCCGGGCTCAGGTCTTCGCCCTTTTGGTATCGCATATATTTCCCCTTCGGATTTAACATATTTCCAAGCCTCAGGCAAAACCATTTTTTTTATGTTGGGACCGTATTGGTCAATCAAATCTCCTAACGGTATAATAGCGTCTTGTTCTTTCCAGAACTCAAAATTTTCTTTCTTAAAAATATCCGGCGGAGTCCCTGCCGCCATGTACAGGTTCAACTTGGTATCATAGTCTCCGACAGGTACGAACTCAACCTCAAACTCTATTCCCGAACGTTTCATGACTTCTCTTGGAATCGGCATCTCGTTATAGGGCATCGCAGGTTGTTCAAAAGCCTGGGGCATCAAAACCGTAATGGGCCTTGTCTGCTTGATTTTTTTTTCTTCTGTGCCGATGTCTTGCTGTTCCTTCTTATCCTCTTCGGCTCCAATCGGTCCCCGTTGGTCTGCTTCCCTTTGTCCGCACGCTGTCAACACCAATGCATATACCAATACAAACACCAAACCTAATGCTATAATACTTGATTTCCTCATTATTAACCTCCTCCATTTCTAAAGACATCTTAAAACACTAATCCAACTCAGGGTTTATAGATATCACGCTTTACCCTTTTAAAGATCCCACCATCACCCCTTTCACAAAATACTTTTGAATAAACGGATAGACAAACAGAATCGGTACGGTTACAACAATGATGGTTGTGGCTTTAACTGCTTCCGGCACATCTAGAGTATCCTCTTCCGCTCCGGCTAAAAATTCGGTAACTTGAGAAAGCATTACAATCTCTCTTAATAATAATTGTAAGACAATTTTACCGCGTTCCTGAATATAGATAAGGCAGAGAAAGAAATCATTCCAATACATGACTGCATACCATAAAGAAATGGTAGCTATCACGGGCAGGGACAAAGGAAATACGATCTGGAAAAATATCCTATATGTCCCCGCCCCATCTATGGTTGCAGCTTCTTCCAAGTCATCTGGCATATTTTGAAAAAAGTTTCTGGTAATGATAAGATTAAAAGGCATAATAATTGTCGGCAGTATAAGCGCCAACCTGGAATTAATTAACCCAAGGTTCTTAACCACAAGATAAGTGGGAATGATGCCTCCGCTAAACAACATTGTAAAAACAACCATCAGTGTAAATACGGTTTTACCCGGTAAAAACTTTTTAGATAAAGAATAGGCCATTATTGCTGTTAAAAACACACTTGATATTGTTCCTAAAACGGTCACCAATATTGAATTCTTAAAAGCATTCCATATGGAAATAGAACTCAATACCCTTTCATAGGCTGCTGTCGAAAAACCGTTGGGAGTGAGAAAGAAACCTCCTTTCAATGCTCCCTCGGGGCTGCTTAACGACAGGTTAATCAAATACACAAAAGGATACAACATGGTTATGGCCAATAAAATCATAAAAATAACGTTTCCTGAATCAAAAATTCTCTCTCCCCAGCTTTTTTTGTTTATCATAAATGCTTCCTCCTTACCAAATACCCGATTGACCAAACCATTTGGCAATTTTATTTGTCACAATGACCATTATAAGTCCCACAACGCCCTTAAAGAGTCCCACCGCAGTGGCAAAACTATACTGGGATTGTGTCAGTCCGACCCTATATACGAAAGTGCCGAAGACATCGGCAATATCATACACCGCTGGATTGTATAAAACCAATATCTGTTGAAAACCTACGTCCAAAATACGGCCTACTCTCAAGATCAACAGCACGACTATCACGCTTCCTATGGAGGGCAGAGTAATATGCAAAGCTTGCTGCCAGCGGTTGGCGCCGTCCACAATTGCTGATTCATATATCTCAGGATTTATACTTGTTATTGCAGATAAATATACAATTGTACCCCAGCCGCTATTTTTCCAAATTTCCGTGATAACCAGAACGGAACGGAACCATCTGCGATCTGCCAGGAAAAAGACCGGTTTTCCTCCAAACAGCTCAATTAAATAATTTACTACACCGGTACTGGGAGATAATATGACATAAGCAATACTGCCTACGATAACCCATGAAATAAAATGGGGAAGATATACGATGGTCTGTATTGTTCGTTTAAACACCAGCTTTCTCAATTCATTCAGTAAAAGCGCTAAAATAATAGGGGCAGGAAAACCAAAAATCAACTTGTACAAACTAATGATCAACGTATTGCGAAATACATTCCAGAACTCGGGCGAATCGAACAATCTTACAAAGTGTTTGATCCCAACCCACTCACTGCCATGTATACCTCTAAAAGGGCTAAAATCCTTAAAGGCAATTGAAATTCCATACATGGGAGCATATTTGAACACTATAAAATAGATGAGTCCCGGAAGCAACAATACATAAAAGGCTCTATACTTCCAAACAAGTTTCATCATATGATCCATAGAGGATACAAACTTTTCAACATAACCATATTTTGTCTCTATACCAGCCTTTTCTAAAGACACCGCTTACACCTCTCTTTGATTTAGCCGTTGAACCCGACGCCGCCGGGTTCAACGGTTTGTTTACGAACAGCTTAATACATCAATTCAGGGCTGCGGTCCGGTATCCTCGGTTAACATATACCGCAGCAGCTGATCAAACATATAGGCGCTTTCCGGTCTGTCCAGATTATAATACAGACTGGAAACCATAAGCGTTCCTTGCCCTTTTTGCGCTTCAAACAAATAGGATAAGGGGCGATTTCCCTTCTTTTCAGCTACAGCGCCATCCTCACTGCCCTCTATAGTCCGCCAGTAATCAATAACCCGTATAATAGGCGTTACGTTATAAGTATCCCATTTGGCGGCGTCCAGATAGACAGCCGTACAGCCCTCCGGTTTGTCACTGGTATGAACATTGTGTATCAAATCAACCAGACCGAAATCCATATAACCCTCATGGGGAATATTTTTCATAGCAGGATGGGTGCCGTCAATCACTTCACCCCAAGTTACTCTCTCCGCATAAAATCCGCTGGTTGTCATATAGGTAGCCCATTTCCTGGGCACTCTGCGTGGATTTTGTGCAAATCCCCAATCCTTCTCCTTTTCTTCGTATACGCCTCTTGCAAATATGAACGCTTTACCTCCGTTATTGATATGCTTATCCAGAACCTCAGATTGATGATCCGTAATAAAAATATCCGCCGCCGATGGCGGGTTCGTCGTTACAAAAGGATATTTGCTTTTGATCTGCCCTGACAGACCGATATCCTTAATATCCACGACTATCTTTTTATCAGTATGACTCATATACGTATCCGGATAAACCCAGTACAGCCATTCATTATCTATATTTACCGATGTACTCGTGAACTGCCCCACTAATTTGTATCGTTTTCCCACCATAACTTCCGGCAATACCAAACTGACCTTTGCCAGCTCTGTCAAGTCTCCGTTTTTCAGGGAAATATTCTCTGCAGCCCCTCTACTGATTACCTCACCGGTATCCTCCTCTTTAAACGACCATTCAAGCCGTCCTCCGCTGATATCCTGTAATCCCGTATGATGTATATGGATGCTTTCGTTAAAGGCTCCTTTACTGAAAAACTGCCTTTCTTGGTACTTCGAAACCGGAAGCAGCACTGTTTCACCATTGGATTTTAAAAATTCCTCCGCCGTCGTATTGGTTGGGGCATAGAAATCATCCAATACCCCCATCCTAAGTAATCCGGTATCCTGTGCAAGCCACATGATATAACCATCCATAGTTTCATAGGCTGTCCTGTACCACTCTATACCATATTTTCTGGTCATTTTCTGAAGCTCTCCGGATTTTTCCGCAAATATCGGCAGCAAATCGGTTAACCCGCTCTTTGCCGCAGATGCTTTCGTATAGTTTATCTGCCAGGGTGTCAGCGGAGAGTTCCAATATTTCTCTTCCAGCCTAATATCCGGATATGCCGACCAATGACCATATTCGTGCCTGAAACAAGGAATATTCTTAACGTCACTATTATGGGTAATCACATCGCACCATTTCCTTACGGCCGGGCTGTCCGGTCCCCCGGAAGACGACATAACAAATCTTGTGTCGTCAAAAGCCTTAGCCGTATCATAGGCATATTTCATGATGGGATGCACATTAGTGCCTGTCTGTTCATTACCCATAGACGTAACCATTTTGGAAGGACTATTCAAATCCCGGCGGATGATATGATCCCACATATCCCTTCTAACTATTTCGCTATAGGGATTTTTCTTGTAATAGGTGCCAATAATCCCGGCTTCTTGTTGTATGAACAAACCCAGTTCGTCGGCCACATCAAGAAATTCCGGCGCCGGAATGCTGCTGTGGAGCCTGATATAATTAAAACCATAATTTTTCAGCTGCTGAAGATTGCTTCTAATCACATTCCTGTCAGTCTCGGGGGACAAACTGTTTGGGTAAACGTTTAAAAAGCCCGTGCCCCTAACATAAAAGAGTTCATTGTTAACGTATAGTTTACCGTGCGATGTGCTTAATTTTCGCATGCCAAAATAGTCTCTCAACCCATCCTTTCCCCCTTGGCTTTCAATCAAAATTTCTGCCTCGTATAACTTGGGATGCTCCGGGTGCCACAGCTCCGCACCGGACATATCCACCTCAAATGCCACCTCAGCTACCGAACTCGCAGGAACAAAAGCGTTAGCATCCGCACTCTTAAAATCTCTCCCGTTGTCTTTAATCTTTGCCTGGAGCCTGATCTCTCTGTCCGCAGTATCAAGGTTTTCTACCCACACTTTGACGGCTGCTTTTTGATTGTCAATATCAGGTTTCATGAAAAAGCGCTGTATCCTGACTTTAACTGTCTGCTCCACTTCCACGCTTCTGAACAGACCGGAAAAGAAATTCATCCTGTTATAACCGCTGCCCATTATCCTTGCAAAAAAATCTTCATCAATCTTAACAACCAGTGTATTTTTCTGACCTATCCGGGCAATATCGGTTATATCATATGCAAAAGGCACAAAAGCACCCTTATGATAACCGACATATTGACCATTAAGCCATATTTTTGCTGCCGGCAGCACTCCTCCGAACTTTATAAATATAGGATGGTCGACCTTCCAGTCGGCCGGGATGTCAAAGGCTTTCTTATACCACGAAGGCGGGTAAGCTGCCGCCTTGATTTTCTTGAACCTCAGACTAGCTGCCGGTATATGGGATAAATCATCTCTATAACCGGCTGCCATAAGGTTGCCGGGAACAGCAATCTTTTCGGAAAATGCAGTAGTTCCCTCATACCATTTTTCTTGTTCGCCTTGGTCCCAAGGGTCGTCTTTAAATTCAAAAATGCCGTCAAGTTTGAGGTTTTTTCTGACGTCGTGCACCGGTAGTTCCGGATTAACAATTGCAGGCATATACTTAGGGTAATTGCTGGGGTCCCACTCCCAAGCGATTTCATTTATTCTTTTCTCCCCTAATGCATAGTTATAAATAGACAACTCGTCAATACTGCCCAGCCATGCACTTCTATCAAGGCTGTTCCCCACTGTAAACGCTCCTGAAAAAGCTGTCGGGACTGCTGTACTCTCTCCTGCCAATTCACCGTCAATATACATCCCTATTTTTCGACCGTCATATCTTAGTACAACATGATGCCACATCTTGTCCGTAACCGCCGTATTTGATTTTAAAGCTGCTTCCCCCACCAAATCACTCACAATATATCCGCCGGCATCCCTATAAAACCAGTCCAATCCCTTTTGGCTGAGAATACTGCCTTCCCTATTGTCTTCCGGATATATCCATGTTGCGATTGTAAAGCCTTTGCTGTCCGGGCCAAACACATCGGGCAGTGAAATATAATCATCTTGTCCGTCAAAACGGAAGCAGCCGTTTTTAATACCTGCTTTTTGCCATGAAGCACCATGGACTGTCCCGTGATGGCCCTGATTACTTGAATCCGCGATCTTTCCCAGAGTATCTTGATCTACACTCATTTCCCAATATCCTGCCAGTTGTCCTGTTTGAATGATTTCATACTCCAGCCCTGAATTTTTAACGATATTTCCAATCTCTTCCGGACTCAATACCCCATTGTATATACGTACATCATCGATATACCCGGACCATTTGTTCCCTTTGTCCGGCGTTCTGGTACCTACATACATTATATTTCCCCAGGTCCTCTTAGATGCTCCGGCCAGAGACGCCTCATCGTCAAGCACACCATTGACATACAGCTTCAATTTTTTAGCCTTACCATCATTTACCACCGCTATATGATACCATTTACGATCTTCCATTTTATAATCTGTTGACTTCACTTCTGCTTTGTTATAGATGGGAACCTTTATATTTCCCTCAGCAGCTTTTACAATCCATCCTGCAGCCGTACCGGCGTTTCCGCTGCCCATTATATTCCTGAATGCCGTCGCATTGATGGGCTTGACCCAAAGCATATACGTAAAATCATCCGATAACTCCGTTTCAGGATTGAGCGGCAACTGAACATAACCATTATTAAACCCATAACATTGCCCGCCAACTCCGTCGTCGTTTATAACCGTTACACCGGCATCAGATACAATCCCATTCCGCCCGTTGCCGCTTGAATCTCCGGCGCTGCCGTTAAATTTCCAGTGCCCCAGCAACGCTGTTTGTGCTGAAACAGGCTGTTTTACGGCCGGTAATAGAGACAGCACAAACACAAGCATCAACATAGCCGATAAGCCTTTTTTCATTATTTCCCTTAAATACATTTTTACCCCTCCATCTTGACAGATTTTTTGTTCTAATCCTATAGCTTTAGAACAAAAAATCTCGGAACATAAACATTTCTTTGCTGCAATAATATTTGATAATTTCATATTAATATGTATGTCATTTTTTTAAAAGCCAAAATTTTTGTATTATATGTTTAAAAAATTATACTTTCAATGTATAGTTTTTGTGGTTAATGTACAAAAATTATGCTTTCGCTCGTCCTATGTGTCTCCTTCTGTGCATTTCCGACACGAATATAGTAAGTGCCAATAATTGCTGCAGGCAAAAAAAAAGAGGAAAGCTCCTCTATTTTTGACTGCATTCCCGATATTGTCCCGGTGTTATTCCTTCAAACATCTTAAAATATCGAATGAAACCATGTTCGTTATTATATCCTACCTTTTCGGAAATTTCCCGTATCGATAAATTCGAATCCGTCAGCATTGTTTTACTCTGTTCGATTCTAATGCGGTTAATATATTTGACAAGAGTAGTCCCTTCACAGTCTTTAAACATTCTGCTGACATAGGTCCGGCTCAAATCCACTTTAGCGGCAACCATATCCAGCGCAATATCTTGGCTGTAATTACTCTGAATATATGCTTTGATTATTTCAATATATTTGTTTTTATGACAATTGTGCTTGTTATCTAAATACCCTATAATCTTTTTACAGATATCCAATACCCATGCTTTGATATCATCAATGGTTTCATTCTTAGCAAACCTGGTATATATATTGGTTTTACTCCCTAATACTTCCTGCATGGTCCCGCCGTATTCCAAAACAATATTTACCGCCGAGCTCAACATTCTTTTAAATATCTGCAAAACACATTCTACAGATAAACCAGGTTTTTTCTTGATTTCCAATACCAGTTCTTCAATCAGTTTTTCCAAAAGTTCATACTCTCTGCTTTCCAGCAGGTTGATAAATATTTTTTCTTTTTTAACCGGATAATAATACAGCACTTCCGTATCCATTTTTCTAATATCCTGTATATGAATAACGGTATTGTTGCCAACGAGCAACCGATACTTTAAAGCCCTCAGGGCTCCCAGATATGAGGTTGAAACATCCATAAGATCATGACATATATTCCCTATCCCTATTGAAACACTCATGTCAAAATTCTCAAGCACCTGCTGCTTAAACTGCTGTGCAAGTGAGACAATATCGTTTTTGTGCATGTTCACCTTCATATTGCATAAGGCTGCAATATTTTGCTCCGTATCTATCACCGTAACTAAATTCATTTTATCGGCCAATATTTTTTCTTCCATTTGCCTAATTCTATTCAAAAATACTTGTCTTTTCCCTTTATCCAGCATGACATTCCCAAATTTATCATTACAGTCCATATCCATAACCATTACAAAAATGCCACTGCCTGTCAAGGTTATTTCCAGTTCATGTATCTGTTCCATTAAATAGACTCTTGAATCTATCCTGTTTCTCAGTAAATCATTGATGATTTTCTCTTCAATAAGAGTCTTGTTTTTGTTGTAAAATCCTTTTAATTTTTCCTCGCTGACAGTCACATCATCAAAGAGAGCTGTCAAATACTTGAATTCATCTAAAATTTTCTTCTTGCCGGCAAATATGCTGGCATTTGAATCCGCTTTATTGACTTTCGTTAAAAACTTTTCAATGGGATTATAGATTTTTCGGGATACGGGATAACTGATAATAATGGCTGCAATGCTCATCATTGCAATGATAATGACCGTACTGTCCCGGATATTATTTAATACTTTAAGTTCTTCTTTCAGATCGGTTACAGCTAAATATATCCGTCCATTGGGTGAAGACCGGATAAAGGAAACAATATTTTTATTTTTTTCTCCGTCAAAAAAATATCCCTCTTTATCCTGTGCCACCTTTTGCATGAAATGCAAGGGCATATGCTGGTCTGTTACCGGTTGATTTGAAGAGATAATTGATCCGTTTTCATACAGCATGTAGAGCTGCGTTTGCCCATTCAACACAATTTCACTTAAGCTTTCCCACAATCTCTTTTCATCTAAAACAAAAATGATATATCCCTTGCTCTTTTTTCCAAGCAGAGGTACTTTTTGCAAATACACGATGTTTCCGCCCGTACTTTCCACAAAAATAGGCTCTTTAAAACTTGTCCGTGTTAACTTTTCACCAATTTCACCTGCATGCATCTTTTGCATCCAATGATAGTCAATCACTTTTTTATCCTTTTCAAAACCGTTTTTGACAGAAAATACACCACGATTGTTAAAGCTGTAAATATAAATATCTTTTATGGCATCTTCATTATAAACAATCCAGCTCATTTCTTCACTTAATTTGTATAAAGAATAAAAAATTTCGCTGTTCTCATTGATAAAACTCAAAGTGCTTTGGTTTTTCAATAAATTGATTGCCGTATTTTCTACATTCTTAAAAGTCTGCTCATAGGTTTTATTAATCTGTCGCAGTACTTGTATATTATGCTTTGTGATTTCATGTTCAATGCTTTTGCCGGATAAATTATAGGAAATATATCCAAGCAAAGTCATGAGTGCAATGATAATTAGAACAAAGGATACATAAAGTTTTACAAAAGTTTTGCCAAACGGGAAATTAAACCGCAATATAACCACCCCAAAGAATAACATAGATATGCAATAACCGATATTTTACTTTTCACTACTAAAGTTTACCACATTAGATAATTTTCTGTCAACTTAAACCTGTTTTGAGTTTCCCCATTTTTTAAAATAGGTATATATTTATGAGTACAATGAACCATCGGTAAAAAAAACAGCAGGGTTCATTGCTAAGATAGCCCTGCTGTTTTTCATTTCCTATTACCGCCCAAATCTTCCTTTGCGGCCGTAAAATGCAAAATGCATCTGTGGTGTGCCGTTTATAAGATTGCCGTCGCATTCCTTGATCAGTTTCTGCCTTAGTTCATCTACCTTTTCCGGATACTTTTCCGCTACGTTTTTTTCCTCACGATAGTCTTCCCGGATATTAAAAAGCTGGTATTCCACCATCTCCTGCATATCGTCAAGGAACGCACCAAGACGCTCATATCGGTATTGCTCCATATCGATTACAGCCCTTATCTTCCAGCCGTCTCTGGTGACAAGCGCAGGTCCCATGTAGCTGGCATATACAACATATTCGTGAGCTTGAAGATTATGCCAGGCACCGGTCAAAAGAGGTGCAAAGGAAATACCGTCCTTGTTCTCAGGTATTTCTATCTCCAGCAGTTCTGCTAAGGTAGGCATAAGGTCATAATTAGCAACCATGTGGTCGGTTATCCTGCCCGGCTTTATTATGCCCGGCCAGCGCATGATATATGGAATCCTCACTCCGCCTTCCCAACTGGTGAATTTCAGCCCTGCCATCCCGTCATTACCGTCAAACACATCTCCACAGGTATTGGAATAAAATTTGGTATTAATGTTATCTATTTTCTCTCCGCTGCTCGTCATTTCACGCAGGACTCTGCCTTCCTGTCGGTATTGCAGTGCGTGTCCATTGTCTGAGCTAAAAATGACCAGAGTATTTTCACTTAGGTTGAGCCTTTCAAGCTCGTCCAGGATCAGTCCCACCGTTTTATCCAGCCTCAATATCATGGAGGCAAATTCCTTTTCAAGATCGTTGAGAACAGGATTATCTGCAACACCCGGATGGATCTCAGGGAAAAATATGGAGCCATGGGGAAGCTGTGACGGATGATATAAGAAAAAGGGTTTGTCCCTATGTTCCCTTATGAATTCAATGATTTTTTCATCGAACAAATCCTGTGAGTATACCTTTCTGCCTGTCATGTCAATTTGCTCGCCCTGTTCAAAGGCACTGCGTTTGGCTCCGCAGTTCACAAAGGTATTTCCTTCAATCTCAAATTTTTTTCCGTTTTTAAACAAAAAGGTGGGATAATAGCCATGACATCTCAAATGATCATAATAACCATAATGGTAGTCCCAGCCATGGCGTTCTACTTCGTCTCCAGTGGTTGCAAAACCCCACTCAAGCTTGCCGATCTGTCCGGTTACATAGCCGGCTTTTTGAGCAATCTGAGGGAGAAAAACATCCTCGGATCCGTCCTGTATGCCTGTATTATGGATTAATTCATACACTTCTTCCATTGTCAGGGCTCCTTTATCAATTTCCTTATAAATACCAGCTTTTGTAAAAGTCCATCTTCCTGCATGTGCATCATGCAGCCCGCACAGTACACTGGCTCTTGCCGGTGCACAGAAGGCACATCCGTATGCTTGGTTGAACATTATCCCTTCCCCGGATAAACGATCAATATTCGGAGTCTGAAAATGTTTTTGCCCGTAGCAGCTAAGCATTCCTCTTCCAAGATCATCGGCATAGATATATATAATATTTGGTTTCATATTTATAACCTCCTTTTCCGGAATACAAACGGAACTTTTGTGTCAGGAGCGTTTATATTCTCAACGCAGTAGTGCGAAAAAATATGCGATAAGATGACCATCAATTTTATGTGTTACATACCACTAGTATAAACTATGAAAGTAATATCGCCAAGTCCTAACTTCTCCAATTCATTCCATATCCTTCACAAATTGTTGTCAAGACTCCAGCAAAAAAACTTTCAAAGCTGAGTTTTAAACCAATTAGCTAGGAAATCAGGATGACACCCAGCTGTTGATTTAATACATTTAAAATAAAATTTTTCGCTGTAGTATAATATTATTTAAGAATAATAATTTTCTTAAGGGGTGCATAAACCAAAAGTGCAATAATCATGCCTGTTGTAAACTGTAATATATTAAACGGTATATTAACTACAGGGACCACATAGCTTCCGTAAATCACATATTCAGCGATATAGTAACCTATTGCCATCCACAGGCCTGCAGCAATAATACCCATAATAAATGTCAAATTTATATTATGTCCTTTCCTGTACATATAAGCACCCAGTCCGGCCGCAATTACAACAACCAGTAATGTTGATACCAGCAAAACCGTCTGTACGTAATTGTTAAGGCTTATAAGCTCCGGTACGCTGTTTACCGTCTCAATTTCATCTACCAGTTGAGGCGATATGGTATCTACAGCTTTATTTAATAAAGATTTTGCAGTAATTACAAATACCGTCCAAATTGCTATTACTGATGAGGAAAAATATATTTTGCTTTTTTTCTTTTTAAGAGAAAATGCTATTCCCACCAATACGGCCATCAATACTTTTATTATAAGCGTAAACGGTGCCCACTGCATATATCCTCCCATTATATCTGCAAGCATGGAACCCAGGCCGGCCGCTGCGGCACCATACTTCCATCCAAGCAGAATTGCCGACAGGAAAACCATACAGTCTCCCAGGTGAACATACCCCCCGCTCACAATGGGCATTGGTAATTTAAGCGATGTGGCAGCTGTGACCAATGCTACCATAATACCTGTATATGCCACCCTTCTTACATTCACCATATTTTCTCCCTCCCCTATATTGATTTTGTTTCTATTATATTGTACTATAACATTAAACTGTACATTAAAAAAGTGTCAGTTTTATAAATTTATAAGGGGTCAGTTATGCTGGAATTAATATTGAACTTCAAAAGTAGTAAAGTGAAGCCTAAATATGTAAGGCTTTACAAATATATAAGGGATGAAATTGAATCAAAAAGAATAGGGCCTAATGAAAAAATCCCTTCAATCAGGCTGGTTGCAAAGCAGCTTGGCATAAGCAGGACAACGGTGGAAAATGCATACTACCAGTTAACACTTGAGGGCTATATTTACAGCCGCAGCAAAAGTGGTTATTATGCTTGTGACATAGGAACAATACCGTCAAACAAAAATATGGATATAAAAACGGTAAATGAGGATTTTCAGGTATTTGATAAAAACACCGGAGAATATTTGGATGAGGGCTGTTTTAGCTTTGCTGCATGGAAAAAAAGCTACAACAGGGTGTTATTATACCAGAGCAAAAAACTTATTCAGCACGGCAGCCCCCAGGGTGAAATTGAGCTGAGACAGGAATTGTCAAAATATGTATACAGATCCCGGGGAGTAAAATGCACCTTTGACCAGATAATTATAGGTGCGGGAGTACAAGTATTATTAGGCATATTGTGTACCCTGCTTAAAACGCTGAACATATCCGGAATAGCTTTTGAAGACCCTGGCTTTACCGATGTCTGGCATGTATTTGAAGATTACGGCTTCAATCTCTTGCCTGTAAGTGTATCTGAAAGAGGGTTAAACGTAAAGGAGCTGGCAGAAAGCAGTGCTCAAATATGCTACGTAAGCCCGTCTCATCAATTCCCCACCGGTACTATAATGCCTGTGGGAAACAGGCTGGACCTTCTTAAATGGTCAAAAGACAATAATTCATATATAATTGAGGACGATTATGACAGTGAGCTAAGGTATTCGGGTAATCCTATACCAAGTCTGCAAAGCCTTGACATGTATGGCAGAGTCGTATATCTTGGTTCATTTTCAACAGTATTTTTACCATCTGTCAGGATCAGTTATATGATACTGCCCGGCATTTTGCTCAAGCAATATAAAAAATTTGGCATAAGATATAATCAGACCTCCTCAAAAATCGAACAATTGACATTGGCAAGCTATATTAATGAAGGTGAATTTGAAAGACATTTAAGGCGTATCCGCAAAAAATTTGCAGTCAAGTATGCCCTGTTGAAAAATTCAATTGAAAAACTGTGCGCACAAAGGATCAAAATACTTCCTTCAGATTCAGGTACAAATATGATTATGCTGTTAAAAGATACAAAAAATGTGTCTGCCGCAGCCAAAAGCATGTGCTCCAAAGGTCTTACAGTTAAACATATAAGCGACAGCATGCTGCTTTTGAAATTTACAACTATTCCGGAAAAAAAAATTGCTGCAGCCGCTCAAATCATAAACGGTTGTATTTAATTATTATATTTATCCTTTTAACTTAACAATTCATGGGTGCCATACCCGTAAAAAGCGGCAGCCTGCCTGCTATTGCCAGCTTTAAACGTCTTTCCACTTCAAACCAGTTAACAATATTCCACCAGTTTTCCACATATTCCTTCCTTTTGTATAAATAATTCAAATAATATGCGTGTTCCCACACATCAACTACAAGAATGGGAATTACACCCCATTGGGTAAGATCCTGGTGTTTTTCAGCCGTAAGTATTTCCAGCCGGTTCCACATAGGCTGCCAGACCATTAGTGCCCACCCGCTTGCCATTACTTTTGCTGCAGCCTGTGTAAACTGATCTTTGAAGGCTTCAAAGCTTCCGAAATAACTATTAATATATTGCATAGTCAAAGGACCGGGTTGTCCTCCGGTTCCTAAAGGAGACATAATTGTCCAGTATATACTGTGAAGAATGTCGCCCGAACCATTGTATGCAAGCTCTCTTTCAAGCTGCTGTATATTTTCAAAATCATTTTGCCTGCGGGCCTTTACAAGGGACAGTTCCGTTTTGTTAAGAGCATCAACATAATTTTTATGAAGTACATCATGGTGCACCCGTAAAGACAGACTTCCTATTACAGGCTCCAGAGCACTATAAGGATACGGAAGGGGCGGCAGCCTGTGGGCCCCTGCCGGAACCATTTGCTTATATGCCATAATATCACCTTTTGCTACTGACGTATATATTACAACATATTAAACTATCTTTACTTTTGATACTCCGTTACCGTTATTCGACAAATTTTATTTTTACACCGTCACACAGCTTTCTTAACGATTTATCCCCATCCGCATATTCAGTTAAAATAAGGGTATAATTCTCAAACAGCAGGCCTTCCCAATAATGCATTACTTCCTTTTTGTCGGCTTTTACCTTCTTAACGAATTTTTTTAATTCCTTTAACTTGCTTACCTTATTAATTGCTCCTGCAAGCAGGCTTTTATAAAATCCCATATCCCCTCCCGGAAGATATACGGAACCTTCATCAATCTCTCTCAAAAGCTCATCATAATTTTTTACAGCTAAAACGTATTGATTTTCAGTATTATTTTTACCCATTACACAGTCTCCTCTACATGTAAGTTGAATTAAATTTATAATATAATACCACAAAAAAATGAACAATTTGTTAACTTTAAAGCATACAGCAGCATACCCGCTGTAAAAGAGATGTTTAAAGACTTTGTTACTGCGGATTGTTAGTTATACGTTTTTTTAAAACAGGGAAACTCAAAAAAAATGCTATTGATTTTTGTACTTTTACATGTTATAGTAGCTGTGTAAGTATCGAGTGTTAATTGATTTGACAAATCAGGATGTATAGAGTTGGAAGACCGGGCGGAAGGTTAAAAACCAGGCGCAGTGTAATCCAATATCCCGTTGGCTTATAAAAAGCCGGCGGGATATTGGATTTTTTTATTTTGAATGATTATTGTGTTTAGGAAAAACGGCGAAGTTTCAAAGGGGAAAAAAGAGCAGTGAAAATGACAGGGGAAAAATATAAAGTATTGCAGCCTCCTGCAAGAATTGGAATTATAGGGGGGGGACAGCTTGGCAAGATGATAACGGTTGAAGCCAAACGAATGGGCTATCATGTAACAGTACTTGACCCCACCCCGTCCTCTCCTGCCGCACAGGTCGCCGACAAGCAGATAACCGCTTCATTTATGGACAAAAGTGCAACTAAAAAGCTTGCCGGGGCTTGTGATGTCATAACCTATGAATTCGAGCATATTGATGCAGATATTTTAATTGAGCTGGAGAAGGAAGGATACAATATACTTCCATCAGGCAAATCCTTAAAAACCATACAGGATAAATATGTCCAGAAAACCATGCTTAAAAAGGCGGGGATTTTGGTACCGGATTATATCCTTGTAAAGGATATGCAGGATATGTCAAAGTGTATTGATACCCTAGGCTTGCCATTTATACTAAAGACCCGCTGGGGAGGATATGACGGAAAAGGTAATTGTGTTGTAAAATCCGAAGAGCAGATGGATAAGGTGATGGAAAAATTTGCAGGACATAGCTTGATGGCAGAGAGATTTATTAAATTTGAACGTGAGCTGTCCATTATTGCTGCACGGAATTTAAAAAATGATTATGCCTTTTATCCTGTAGTTGAAAATATACATGAAAACAGCATACTTCGCTTAAACAGGGCACCGTCAGACATAAATAGCCCAGTTGAAAAAAAGGTGCGAAAGATTGCGGAAAAGGTAATAGAAATTCTTGACGACTATGGTGTATTCTGTATAGAAATGTTCCTTACTCCAAATGAAGAGGTTTATGTTAATGAAATAGCCCCCCGGCCGCATAATTCAGGGCATTATACAATTGAAGGCTGTGCCGCTTCACAATTTGAGCAGCTGGTAAGGGTGATTACGGGAATGCCTTTAGGTTCTACAGAGCTTCGCAGCCCTTGTGTTATGGTTAATATACTCGGAAATGATACCGTTGAAGGGGAACATAGATTTGAGGGGATTGAAAATGTTATTGGTGAAGATGGTATATATCTTCATTTGTACGGTAAGAAAAACACAAAGAAATTGAAAAAAATCGGACATATAACTGCTTTAGATAAATCCATTAAAGCTGCTGAGGAAAAAGCGCTGAGATCATTAAAAAATATTGTAATTAAACCATTGTAAGGAGATGAGGATATGCCCGAATTAAAGGTGGGAATAATTATGGGAAGCGATTCGGACCTGCATGTGATGAACAAGGTTGCCGGGATACTTAAAGAACTGGGTATTGAATTTGAAATGAATATAGTATCGGCCCACAGGACACCTGAGAATATGTACAATTATGCCAAGACAGCAGAGCAAAGGGGTATCGCTGTCATAATAGCAGGAGCCGGAGGCTCTGCCCATCTTCCCGGAATGGTTGCATCTTTGACATGCATTCCGGTTATAGGCGTACCCATCAAATCAAAAAGTTTAGACGGGATGGATTCCCTTCTTTCAATAGTGCAAATGCCTGCCGGCGTTCCTGTGGCAACAGTTCCAGTCGACGGAGGTGCTGTAGCCGGCAGGCTTGCTGCCAGGATGCTTGGAGTAGGCGATATGAAAATAAGGCAAAAACTGGCTACATAAAGGATAAAAATTGTAACGCGCAGCAAACTAAGTTTAATATGAAGGAGGTACATGCTTGAGTAAAAGTAATCCACGCCAGGAACTGTTAAATAAAGACTTACTTTCATATAATCCAAGACAATGGCGGATTAATATGCCTTTTAAGGACTACAATCTGAGACTTGAAGACATTGTTCCTGCACTATCGGGCACCATAGGCAAAATTTCCCTGGTTGCTGCATTTGTTATGGCGTGGTCTTCAGGTTTTAATATAACAGATCCTTCATTCGTAACTGAAAATGTAAGGCTTGAAATTGTTTTTGCCAGCATCGTCACAATATTATTCTGTGCTGTTCTGAATCCGTATGCAGGCCCCCCCGGAACTCTTGCCCCCTTAATTCCGTTAGTTCCGGTGATGGTATCGTCAGGAGTGCATCCATTGCCTTTAAGCATTCTTATTGGATTTATAGGACTTATAATATCTTCCTTTAAATACTTTACTAAAGTGGTAAAAATTAATGGTACGGGAACAAAAGGAGGAATTATTCTTTTATTTGGTTTTCTCGGAATAAGCAGTTCTTTCGAAAACTTAAGAAATTGGACTGACAATAGTGAAAAATCCGGGCTGTTTATTCTGCTTTTATTAGTGGGCCTTGTTTTGTATATTTTACTCAATAAATTCAAAGCAAGGTGGATGATAATACCCGCATGCGCTGTAGCTTCCATAGCTATAGCTTCATTCTTCAGCTTATACCCCACATTAGAAACCGGCATAGGCCTCCCAATAATAAACCCTAATGTTTGGTGGAATGAAAAATGGGGTATAGGCTGGGGATTAAATATTCAAAATTTTATTAAAGCATTTCCCTTTGCACTGCTTGCAGTTGTTATGTGGCCGATAGATGCACTGGCGATTAAGACAATACAGGAAGCAAACTATCCTGAGAAAGCTAAAAAAGCCATTTTTTATATGAATCCTACATATATTATCGTATCTATAAGGAACATTGTAGGTGCATTGCTTGGCGGTGCTCAAATATCGGCAATATGGAGAAGCTTTATGATTCCTCTGGGGATAGTGAAAAGACCTATAGCAGCAAGTGCTTTAATATTAGGGTTACTTGGAATATGCTTCGGCATTTCCGGATTTTTAATAGATATTGCGGTTTTTCCTCCTTTATTATGGCTGGTTTTGATATTTGGTGTATATATACCCCTTATAGAAGTCGGATTAAACACCATAAAAAGTGTTGCATCGGCTCAAATAGCCGCAATCTGCATCATTACAGGTATTGCGGTAAATCCGGTACTGGGATGGATTGCTTCTGTCTTTGTTGAAAACTTTAAAATAATCAAGGATTCCGACAGTGATATAAATCAATCCACAAAGGACCGTTATATAACGGTAGGCTTGATAACCATAACTATCGTCACGTTTTTATCAACATATACTTTGTAGAGCAAGCTATGCAATATGTTGTGAATAATTTACAATTAGAGGGAGTAACGGTCTGTCTTTATGGCAGGAATAAAGTCGTCATTACGGCATAAAAGCCCGGCTTTATTGCATTAATGTTCGTGAGACTCTACACTTAAACTGCTTTTGGTTTGGGTGTAGAGTATTTTTATGCAGGTGCTTAAAAAAAATCTATTTGGAACGGTGGAGCTTTAAAAGATGAATAGTATATACAACAAAACAGAAGAAGAAATAATGGACAAGGTACAGGCA
Source organism: Clostridia bacterium (assembly GCA_028280575.1). GTDB lineage: Bacteria > Bacillota > Clostridia > Acetivibrionales > STF1-152 > JANQLN01. Next base: position 57,178 of record JANQLN010000010.1, read on the forward strand.
GGTTTTGACGGCCTGACAGAAGAAGAGGCAGATATAAGGAGACTGCGGGACGGATATAATGAACTTAAGGAAATAAAGAAAAAAAGTATAGTTAAAGTGTTTTTAAGCCAGTTTACCGACTTTCTCATAATAATTCTCTTATGTGCCGCAACTATTTCGTTGTTCTTGAAAGATATTAAAAGTGCATTAGTAATAGTTTCCGTTACGGTTTTGAACGCAGTTCTTGGAGCAGTCCAGCATGTAAAAGCAGAGAAATCTCTGGAAAGCTTAAGGTCGCTTTCTTCACCTACGGCACGTGTCCTGAGAAATGGAAACAAGATAGAAATACCGTCAAGAGAAGTAGTTGTGGGAGATATTTTGTTTTTAGAAGCAGGAGACTATATTAGTGCGGATGGAAGAATTATCGAGAACTTTAGCTTTCAAACCAATGAAAGCTCATTAACCGGGGAATCGGTAAGTGTAGTTAAGAGCGCAGACAAAATTGCAAAAAGTAATGTGGCAATTAACGATAGGAATAATATGGTGTTTACCGGAACCCTGGGCACGTACGGACGTGCCGTAGTTGTAGTAACCAGTATTGGAATGGACACTGAGCTGGGAAAAATTGCATCCCTGCTGGAAGCAGCCAAGGTAAAAAAGACACCCCTCCAGGTTACTCTCGATAAATTTGGTAAAAAGCTTGCTGCTGCCATAGCGGCTCTTTGCGCACTGATATTCTTACTCAATGTTGTAAGAGGATATGATATGATAGAATCTTTCATGTTTGCAGTTGCGCTGGCTGTTGCAGCTATACCGGAAGCTTTAAGCTCCATTGTGACTATAGTGCTTGCAATTGGCACCCAGAAAATGGCAAAAGAAAACGCCATTGTAAGGAAGCTCCAGGCAGTTGAAAGCCTGGGGAGTGTTTCTGTTATATGTTCGGACAAGACCGGTACCCTAACCCAGAACAAAATGGTAGTTGAAAAGATATATTTAGACTCAATGCTGATTGATATAGAAAACCTGGAAATGAAGGATACGCTCCAAAGAAAAATATTGGAAATGAGTCTATTGTGTAATGACGCCGTAACAACGGAGGCACAAGCTATTGGTGATCCTACGGAGTTAGCGCTGGTTCATATGGGGGAATATCACAAAGTAGATGAAGATGATATCCGGAAAATGCACCCTCGCCTTTCAGAAGTGCCTTTTGATTCTGAAAGAAAAATGATGAGTACTCTGAATAATATTAATGGTGAATTTGTTATGATTACCAAGGGAGCAGTTGATGTTATAATAAAAAGAGTCAGCAGGATAGCCACAAAAGACGGAGTAAAGCCGATTCTTAAAAATGATTTAAAGGATATTGAATATACCAACAGGGAATTGTCTAAAGAGGGATTAAGAGTTTTAGCCTTTTGCTATAAAATATTGCCCGGTAATAAAGTATTGAGTATTGAAGATGAATCCGACCTTGTATTTATAGGGCTGGGCGCTATGGTTGACCCTCCGAGGAAAGAGTCTAAACAGGCGGTGGAAGATTGCATAAATGCAGGGATCAAGCCGGTCATGATTACAGGTGACCACAAAATAACTGCCGCAGCAATAGCAAAGCATATTAAAATAGTCAGGGATGATAGTGAAGTAATTGAAGGGTGTGAGCTGGAGAGGCTTACGGACGAACAACTCAAAAAGAGGGTAGGAAGGATTTCCGTATATGCCCGGGTTTCTCCTGAACACAAAATAAGGATTGTAAAGGCATGGCAGGACCTGGGTAATGTTGTAGCGATGACGGGTGACGGGGTAAATGATGCACCGGCACTTAAACAAGCAGATATTGGAATTGCAATGGGCAAGGTAGGCACTGAAGTTGCAAAGGATGCCTCCTCCATGATATTGACCGATGATAATTTTGCAACTATTGTTAAAGCAATCTCTAACGGAAGGAGTATTTATACAAATATAAAGAATGCAATAAAATTTCTTCTATCCGGTAATACTGCCGGCATACTTACAGTCTTGTATACATCACTTGTACACCTTCCGCTGCCCTTTACGGCAGTGCATCTTCTGTTTATTAACCTGTTGACAGACTCATTGCCTGCTATCGCTTTAGGATTGGAGCCCCATAGCAAGGATGTGATGAGGGAAAAACCCAGGGATATAAAGAAGCCGATGCTTACAAAATCTTTTATATTCAACATTCTGACAGAAGGTTCAATCATTGCGGCAAGTACCATCACTGCTTTCTATTATGGTATGAATAAGGGTGGGGCCGGGCTTGGAAGTACCATGGCATTTTCAGTACTTGCACTTGCCAGGCTGATACATGGATTTAACTGCCGTTCCAGGCTTCCGATATACAAGATCGGGGTGTTTTCAAACAGGTACCAATGGCTGGCACTGACTGCAGGCAGTATTTTACTTGCTCTTGTTCTTGCCGTAAGGCCTTTGCAGAAAATTTTTGACGTTGAACATATGGTAATTAATGAACTGGAAGTTATAATAGCCCTGGCCTGTTGTCCGTTATTAATAATACAAATGATCAAGATAATTGCTTTCAGAATTAAAAACTCTGCAAGGTCATAAATAAAAAGCTCGACTTTATTTAATGATGGGGAGAATCAGTTCAACGTTCGTGCCTACTCCATAAGTACTGTAAAGCCTGACGCCGTATTTTTCACCAAAGGATATACGAATACGTTCGTTGACGTTTACAAGAGCAATGCTCCCCTTATCCCTTTGCTCGTCATTATCAAAGGTATATTTGATTTTGCTGGAAAGACTGCAGTTGATTCTCTCCAATTGATCACACTTGATTCCCACACCATTGTCTTCAATGTTGATAACCATTCTCTTATCTGTTGTGCAAATATTTATATTGATAGTACCTTCACCGGGCTTGCTTTCAAGCCCATGAATTACAGCATTTTCCACCAAAGGCTGTATTAGTAGCTTTAGCAGCTTAAAGTCCATTATTTTTGGATCATTATCAATAATATCAATTACCAGTTTAAACCTATTGCCAAAACGAAATTCCTGGATCATCATATAATTTTCAACATTTTTAAGCTCCTCTTTTAAAGTTACAAAATTGTCCGCATTGCTTATGCTGTAACGGAAAACGGAAGATAATATCTTAGCCATATTAGCGCTTTTAACTGCCCCCTCACACAAAGCCTGCCCTCTTATAGAATCAATTGTATTATAGAGGAAATGCGGGTTGATCTGGGTTTGGAGAGCGTTGAGCTCAGCACGTTTTTTTAGTATTTTAGTGTAGTATTCATTGTTTATCAGATTCCTTATGGTCAAAGCTATATTGTTCAAGTCAGAGGCTAAAGGATAAAATCGTTTATTCTGGCTAATGCCTATGTTGAAATCAAAGTCACCTGAAACCATACTGTGTATAGCTTTATCAATTTTAGTAACAGGGGAATATATACTGAAAACAAATAACAATAGAATTACCAGAGTTATTAAAATGAGTGCGATGGTTAAATTAAAGAAATTTTTAAATAAATAGCTAAAGTGCATGTCTATATATTGACTTTTAAAAATACCCATCAAAACAAAATCGTATTTATCTGAGGCACAATGAAAAACATAGTTGGAAGCAGAAGTTATTTTGCCTTGGCCTTTGACTGGAAAATAATTGCCATTGCTGTTTTGGTACTGCTTGAAAAATTGAATTGTATCAATATAAATTTCCGGTTTATTATTCTTATAATAAAGTACTTGGCCTCTGCCATTAAACAATATCGGATTCCCATTATTAATTATGGAGTTTGCATATATTATCCTGCTGAGGAAGGATATATCCAATTCCAGTACAATTATAAAGTACCGGTCCAAATATCTATACACTCTGGATAATTGTAAGCAAGTAGAATTTTTATATTTTAACGTGCCCAAATATACTTTATCCCGAATCCCGTTTTCAAAGTCCTTCCCCAACTGTGAATTAACCGGATACTCAGGAGCAGAATAATTGTCATTGATGCAATGTTTTGCTATCGGCATACCATCTGGTCCATACACAGAAATTGCATATAAGTTATTATTATACTTCAAAACATTTTTAATCTCACGGATAATCGATGAGTTATCATTAAGCGGAAATTGTGAAGAGTAATAAGAGCGAAAATCCATAGCCAGCGCGTCCGAAATTTTTATAAGTGAATCAAATAAAAAATCAAATGTAGAGACTGTATCTTTCAGCGAGCCGCTAACAGATGCAATATTGGTATCAACCTGGTAATCCGTGGCATTCTTGTGAATGGTGTAGCCATAATAGTAAATACTTAAAACAAGAATACTCAGTATTAGAACAATGGTTAATATCAAACTAACCTTAATACCAAAAAATCTTTTGAATTGAGTTAAAAATTTTATCTTTTCTACACTATTTCTCATATTCCATTCTTAGATTTCAGATGCACCTTTCTATAATGTCCGGGATTCAAACCTATATATTTTTTAAAAAGCTTGCTGAAGTATTTTACATCCTTATATCCAACCATTTCAGCTACATTGTATATCCTGTAGCGTATATCCATAAGCAAATTTTTAGCAACTTCCATACGATAGTTTGCCAGGTAATCTGTAAAATTTGTGCCGGTATTTTTTTTGAATAATACACTGAAATAAGTGGGATTTAAAAATACATGATCTGCAATATCCGTCAGCTTGATATTTTTTGAGTAATTCTTGCTGATATACATTTTAGCTATTGCTATTACGCCCGGATTGTTAATATTCATTTCATCGCAGTATTTCTCTAATATATCACATATGAAATCGGATACATGTACTATCATTTGATTCAGTGATTTACAGTTATCAATTTCAAAATAGATTTGTTCTTTTGGCATAAAATTCTTTTCTACTGAATAACCCATTCTGCCCATGCTTTTATAGAAAAGCTCGACAATCTGATATAAAAGCTTAAATAATATACAAGGATTTGAATTATTATCTGCAAACTGTTCAACGGTGTTTCTAATCCAACTACAAATTTCATCTGATTTGAATGCTTCAACCAATGCAATGAACTCCCGTTCCTTTTCAACTGTAATTAACTCAAATGTATAAGTACCATAAAAATAAAGCTTTGATATGTCTAAAACACGGTCGGTTCCTATAAAAATTCTGCATTTTAAGGAATCAAGCGCACTATTATATGATCTGTAAAGTGAGTATATATTTGTTTCTTTGCTCCCAATACCTACGGTGACGTGAATGGGCAGCTTGTATTTGGCAGTTAGTATTCTGGTAAGTGCATCTTTAACGCCTTTGTCAACATGCTCTTTATTAACTGTAGGGTAATTAAGTATACAAACCAGGCTGTCGTTTTGAATTATGGAGAAAAAACTAAAGCAGCTTACTTTTATTGCATCTGAAATTATTGAAGCATAATAGTCAAAATCCGAAGACTTTATATTAATATTATCACTCTCAAATTTATATATAACTACGTCAAAAATACCTACCTCAAAAGCCATGCTATACTTTTCATTAATCTCAGTTATGGTCATATCGCTGTCAGCAGTATGTGTCAATAAGCTGAGAATAAAAGATTCCTGAAGCTGTGCTAAATTGCTTAATGCTTCACAGCGCAAACTTTCAAGCTTATTGCAAGTTTGCATTTTACTATCAATGGAAAATTTTATTTTTTTGAGAGCATCATAAAGCTCATTTTCATCAATGGGTTTAAGTAAATAACCTTCTACACCAAGTTTCAACGCAGTTTGTGCATATTTGAAATAGTCATATCCGCTGATTATAATAAAATGGGTATTCAAAGCAGCAAGACGCACACGTTCTATAAGAGAAATGCCGTCTATAATAGGCATTTTTATATCAACGATTACTATATCCGGGTTTAAAGAGGTAATCATTTGATAAGTCTGATACCCGTCTTTTGCCGTACCAGCTACTTTCATATCAAGCTTTTCCCATGGAACAGATTTTTTAATTAATTCACAAATCCAGATTTCATCATCGGCAATCAATACCTTAATCATCATAGCATCCCCATAACTGACATTTATTAATTTACAATTATTTTAAGTAATTTTTCAATTGAATAATCACTTCTTGCAACAGTCCTAATTGTTTTTCCATCTCTAATAATTGTAGTTCTGTCTGTAAAATCGATAATGTTATCAATTCTGTTGGTAATATAAATTACGGATACTGCCTTATATTTCAAATGCCTGATCATTCTTTTAAAAATAACTATCTCAGTGTCGCTGAATAACGGCATCAAGTCATCGAATATAATCAGCTTAGCATTTGAAATGTATGCACTGATAACTGAAACCATACACTTTTCAATGTGAGAAAGCTCATTCACCTGTCTGCTTGGCTCTATTATATTGACTCCTAGAATATCAAAACACTGTCTTGTCAAATCATATATTTCACCTTTTTTATACCTCCATCCAAACCTCAATTTGGAATTGACAAATATATTCTCAATAACATTGAGATTAGGGAAAAGGCTAAAGTTTTCATAAATGCAAAATATGCCCTTTTGTTTTGCCTCTAAAGGAGTAAGATTATTTACTTCTTCATCTTCATAGTATATTTTGCCGCTGCTCTTTTTTTTCAAGCCTGACAGAAGTTTCAACAAAGTTATGCGACCTGCTCCAAATTCACCGAGAATACCTAGTATTTCACCTTTATAGACATTAAGATTAATATCGCTTAAAACTTTGCGGCCATATTGTTTGTTTGTTACATGATCCAGCCTGATTATTTCAACCATGTTATCACACATCCATAAAGCACTTTTTTGGAACTGTAGACAAGTTATATAATTATTATACCTTTAAAAAGATATCTTGTAAATACGAAAATAAAACCCAAAGAATATTACACCTTATATAAAAATCATCTACTTGTTGAAGTAATTTGAGGGTATTATAATAAAAAAACAAAGGCAAAACAAGTAAGGCCTTTCATCTTTACAAGTATAAAATAAATAAATCTAGCAGTAAAAATATATACTAAAGAAAATTTGGAAGTGATTACATGGTTGCAGGGAAAAAGGTTGAAACGGCAGACGGCAATATAGTGGAAATGTATAGTATTCACAAGAGATTTGGCGGTGTTGTTGCATTAAACGGCGTATCTTTCAAACTGGCAAAGAGTGAAGTACATGGTCTTATTGGTGAAAACGGTGCCGGAAAAACTACCTTGATGAAGATACTCTCCGGTGCTACTGAGCAGGATAGCGGTAATATATCTATAAATGGCAAAATTGTAAAAAATCCTAATCCATACTATTTGAGAACCCTAGGGGTACAGATAGTCCATCAGGAATTATCTTTACTTCCTCATATGACAGTTGCTGAAAATATGTTTTTGGGAAAGGAATTGAGAACAAAAAGCGGCTTGATCGATAAGGAAAGAATGTATATAGAGAGTAAGCATGTGCTTGATGAAATTGAGGTAAGCATTTCCCCCAACACTATGGTTGAAATATTAAGTACAGCACAAAAGCAATTGGTTGAAATTGCAAAAAGCATGATTGGAGACCTTAAAGTTCTAATACTTGACGAGCCCACTTCATCTCTTACAGATAAAGAAATATTTCATTTAAAAAAGATATTGGATATGTTTAAAATAAAAGGCGTATCAGTAGTTCTTATCTCCCATAAGCTCAATGAAGTAAAAGACATGTGCGATAAGGTAACTGTTATGCGGGATGGAAAAGTTGTGCATACTTGCTGCATTGACGCAATTGATATTCAGGATATGGTCAACTACATGGTAGGCCGTAATGTTAATGATACATATGTTCCCCCGGTTTTAGACGAATGCAGCAAAAAAATAGTTTTTGAGCTCAAAGGCATTAATAGTTATGTGTTCGGCGAAGTTGAGCTTAAAGACATTAATATCAATGTACGGGCAGGAGAAATTGTCGGTATGTTTGGTTTGATAGGTTCCGGACGGACAGAAATAATAAAGACTATTTATGGTTTGCGCAGAAAACAAAGCGGTACCGTTATTATTGATGGAGTCAAAGTCAAAAAATTACTGCCGTCTAAAATAATCGAACAAGGTGTAAGCTGGGTACCGGAGGACAGGCGTAAAGATGGTCTTTGCCTTGAAATGTCAATAAAGAATAATATAGGACTGGCAGTATTTGGAGAAATATCTAAATGTGGCTTTGTAAATATGGCTAAACATAAAGGTATAGTAAATGATTATATGAATAGGCTGGCTATTAAAGCTCCCAACAGTAAAATGAATGTAGGAAGCCTAAGTGGCGGCAATCAGCAAAAGGTTGTATTGGCAAAGTGGCTGGCTGTCAGGCCTAAAGTATTGATCCTTGATGAACCAACAAGAGGCATAGATGTAGGTTCAAAAGCTGAGATCCACTCTCTCATAAGAAAGCTGAGGGATGAAGGCATGGCTATACTGGTTATATCTTCTGAATTACCTGAACTTTTTGTATTGTCAGACAGGGTAATAGTAATGAAGGATGGTGTGATAACGGGCAGGGTCATGAGGGACGGCACAGGCATGTTAACTGAGGAAAATATTATGCGTATTGCTACAATAGGAGTGAACAAAGTATGAGTAAAGCTAAAAAAGACAAATTAAGTAAGGCATTCACAATTGAAACCGCTGATAAAGAAAAAGCACACTTCTCTTTAAGTAAACATCTGCTTAATTTCGGAATATTATATCTGCTGCTGTTATTATGCTTAATTACTTCACTTTTAACAGACAAATTTTTAACAACAACCAATATCATTAATATTATCAGGCAGGGAAGCACAGTCATAATACTTTCACTTGGCATGGGAATTGTCATAATTACCGGTGGTATTGACCTTTCCGTTGGTGCATTATCTGCACTCTCGGCAATAATTGTATCCGGTGCATTAGCAAACTGGAAATTCAGCATCCCTTTAGCAATAGGTTGTTCACTGCTGGTTGGCTTACTGTTTGGACTCTTTAATGGGATAATCGTTGCAAGATTCAGGATATCGCCAATGATTGTTACCCTCGCCAGCTTAAACGCTGCCAGAGGTATCGCATTATTGTATAACGACGGAGCTCAAATTGTCGGCCTGCCTGACGCATTTACGCAAATAGGAAGAGGTTATATAGCCTTTATACCTGTTCCGGTTATTATCATGCTGGTACTCGTAGCAATAGTATATTTTGTAATGACCTATACCGTATTCGGAAAATATCTTTATGCTATAGGCGGCAATGAAGAAGTCGCAAGACTTGCAGGAATAAGTGTCAAAAAAATAAAAGCTGCTGCTTATTCCATATGCGGCATAGGTGCTGCTTTAGTAGGCGTCATATATGCAGCAAGGTTAAATATGGGTGATCCGACTATGGGCAGTGGTTTGGAACTTGATGCTATTTCGTCTGCCGTTCTTGGCGGTATCAATCTATACGGCGGCCAGGGCAAAATTTTAGGAGCAGTTATCGGTGCTTTGCTTATATCTGTTCTGAGTAATTCACTCAACCTTATAGGAATCAGCTCGTTCTGGCAATTGGTTGTTAAAGCAGCAGTGCTTGTGGGAGCAGCTTTAATTTATACCAGGAAAAACGTCTGATTTTAAATAATTTAACAAATACCAAATCTTAAAAGAGGAGAGAATTAACATGAAATACGACAGGAAAAAAGTATTTGATGTAATTGGCAAGACAAATGTCCACGTTGATTTTCATACACCGCCATATCAAAGAGAGGTTGGAAAGGATTTCAACGGTGACAGGTTCGGCAAAATGTTAAAGAGTGCGAACATTGACAGTATCAGCTTTTTTGGAAAAGACTATCATGGCATGTCATTCTATAATACAAAGTATGGCACAAAGCACCCTAACATGGAAAATGACATGCTAAAGGAAGCTATTGAAGGATGTCACAAGCACGAGGTCAAGGTGATTGTATATTACGCTTTAGGTCTGGACGCTGAGATTGTCAAACAGCATCCTGAATGGACACAAGTGGATATGGAGGGTATAAAGCACGGCAGCTGTGAAAATAACAATGTTGGCTGGGTATGCTTTAACAGCCCTTATACCGAAGAAATATTTATACCGCAGATAACGGAAGTTATGGAGAGCTACAATATAGACGGATTCTTTTTCGACGAACTGTTCTATTATGAGAAAGCATGTGTATGCCCTTTCTGCAAGTCCAACATGAAGAAGCTTGGATTAGATTACACCAATGCTGAAGACGTTACCTTTTATAGGGCCAAATCCTGTGATATATTTGCAGAACGTATAACTAAAATCGTTAATGATTATAATGAAGACCTTGTTGTTCTCTATAACCCTACAACAAATATAGTTGGTATAATGGATAATCTGGTACCACATGAAAACGTGATTAACGTTGGTGGACACGAAACCGGTTGGGGATATATCAATATGCCTATGGAAGCCAGGCATGTAAGAAACTATGATCTTCCCATACTTGGAATGACCGGTATATTCCATAGGAGATGGGGGGATTTCGGAACAGTCAAGCACGAAGCGCAGTTGAGATATGAGCTGGCGGAAATGCTTTCTCATCATTTTGTTGTCAGTATAGGGGACCACATGAGACCACGGGGGGTTTTGGAGCAGGCTAAATATGATGTTATAGGAGAAGCATTCAAATATGCAAAAAGTTTAAATCTGCCTGTTGAAGCAAAGCCGGCAAAAGATATTGCTATCGTAACTCCGGGAGTATATGATTCTGCCATGTATATAGAAGGCAGGAGTGATTCACACACCTTTGAATGGCCTATTGCTGACGGGCTTTCCGGCTCTGCCAAAATTCTATTAGACACTCATCAGCAGTTTGACATAATAACAGAACGGCAAGCACTAGATGTCATAAATGAGTTCAACCTTCTAATAATTCCTGAAGCCGGAGCACTTCAATCCCAAACAGCAGAAGCAATTAAGAAATTTGTTGCTGAGGGCGGCTCACTGCTTGTAACAGGTAATTCCTCTTTTGATAAAGGAGAATTTTCACTGGGTGAAGTTCTTGGAATAAGATATCTTAGCGAAGGTCCTTATGACAAAAGCTCAAGTGTATATCTAAGACTTAATGATTACAATGAGGGATTGGCTGATGGGATTGACTTTAAAGCATACAGTGGCTATATCCAGGTAATAGTCCGGGATAATGCAGAGGTAAAAGCCGGAATAGTCGGACCAAGTGCAGGCGGCAGGCATTATGCTTCTTTATACAAAGGCGGTCCTGCAGAAAGATTGCTTGAGTCTCCCGGCATTGTATACAACAGGTACGGTAAGGGTCAGGCAGTATATATTGCGTGTGATTTATTTACAGCTTATTATGAGTATGCCTACTATGGACATAAGCGCCTGTTAAATAACATTATCACCAGCTTACAGGAAAAGAGGCTTTTAGACTGTGATGGTTCTGCAAATGTCAGAGTCAATGCCATGATTGCAAATGAAGGTATGTTTGTACATATTGTAAACTATTATCCTGAGGATGGAGGCTCAACTATTCCCAGGATAAATTGTTGGCCGCCGGCAATAGATGTAACCCTAAAGGTGTTTGAACCTAAAGCAACTGAAGTCACAGCCGTAACTAACGCAAAATATAAAGCGTTATTTAAAGATGGCTATGTTGAAGTCAAGCTTTATGGAATCAGCCTTTATGAAGTACTTATAATTAAATAAGCAGTAACTAATTAAATTGTGGGGTGAACATAATGAAAAAAAATGTTAAAAAACTTAGTGTCACAGTAATGGCTATGGCTGTATTATTGGTATTTCTACTTAGCGCTTGCACAAATACATCAAAAGGTTCTTCTGAGACTCAAGATTCAAAGCCTTCTAAACAGTCCTCAGAATCTGCCGAACCGGATACTTCAACCGATCCTGTTAAGCCCGTAGTTGGTTTTTCCAACTATGCCTCAATCCCCTACTTCCTTGACATGGAAGCATCTGCTAAGATGGAAACAGTTACAAACGGCGGAGATTTCTATGCTTTAAGGTGTGAAGGCGATGCCGCTAAGCAGCTTGCTCAGATGGAAGACTTAATTGCAAAAGGTGTAAATGTCCTATTAGCAGAAGTTGCTGACCCTGGCAGTGCAGAAAAATATTTTGCTGATTTGAAAAAGAAAGGTATAACCATTGTATGTCTTGACCTTAATACTCCAGGTTCTGATTATTGGATAGCGTCTGATGACTTTGAAATTGGCAGGATATGTGCAGAAGAAGCTGTTAATTACCTTAAAGAAAAGAATGGCTCTCCAAAAGGTAAAATTGTAATGCTGGCACATAAAACTGCCACAAACATGCAGAACAGGTGCAGCGGTTTCAGAGAATACTTGAGCCAATTTCCGGATATTAATATCATTGATGAAAGATTTCCGGCCAAGTTTGATGTCCCAACAATGATGACTCTTACCGAAGATATTCTGCAGCTTTATCAAAAAGGCGATATTGATATGATCTTCGCTTCCAACCAGACTCAGCTTGAAGGCGCTAATGCTGCTGTAATGTCTGCAAAAAGAGATGATATTATATTGGTCGGTGTTGACGATTCTCCAACAATCAGAGAAGCACTGTTGGACCCAAACTCACCAACCCGCTGTACGGTTGTACAGGACCCGATAACCATGGGTAAACAAGCTGCTAAGGTCGGTATGGAAATACTCAAAGGCAACAGGCCTGCAGAAACTACATACAGGCCTCCGTTAATCCTCGTAACAAAAGAGACGGTTAAAGATTATATTGCTGAAACCGAGGCAACATATAAAGAGCTTGAACCATACTATAAATAAACAATTTGTAACTTTATTAATTTTACTAAAATGCTATGCTAAATTTAGTATGCTCCATTAAAAAGCATACAAGGGTGGCAAGGCGGCTGCCACCTTTTATAACATTTTTTATAAATACTAAAAGTATGTCCTGGATAAAGCAAGACAAAGTTATATTATAAAATAAATCATTGGAGGTTAAATATTATGAGCTACCCGAAAACTTTTTCCCATATAGGATTGTCTGTCCCCAATTTGGAGACAGCAGTAAAGTTTTATACAGAGGTAATGGGATGGTATCTTATTATGGAGCCAACTCTTATTGAAAAAGATGATTCTGATATAGGAGTCATGTGTAATGATGTATTTGGTAATAGCTGGACTAAGTTTAAGATTGCGCATATGTCTACTAGCGACAAGATTGGTATTGAGTTATTTGAATTTCCTAACAATGAACCTGTAGAAAAGGATTTCAAATACTGGAAAACAGGTCTCTTCCATTTTTGTGTTCAAGATCCGGATATTGAGGGACTGGTTGAGAAAATTGTGCAGCATGGCGGAAAGCAAAGAATGCCGGTCAGGTATTACTATAAAGGTGAAAAACCTTACAGAATGTGTTATGTGGAAGATCCGTTCGGGATTATATTTGAGGTATACAGCCACAGTTACGAGCTGACTTATTCATCTGGTGCATACACGAGGGAATAAGATTGCTTTTATCCCAAGCATTAAAACTATAATTGTAAAAAAGGTGGTAATAATGGCAAAGCTAATTAAAGAACATGCAAAAGTAAACCAACAGATTATAGACAAATTTCTAGCTATGAAGGATGTGTACAGCCTGTCAGCTATTGTGAGCGACGCACAGGAAAGAGACAATGTTATGAGGCATAACATCATTCAAAGGACGGTAAATAAAAGAATAATAGGGCCTGCATTAACAGTTAAGCTCACATGTGGCGATATAGTAGATTGCCTTGAAATTTTTGAGATTACAAAACCGGGAGATATTGTGGTAATAGATGCCTTTTCTGAATCTGAAACCTCCATATGGGGCGGTCTCATGTCCGGTCTTGGTAAAGCAGCCGGTATTATAGGTGCTGTAATAGACGGAAGCGCAAGGGACACAGACGAAGCAAAAATGCTGGACTTTCCTATATACTCGGCATACGTTAGTCCCAGAGCGTCCCATACTGCTTATTCCGGCAGAAATGAGCCTATCAAAATCAATGTACCTGTTGTTTGCGGAGGTGTTATTGTAAGGCCCGGAGATTTAATTGTTGCCGATGAAATAGGTATAACCGTAGCTCCTTTTGAGGATTTGGAAAATATTTATATAAAATCAAAGGAGCAGGCGGAAAAAGAGGAAGCAACAAGGGCAGAGATATTAAAAGGGGCAACTGTGCAGGAGCTTTTAAATAAGTTTGGCAGAATATAGTTCACAAAAGCCCAAAGGAGTGCTTAGCTATGAAAATATATGATTTGTCATTACCCATTTCAAAGGACTCTCCGGTTTTTCCGGGAACACCAAAGATGGATTATACTCTTTCACATACTATCAAAAAAAATAGCTTTAACCTAGGTGTTGCAAGCATAAACACTCATGCTGGAACTCATACCGATGCACCCTTACACTTTTTAGACGGGGCGCCATCCTTGTCGGACGTGGAAATCAGTAAATATATCGGCAAAGCCTTTGTTATAGATTGTTTAAATAAAAAAGCATTTGACCCAATCTGCGTTGAAGATTTATTGCCATACAAAGATAAAATCGGAGAGCTTAAACGTGTGATTATAAAAACAGGATGGTCTAAATATTATAATGAAGATAAATTTTTCACCGACTATCCCTTTATCACGGTTAAACTTGCAAAGTGGCTTGCAGACAAGGACATTGTAATGCTTGGTGTCGAAGCGCCTTCATTAAATCCCTCAGATTATATAGAGGTACATAAAATATTATTAAGCAGCGGCGCAGCAGTAGTGGAAGGGCTTGCCAACCTGGAATCTTTTGCGGGCAGTGAGATTTTCTTTGTGGGGGTGCCTATTGCTTTCAAAGGCGCGGACGGATTCCCTATAAGGGCTGTAGCAATAGAATTCTAGTAAATATAACAATTTCATTTTAAACATAAAGATAAGATTTTCTAAAGCTTTGAGTCTTGATAATTGTTATTTTTCACAATCTATTAAGGAAGTATGAATTTTATGCCAATATTTAAAGTTTATATAAGCGATTATGATTATCCGGATAATTTAATAGAGAAATCCGTTTTAGAGCCAATTGGCGCCGAGGTGATCGGACTAAAATGTAAAACAGGGGAAGGGCTTGGAGACCTTGCAGGAGACGCTGATGCAATAATTCAACAATATGCAAAAATAACGCGTCCTACAATAGAAAAGCTGGTAAAGTGCAAGGTAATTGCCAGGTATGGAATAGGTGTTGACATTCTCGACATCAAAGCCTGCTATGATCATGGAATAAAAGTAACAAACGTTCCTGACTACTGTATAGACGAAGTAGCCGACCATGCTATTACTCTTTCATTTATGCTGATAAGAAGCATACCAAGATATAATCAAAAAATTCACGAGGGCAGCTATAGATGGCAAGATTGGACTGCACCTATACAGCGTTTCAGGGGAGGAATATATGGCTTGGTGGGCTTTGGAAGAATTGCCCAAAATCTCACGCGAAAACTTATCGCTTTTGGATTTAAAGTAATTGCATATGATCCATATATATCAGAGAGTTATATGAGTTCTTTCAGTGTTAAAAAGGTATCATTGGATATACTGCTTAAAACCAGCAACATTGTGAACATTTTAACACCGTATACAAAAGAGACCCACCATATAATTAATGGTAAATCCTTAAAACTAATGAAACAGGATGCCTATCTAGTAGGAGTATCCAGGGGAAAATGTATTGATAACAAAGCACTGTATAATGCTTTGAAAAGCGGTCAAATCTCAGGAGCAGCACTGGATGACCCGGAAGAGGAGCCCATGAAAACGGATAATTGGAGTCCTAAGCATAACAAGCTGTTTACTTTAGACAACTGCTTTTTTACACCGCATACTGCGTATGTCAGCAAACAATCTTTAGAAGAATGCAGGTTTGCTGCGTCAAATAATGTTAAAGCAGTTTTGTTGGGCAAGGAGCCCCCTAATTTGGTTAAACTAAAAAATAGTTGAGTCTATCTATTCATACTCTCAAATTCAGCATCTCCATTTAAAAAAACTGGCATAAACAATTTGCTTCTATTTTTCAAAAAAAGTTTAAAAGTAAAAACAATTGGAGTATAATTTAAGGAAAAGGGAGTTTAAAGGAGTTTTTATGGCATTTTTGCCTACAACAAAAAAGGAAATGGATGAACGCAAATGGGATGCACTTGATTTCCTTTTTATAAATGGAGACGCATATATTGATCATCCCAGCTTTGGCCATGCCGTCATAACCAGACTGCTGGAAAATGAAGGGTTTCGTGTTGGAATAATATCGCAGCCCGACTGGAAAAGTATTAATGATTTTGTAGTAATGGGACGTCCAAAGTATGCAGTTTTGATTTCTTCAGGGGTTATTGACTCCATGGTCAACCATTACACCGTAAATAAGAAGAAAAGGAACAAAGATGTATATACTCCCGGCGGGAAAAGCGGAAAACGTCCGGACAGGGCAGTTACTGTCTATTCTAACCGTGTCAGGGAAGCATTTAAGGGAATAACCGTAATAATAGGAGGTATTGAAGCAAGCCTGAGAAGATTTGCCCACTATGATTACTGGGAAAACAGGATAAGACGCTCTATACTGGCAGATTCAGGAGCCGACCTTCTAATATACGGCATGGGAGAAAAACCTCTCCTGGACATGTGCCGTCTGATTAAACAAGGTGCACCCATTGAAAGCTTAAAGCACTTAAAAGGTACTGCATATGCATCGTCCACAATACCCGAAAACACAAAAGGCAGCCAGATAATAATGCCTTCACACAAACAGGTATCAAAAGACAAAAAAAGCTATGCCAAAGCATTTAAAATACAATATGAAAATCAGGCAATGGAATGCAAAAATATGCTTGTACAATCCAACGGAAGCATATATGTAGTTCAAAATCCTCAGGCTGAGCCTTTGACAACATCAGAAATGGACAGAATATATGCCCTGCCTTTTGAGAGAAATTACCACCCAAAATATATAAAAACCGGTGGAGTGCCGGCGCTAAAAGAAGTCAAATTCAGCATAACAAGTCACAGGGGATGTCCCGGAGCTTGTGCCTTCTGTGCCCTTACATTCCACCAGGGCAGAATCACACAGAAAAGAAGCCAGGAATCCATACTTGCAGAAGCGCAAAAGCTTGCAAAGCTCCAGGACTTCAAGGGCTATATCCACGACATTGGCGGACCTACCGCAAATTTCAGAAATGTCTCATGTGCAGTAAATAAAGACAAAAACAGCTGCGGCAAAAGGTATTGCCTTCACCCTGATGCCTGCGGCAGCCTTATAGTCGACCATAGTGAATATTTAGAGCTTCTCAGGAAGGTAAGAGCACTCCCCGGAATCAAAAAGGTATTTATACGTTCAGGAATAAGATATGATTATATTATGCTGGATAAAAATGACGAATTTTTTAATGAATTGTGTGAATATCATATCAGCGGACAGCTAAAAGTTGCTCCTGAACATGTTGCAGACAGGGTATTAAAAATGATGAACAAGCCTTCCAAAAAAATTTATGACCGTTTTGTAAAAAAATTTTATGAAATAAACCAAAGATTGGGTAAAGAGCAGTACCTTGTTCCCTATCTAATATCCAGCCATCCGGGAAGTGACCTAAAAGCGGCCGTTGAAATGGCAGAATATTTAAGGGATATACATCATACTCCTGAGCAGGTACAGGATTTTTACCCTACTCCCGGTACATTGTCAACATGCATGTTTTATACAGGTCTCGACCCGTTAACAATGAGGGGGGTCCATGTTCCAAAAAACCGTGAGGAAAAGGCTATGCAAAGAGCACTTTTACAGTATAGAAAGAGGGAAAACCGCAAACTGGTCATAAAAGCACTGAAAAAGGCCGGAAGGGAAGACCTCATAGGCTTTGGCAGCAAATGTCTTGTAAAATCCCAGGGAAGCAATCCAAAACGTCAAAGCATAAAAAAAAGCGTGGGGAGAATCAAAAATGGAAATAAAAGGAATGCACGAAATAGACCTGATAGGCAGTGATACTTTTTATAATGTCTTGTTCAACAGTACATATGATTTTGAATATCCTGCGCACTGGCATTGTGCAATTGAGGTTGTATATGTAAAAAAGGGATGCTGGAGGATTGATGCTGGTTCAAGAGCCTATGCCTTAGGAGAAAAGGACATAATTATCATACCTCCGGGGACAATTCATTCCTTTCCCCTCCAAAAACAGGACGGATTAAGGCTTTTTCTCCATTTTGACTTGATAAAGCTTAACATGGTTAAATCCTGTTTAAAAACCATGGCTCCCCACTCCACACAGGTAATAATACCTGATAACAAAATTCATAAATCTTTAGAAAAGATAATAGAAAACATTTTTGATGAACTCACCCAAAAAAATGAATTCTATGAGCTGGCAATACAGTCAAAACTTCTTGACTTCCTGGTGGTTCTTTCACGAACTGCCTGCAATGCCAAAAATCAAAATTCTCCCTTTGAGAGAAAAGGTTCTCTTAATAAAATAAACAAGGCTATTGAATATATCCAAATAAATTTCAAAAATAAAATCTCTCTTGAAGATACGGCAAAATGGACCGGATTCAGTAAGTACCATCTTTCTAAAATGTTTAAGGAAACTACGGGCAGCACATTTCATACATTTTTATCAGATTACAGGGTAAATAAAGCTATAAGTGCCATTAGCAGTTCAAACATTACCATAACACAGGCCGCACTGGACTCAGGCTTCAACAGCATAACCACATTCAACAGGGTATTCAAAAAGCTTAAAGGCTGCTCTCCAAAGGAATTTATGATAAAAAAGGGAATATAGCTGATATTTCATCCCCGTTTATATAAAATCATTTATTTGTGCATGCTAAAATAATCTGTTAAAATGATATTAACTAGATTCTTAGAGGTGCTGTAGAATGCCGTTTAAGGATAAAATTAAAGAACTGTTTAAAATAAAGATGAGTAAAGGGAAGATTTTATATGCTTTTTTGATGCTCTTATGCAGTTGTGTATTTTTATTTTCTGCATATAAAATCGTAGACAAACTATACGGATACTATAATGATAATAAGCAATATGAAGAAATTAGAGCACAGCTTACTTCTTCGGATAAAGAAGACAGGTTTGAAAAAGCTTTCAAAAATATAGACGTGCTTCCCCGGCAAACCGCACCTAAAACTCTTACAATAGACCCACTCCAGGAGGAAGCCGCCTTTATTGCATCTCCTCCTGCTCTTCCCTATAGGCTTATTATGGGTAATCCAAATGAGCTTGACTTAAACGGAATACTACACGACTATACCAATCTTGTATCTATAAACAGCGATATGGTCGGGTGGATTAATATGCCGGGTTACAATAAAAAAATTGATTATCCCGTAATGCGGACAGACGATAATTTTTTCTATCTTGATAAGGATTTTTATAAAAATTACTCCTATGCAGGCTCAATTTACATGGACACGAGGAATAATCCGAAAGCCCCGGACAGGCATCTGATAATATACGGACACGCAATGAACGACAATTCAATGCTGGGCAACCTTAAGGACTTCCCTGACAAACCGGAAGAACACACGAAAAATACTAAAATCTATGTTGACCTTTTAAATACCAGGCTGGAATACGAGGTATTTTCAATATATTATGAAAATGCAAATATAAACTACCGTCAAACCTCCTTTTCCAAAGATGAGGAGTATATGGGCTTTTTAAACAGGATACAGAATAAATCTGTCCATGACTACAAAATAACACTGACACCAAATGACAAAATATTAACGCTTTCCACCTGCAACAATACTCTTGGCCGTGATATACGCTCGGTAATCCATGCCAGACTGGTAAAACAGATAACTTATGACAAAGATGCTGCAGGCGGGGAAGGCAAAATTATTAAAAAAGAAGCTAAAAAAGCAGTGCTTGCAAATGTATACTTGCTGGAGCTGTCAATAAGTTATATTTCAGATGATGAAGAAGTAAAACCTTTACTTAATCCTTCATTCAATACGGTTTTTAAAACATTTACAAGCATGGTACCCAATAATGTTGAAACAATATCCTTGAATTTGGAAACTGCGGACCCTGAAGCCGTAACGGAAATAACGTTGAATGATCAAAAAGCAGACCCGTCTTCACTGGAATTATTGGAAGGGGAAAACACAGTTAACATAAAGGTTTATTCCAGGGATTGGCTATATGCCCGTACTTATACATTGACTGTGGAAAGGGAAAAAACTGTTCAACCCACCGAAGGATAATATGCTGAATGACTTTGGAGCCCATCTTTTATAGGAAAAAATAAAAAAGCCGGAGAGACTGTTGTATTGACAACAGCCATCACCTCTGACTTTGTAGTTCTAAAAAACGTATTTTTAGCTCTATACTTTTTTTCTATGATTTGTTCATATCCTGTGTTTTCTTAGAAAAAAGACATGGCTTCTTCACTTTTTTTATTCACGGCGGATATTTTCCTTATTCTTTCGGAGGCTTTATCCCCAGTTCCTTTGCCTTTTCGTTTACCTCGGCAAGGGCCTGGTTACCGCCTTTTTCCTCAAGAGCCTTTTCTACAAAAGCATAAAATATTTCATGGATATCAACATCTTCCATAATCGCCTTTGCACGCATTTCATTGAACAGCTCGTCAAGGAATAAGGCATTCTTGGCAGGTGTGGACATGTATTTGATCCTCGGATCAAATTGACTCAAATAGGGTTGGTTCTGTCGAATAACCTTTTTTTCCAAGTCCACACATTCCCGAGGCATGGAGGATTCATACCATCTTCCGTCCACATCCCATGTAGCCAGGGTTTTGATAGCTGCCGTTGGATATAATAGGCTTAATTGCTGGGGCAATCCGGTTGTATCATCGATCGGAAGCAGACTTACATATTTCTCTCCTTCTTTTTTGAAGTGTTCCCCTTCGATCCCAAAGCGGCCTAATTCAAGCCCTTCTTCCGAGAGAAGATAATCAAACAGCTCCAGCATTCTATCCATTTTGCCGTCGTCCACTTGAGCACCAAATAAGGTCCCGGACCAATGGTTGTAATTGTTCCCTATAACAGGGTCTCCATAGGGACCCGCCGGAAGGGGAAGCACATCGATGACCTTCATACCGCCCAGTTCCGGGTACATCGATTGCATCTTGTCAACGATCTGTTCCTTGAAATGATAAGCCTCTCCCTGCATTGCTATAGCCCCGGCTTTGCTTGAAATGAATTTATCTACCATAGCCTCTCCACTTGCCGTAAAAATGTCTTGATCCAGTATCTTCTCCTTGTAAAGCTTCCTCAAATATTCCAAGGCTTCCGGAATTCTCTTGGATATATGGGCCGGAATCCATTGTCCGTCCTCATATACCCACTCCTCCAAATCCCGCTGGAATGCCGAATATACCATGATTTCAATACCCCAGGAAGTAATGCCGAAGGTGTCGTCCTGACCATTTAAATCAGGATCATTATAGGTGAAGGCCTTTAACAAGTCATAGAGGCTCTCCAGGTCCCCGGGATACTCGGTCACTCCAACATTCTCCATCCAGTCCTTCCTGACCCACATTGCCGTTGATTTCATTCTGTTTTCGGGTCTCCAAGCCGTTCTGGGAATAAAGTAGTGCTTTCCGTCCAACTGGAAAAAGTCGTAGTCCTTCATGATATACGCAAGGCTCGGATACTTCTCATAATCCTCAGGTAGAGCCCTAAGGACCCCCTCCTTCACCCATTTGTGGAATGTGGCGCGTGTGTCGGTCTGACTATAGCCAGGATGGGCAAACATATCCGGAAGCTCTCCCGTGGCTGCTCCAACATTCAGCTTCTCAATGTAATCCCCCCAGCTTAAATTTACAGGAACAATTGTAATATTAAATTTCTCATGCAATATCTCGGCAATTGCATCTTCACCGGCTTCCTCTCTCCAATCCCATAAACCGATTTTAATTTCATAGTGCTCAGAATCATCCTCCCGGAGAGTTTCATCGTTGTTTTCCCCGCTGCTCTTGCCATTCTCCTTATCATTCAAATTTGTATTATCCTTTCGAGGACTACAGCCTTTCCCCACAAGCATAAAACTGCTTACCAGCAAAAAACATATTACCAAGTTAATCCATTTTTTCATAATGCATTATTCTCCCCTCTTTATTCAATAATAGCTCTCCACTTCCAGCCATATATTTCTATCTTCCCTCCTTTATCTATATTGATTAAAATCCAACTACCCCTTCACGGATCCTGAGGTAACTCCTTGTACAAAGTATTTCTGCAGGAAGGGATACACCATCACAATCGGTACAACCGTCACAACCGCTACCGCCATCTTCACCGCTATACTGCGTACATGGGAGCCCGTCATTTTCCTGTAATTAGCCGCCATATCTCCGGCTGCGAAATTATAGATAATATCTCGCAGCAGCTTCTGCATGGGAATCTTATCCGGATCATTGATAAAGAGCATGGCAAAAAACCATTCGTTCCACCTCTCCACCCCATAAAAGAGCAAAAACGTTGCAATCATGGCTTTCGAAATCGGCAAAATAATTTTAACCAATACGACGATATCGTTGGCACCGTCAATTTTAGCCGCCTCTCTTAGGCTATTGGAAGTAGCGCCGAAATAGTTCTTGACAATAATGAGATACCAGCCATTGATGCCCAAGGGTATGATCAATGCTGCCAGTGTATCGGTCAGCCCCAAATTTTTAATATTCATGTACATGGGGATAAGACCACCGGTAAAGAAAAATGGTATCAACACAAAAGTAATAAAGCCCTTTCTCCCGGGTAAATTTTTAATGGAAAGGGCATACCCCATCGATATGGTCAACAGCATATTATAACATGCCCCTAAGATGGTGATGAAGACACTAATTTTTAAGGAATTTATAATCTGGCTTGTGGAAAAGATAAATCGGTACGCGCCAAGGTCCAGTTTCGAAGGAAACAATACCAGGCTGTTCTCTACATAGACCTTATGGTCTACGATTGATATCATCAATACATTCCAGAATGGAAATATCATAATCAAGGTGACCAGTACAAAAAATGCTATATTCAGCATATCAAAAACCGCCATCTTTTTCATTCCCGACTTTCCGATCATATTTATGAAATCCTCCCTTGTAACCCTGTTGGTTAATAGATGCCGGTTCCGCTAATCCTCCTGGAAACATTGTCAACAATGAGCAGAAGGATAAGGTTGATTCCCGACTTGAACAAACCTACGGCAGTCGTCCTTCCGAATAAAGCCTTGCCGATGCCTTCCCGGTATACGTATGTATCAATAATATCCCCTACATCATATACCAGTTCATTATATAAATTAAAAATCTGGTTGAATCCACCGTTCATCATATTTCCTATCGAAAGAATAAAGATGGTCAGAGCAATGACCTGAATTCCAGGCAGGGTGACATGGATCATCCGTTGAAATCTATTTGCACCGCTTACTAAAGCTGCTTCATATAATTCAGGATTTATATTGGATATTGCCGCTAAATAAAGAATAGTAGAGTATCCGGCCATCTTCCATATGTTTGAGGTGTATACCAGGGGTCTGAAAAACCAGGATGAAACCAGGAAGTTGACTTTTTCAAACCCCAAATTATGAAGAATAATATTGATCACACCCGTATCCAGGGAAAAAATATTCAATAAAAGCGAATAGATGATAATCCAGGAAATAAAGTATGGAAAGTACATGCAGGACTGGACAAACCGCTTGAATCCTTTCAACGGCAATTCATTTAATAGGATGGCTATAAGAATAGGAGCAGGGAACTCAAAAACAAGTCTCCCCAGCTGTATCTGTAATGTATTTATAACAACATCCCAGAATTTGCTGTCCGAAAAAATATCCTCAAAGTGTTGAAATCCTACCCAGGGACTTCCTCCAATGCCTTTGTTGAACATAAAATCCTTAAAGGCCAGGGTAATGCCATACATGGGCATATAGTTGAAAATAAAATAAAAGGCCAGTCCCGGAAGCAACAACAGATAAATATATTTATTTCCTGAAATCCGCCTTTGAAGCTCCTTATAACTACACTTATCCTGTCGCATGAGTCCATTTATCAAGGACACGGCCCTCCCACCCTTCGTTTTCCAAGCTATTTCCCATTGTGTCTTGTAAAACAGCTTCATTTGCTATAATAATTCCATTATAGAACGAAGAGCCGCCAACCGGCAATAT
Source organism: Clostridia bacterium (assembly GCA_028280575.1). GTDB lineage: Bacteria > Bacillota > Clostridia > Acetivibrionales > STF1-152 > JANQLN01. The sequence goes on from JANQLN010000010.1 coordinate 81,310, forward strand.
ATTATATTCAGATATATTTACATTATCTTCGGAAATAGCTTGCCCCTATGCCGGAAGACAAATTTCAACTGTAGTTCCCACATTCTGGCTGCTGGTAATACAAATTATACTGCTTTCTCCAAACATCAAACGCAATCTTCTGGCAATATTTAAAAGGCCTATGCTCCTTCTGTCTTCCATGGGATTTGGGCCAGATTTTTTCTTCATCAAATCATTGAATCGTCTCACATCGGACTCCTCCATCCCCTTTCCATTATCTTTTATCCTGATAATGATACGTCCTGCTTCATCCTTATATCCACGTACCTCTACAACTCCTTTTTGCTTTCTGTTCTCCAATCCATGATATACGGCATTCTCCACAATAGGCTGCAGCACCATTTTGATGATGTTTTCCTTCATCAAGCCTTCATCAATCGATATACCCAGCTTAAATCTCCCGTCGTAGCGTATGGCTATGATATCGAAATAATTCTTAACACATTCCATTTCATCCCTTATGGTAACAATATTATTTCCCTTGATAGAATAGCGGAAAATTCTGGCCATGGCCGTTGAAATTTTCACAATCTCCGGTATTCCATGCTCCAGGGCAATACTCCTCATGCATTCCAACGTGTTATACAAAAAATGGGGATTGATCTGGCTTTGTAGTGTTGACAATTCGGCCTTGGTCTTTGCAAGCTCGGCCTGCAGGATTTTGTCTCGGTCCCTGAGAGTTCTTTGGGTGATAATCTCAATTCTCTCCAGCATTCTATTGATATTCCTGGCAAGTTTCCCAATCTCATTGTTGCTTTGTCTCTTCAGCCGGTATTTTGTATCATTTTGGCCCAATTTATCCACTTCCCGGATCAAATTCGAAATAGGGGAAAAGATGCTGCCAATCAAAATCACCCCCAAAGCACATAAAATCAAGATAGAGACACCGGCAATTAAGATACCCAGGTTTCTGATGGGGAGCATATCCCTGATCAGGATATCATGGGGAATCAGACAGATGATGTTCCAGCCAACCTTTTCGATCGAAACGCTTTTCAGCCAGTATTCATGATTATTGTACAAAATTTTATCCTTTTCCCTGATCCGGCTTTTAGTCAATTCGGAAATAGCATTGAGGTGATTCATCATAGCCCTGTCACCCGATATCACATATCCGTCTTTATCTATAATAAGAAGCAGGCTGTCCTCTGGAAGGATATTTTTATCGGCTAGATTCAAAGCACTAACATTACACAGGATGATAATCTCCCCCAGCCTGGTCTTATAGGAATCATCGGGCTGAACCGATATGATGGGCATGATATAGGCATAATAAGATTTTCCTTTAAACTCATCTCGATAGGTGGTGGTATAAAACGCTCCTTGATAGACCTGCCGCCCTAAATCATAGTCTGTAATGATATCTTTGTATATCCTATAATACTCGGTATCGGAACTGGATAAAAGCACTTCTCCCCCCAAACCTGTTATCTTTACGCCCGTAACATTGCTATTGGCAGAAGCAATGCTGATAAGTTTCTCTACAATAAATGGCCTTAATTGAATCTGTGTAATTGAATTCTTTTCCAAGAGGTACTTTTGTACAATTTGGCTGTAAGATGTTTTGGTAGCTATGTTCTCAATATCCTTTGAAGCAAAAATAAACTGCCCTTCAAGCTGTTTTATATAATTGGAGAAATATTCACCCGCTTTTCTCTGGAGCAGGGCCTGTGAATTAAAATAATAGAATACCTGAATAACCACCATCATCATAATAGCAAGCGAAACCAGAATAATCACTTGATATCGCAGTTTAATCCTTGATACAAAACCCATCCCCTTACCCCTTCCTAAATTTTGACGGCGTTATGCCATAATGCTCTTTAAAAACCTTATTAAAATAGTAATAATTTTCATATCCAACTCCGGCCGCCACCTGTGCAATCGTCATATCAGTACCTTTTAGCAATTCACAGGACTTGGCTAACCTCAAGTGCGTCATGTAGCTTGAAAAGGTACCTCCGGTAACTTTTTTAAATAGGTCACAGATATAAGTAGGATTCAGAAAAAAACGCCGGGACAGTTGATCAAGAGACAGCTTTTCAAAGTAATTCTGTTGGATATAAGCAAGGAGCTTCTTGAAATTGCTATTGATGTAAAAAACCCCATCAGCACCTATCTCTTTGGAATATCCGCAAAATACTTTATTCAAATGCTCGGAAAGCCTTTGGAAATTCCCAAATTCACTATATATCCTTTCATAGTCCATATACTCGCATCCAAAGCCGATATCGGAGTTCAGATTGTAGGAACCATAGAAAATATAGTTGATCACACCGTTATAAAAAAAAGTCAATGCCTCCATCCCCAGATGGTTTGCAATAAAATAACCGGGCAGTTTTTCAATAAACTCCTTCCGTTCAAGGATATCCTGACGGTTTTTCCTTGGCGCAACAATATGGTCCAGCGCGGACTTTACCAATAAATGATTCACTCCATGATAGATATACACACCATTATGTCCATAAATAAAATCGTTATGCAATGCAATATCGGCCTCCCGGCTCATATTTATTATCTGGCCAAGGTCTTTAAATAGCCTGCTAACCCCTATCCGGCCCTTTTTAATTCCCTTCTTGGAAAAAGAGCTTGTGAGGAACCGGCTAATATCCTCATTTCCATTTACAATACACAGATATTTACGAAGGGCAATTTTAAAAATCAGGGTCGGCATATCCGCCATATTCATCAAATCTTCCAATTTTCTTGCCGACAATCCAGTAGACGCAATCACTTGATACATGCCGTACCGAGGCAGGAATCCCTTCATTTTAAATAGATTTTCAATCCCTCCATGCTGTCGGATGTAATTTGTAATTGTTACAACACTCGAAAGCTGCACCTCTGTATTCCTTTTTTTCTTTAGCTGATCCAGAAGTTTTTCTTGCAATGTTTCTGCTTCATCAAGATCAATCGGTTTTAGAAGATAGTAGGATACATCATATTTCAAAGCCTGCTGGGCCCACTCAAACTCTTTAAAACCGCTTACAATAACAAATTCGGATACTATCCCCGCCTCCCTGGTAAGACGGATTAATTCAATTCCGGATATTTCAGGCATTCGGATATCGGTAAAAACAACATCCGGCTCCTCCTCTAAAATGATATCAAGTGCTTCATCGGGATCGGTAGTTTTAGCAATAACCTCAAATCCGTTTTTCTCCCAATCAAAGCTATTGTAGATTCCCTTTAAAGCCCAATGTTCATCATCAACTAGAACTACTCTGAACATCCGTGTTTCACTCCAAACCGCGTCATGAGATTTATTCAAATACAGCATCAGAATTCTTTATCTATTACCATCATTATATATAATATCTATAAAAAAGTAAATGTCTAGGCTCCATATCCATATACTGGAGGTTCACGAGCCAAGGTAAAGATGAACGATTATATGGATTTTCATTTCTCATTGAATCAATCTTACGATGTACATAATTAATAAATGGATCATTATGTTTGTTAGCTGCCTTTGTTTTATCAGTTTTTATTAAAGACTACTCATCTTCTTTGAGAATAATCCAGTGTCCGCCTTTGGCTGAACCCCTTCTTCCAATAACTCTCTTCTCCTTTAAGCTTTTAATATTATGCTCAATAGCTCTTGTTGAAAGATTTAGTTGCTCAGCAATCTTTTTAGCAGAGACCTTTGGATTTTCAAAAATACATTCCAGTATTTTAAATTGAGTTTGATTTATGTTTTCACCGAAGTTTTCACCGAACTTTTCACCGAAGTTTTCATTGTGAACATTATATTTTTTATTCTGAATCCTTTTAAAAACAATAGTAAAAAAACTGGTTATATGAAATTTAGGTTCAGGAATTCCTGCTTCTTTACATGACTGCCTCATCCTGTTTATTCCGGTTCCCATTTTTTCAATATAATTAATCCGGTGCAGTAACGACGCTATTGTTGGATTTCTGGACAAACTTCTTTTACCAAAATCTTCAATTGTTAAGCCATGAGGCAGTGAACCCGGATTACTTATTTCAACTCTATCATCAAAAATTTCCACCATTACATTGGCACCTTTTTCAAAATAATCCCTATGGCAAACAGCGTTAATAACTGCTTCTCTAATTGCTATTTCAGGTATTTCAAGAATTTCTTTTCTTTGTATTCCTTTTATCTCATACCTTAAATTTAGATGCTTCTTTAAGAATATGACTGCTTCATCAATAGCTGTGACTAAATCTCCACTTAAGTCTTTACGGTCAAGTACAGTAACCTTTTTCTTTCCCTTATATAATGCACAAACAACCGTAGATTGTGGAATATATTTAACAGGTTCATTTGAAAAGAATAACACTCCTGCATTTGTAAAGAAGTATTCATTATTCTTACTAACAATACAATCAAGATTATGTAGTATGTTTTTTTTAGGTAAAACATTACTTATCTCAGCCATTTTCAAATATCTTTCAAATGCACCACTATTTAAATTTTCTTCAAAATTCACTTGTAATTTAACAAGTTCATCAAATCGAACCCGTCCTTCTGATTGTATAAATGAAATAATCTCATTTCTCCCAAGTTTTTGAGAGTTGGGTCCAACTCTTAGAAAAAATCCTTTAGAGCAACCATATGGCTTATCATTACCTTCCGGTATTGTTATAATAATTACTTCCTTGAAAACATCAAGTTTTATATTTAAATTAGGTTGAATTTTCCTGAGTGTATCCTGTATTCTGGAACGTGAAGAATTACTGACATCAGTTCCAGTAATTTTCCTATCATCACTTACACCAATAAATATACGTCCACCAGAAGCATTTGCAAATGCACATGCCTCTTCAACAAGACTTTTGTCAACAGTTTCTTTGAATTCTACTTTATAGCTTTCACCCTCTTGTAAAATAACCTCAAAATCGCTTTGTTTCATATATAAAAACCTCTTTTTTCACCTTTTTGTCATCATTATTATTTTATTTTATATAAAGGATTAGTGCAATAACCTCCATATAGTTGGCTCAACCAATAATTCAATTATATCAATATATTGACAAAAAGAAAACAGATAATGGAAATATTGTCTGGCATATGTTCTGGATCTTTGGAATATTTGCATCGGGCAGCCTGCTGTTTTATAAGTTTTTTAATGGTACCCTTACGATAATGCCCTCAGTCAACAGTATAAGAAAGAAGATGGTATTAATGTTGAAACCTCAATCAACCATGTTGATTGATTTTCAACTCATTTATTTAATGTTAGATTTCACTTTAGCATTAGTACTCACAATTTTTATGTCCAAAACATAACCTGACATTGAGGTTTGAAAAAATATGGGGGGAACTTTGGCTTGATTGAATTTTTACAAGGATACGACATAATTCTGGTTGGTTTGCTTGCCAGCACATTTACAGGTCTTTCTACAGGTTTTGGAGCAATACTTATATATTTAAAAAAGCATGTTTCCAAAAAAATGCTGGATGGCGCATTGGGAGTTGCAGCCGGTGTTATGCTTGCAACAACATCATTTAATTTGATAATACCTGCAATTGAAAAGGGCGGGGGTGGAGTTAGAGGCTCTTTTATAACACTGATAGGAATACTCATAGGTGGAACATTCCTGGTTTTTGCAGACAAGTTTTTCCCTGACAGCAATCTAATGCTGAACTCCATGGGAAGTGGGGAGGAAACTGTCAAAAGCAGTGCCCGTTTAAGAAAAGTATGGCTCTTTATAATAGCCATAACAATTCATAATTTCCCTGAAGGCCTTGCTGTAGGAGTTGGATTCGGCGACGGTGATATAGCTAACGGCTTGAGTCTGACTATTGGGGTAGCACTCCAGAATTTTCCTGAGGGTCTGGCTATAGCAATACCTCTGATAAGAGAGAACTATCCAAGGTGGAAAGCATTTCTTATAGCTATGGCAACAGGTTTGGTTGAACCCGTTGGAGGTATTATTGGAGTCAGTATTGTTCAAATATCAAAGCCTATTCTTCCACTTGCTATGGCATTTGCAGCCGGGTCTATGATTTTTGTAATCAGTCATGAGATAATACCCGAATCACAAAGTGATCACAAACACTCAAAAATGGCTACTTTCGCCCTTTTGGTAGGTTTTGTAGTCATGATGTTCATAGATAATACCCTGGCATACTATATGGAACGTCTTTAATTCTTGCAATATGACTTTTGAAATACACAAGGATTTACATTGCATAGATTAGACTTTACCTCTATCCCAGCGAAATTATCTATTATAATCTTCAACATAATTAAAACTTACCTTATAACCGAATTATTTTGACTGCAAATTTAGCTAATTCTTCATTATGTGATACAACAATTACCATTTTATTTTTAATCTTTGATATTGCATCAATTACTGCCTTGGTTGCTTGATCATCTAAGTTTGCAATTGGCTCATCTAAAATAATAACACTCGGATTTCTTACCAATCCCCTTAATATGGAAACGATACGACGTTGTCCACCAGACAGGTTTTTTCCCCCTTCTGTTACCGGAATGTCCAATATTTCATCTTCGGTAATATCTCCAAATATTCTCGTAATTTCTAATCCGGATAATAATTTTTTGACCATTTCTTTTGTAATTTTACTATCTCCGCATTCAATATTTTTATATATGGAAGAATCAAACAAAAAAACATCTTGAAATACAACCGCCATTTCACTTCTTATTGATTCAATGCTGTATTCCCTGATATTAGACTTGTTAATAAAAATATCTCCGGTATAGGAATCATACAATCTCAATAAAAGCTTAATTACAGTTGTTTTTCCACTCCCATTTTTACCGTGTATCATTGTTATTCCAAAACTCTCAATTCCAAAACTCAAATTATCTAAAACACCTTTATCTCCATAAGCAAAATTCACACGATGGAATCCAATACTTTTTATATGTTCTACTTTTTTTCCTTTCTTACAATCTTGTTCTTCAAAAGAATCAAAATATTTTAATCTTTTAATGATGAGTCTTACAGGTTGAATCATAGTCAATACCGTTGCACTCATTTGTGCGGGAGCTAAAATCAAAGAAGAATAATTTGTTATTTGAACATATTGTCCAATACTATAATTACCATCAGTAAAAAACGCAGCAAATAATAATGTAATTGTAACAGAAACACAAATGTTAATTATAGCAATCACCTCTGTACTAAGTGAGAAAACTTTATTTTGCTTTTTTGTCTTTTCATATATTTGGCCATTTAGTGTATTAATTTGCTCTTGCCTTTTTAGTAACATATTGAAGCTCTTTAGCTCACTTATACCACTGAAACCTTCATACATCAGTTTACTTGTTTGTGCATTCAAGGCAATAAGTTCTTTTGTAGTATTCTTGTAAGAAGACGATAGCTTAAATGATACCAGTGTCAGCAGCGGTAATGCCACAACATATACTAATATGTACCTCCAGTCAATCATTACCATTCGAACTATAGCAATAATGGCAGTAATAATAGTAATAACCACTAATAATATCTGTGGGTTAAAAATGCCGGATAAGGCATCAATTTCTCTAATCCTCTCCATTAGTTCACCTTTACTGATATTATCAAAAAAGTTCATGGGTGAATTGAATATTTTACGTATAACCGTTTCCTTAATATCTCTAGTGAACATAACTCCCATTTTATTAATATTAATATTATTAAACAATTTTATTATACTGTTCACTAATGCCAAGCACAAAATGCCGCTTAAATAAGTTAATAATACAGTTCTATTACCATTTATAATTCCTTTATCAATAATGACTTGATAAAATTTTGGAATAGTAGTCGCAATAACTGAAGAAGCTGCTGCCAGAAAAATCATAAATACAAAAATGTAAATAGATTCATTTTTCAATAATTTGTTTTTCATATTATTTTCTTCTTTCTAATTTTCTTGATTTCTAAATCTTTAACAATACTACAATAGCATTCCTTGAATAAATCGTTTGTGACCACATTACTACTTACATTCCAGGTTTGTCAATAGTTTTCTTGTAAATATATACTAAACATGTAATGGGTACGGGTACATATATATTTTAAAATATTCAATAATGAAAAAATAGCTTTTGAATAGGCCTATCAATTAGTCAGCTTTATTTGAAATACACAAGGATTTTTAAAGTTATATTGTAAGAATTAAAGAAATTTGGTCTATCCCCAACGTAACACATATTCCTTCATATCATTTATACACTTCAAATCCTCATCCTTTTTCATATATTCTACAAGGCCGGGACTTAGTTCAGTCGCTTTTATCAAATCGCACAATGCTTCTTTTTTTAGGTTTAGCCGTGCTTTGAAGCAAGCCCTGTTGTAGTATAAAAATGATACGCATTTATTATTTTCAATACCTTCATCCAGTACCTTGACTGCTTCTTTGCAGTTTTGCATTTCTCCATAAAGTACTGCCAGATTTAAAAAACTATATGGATAGTGTGAATTTACTTTTATTGAGTCTTTATAAAAATCAATTGCCTTATCATTATATCCCATTTTGTTATACATAACACCCATGTTAAAAAGTCCTTTATAATGGTTTGGCTTAATCTTTAATGCTTTCCTTATTTCTTCGAGGGCTAGCAAATCCTCCCCAAGCTCTTCGTAAATGGAACCTAAATTATTATGCGCCCAAAAGTCACATGGGTCAAGCTCTGAAACTTTTTTATAATATTTAATTGCTTCATCCTTTTTCCCCGTTTGGTCATATGCATTAGCCAGGAAAAAATATGCCTTGACATATCCATCATCCAATCTTATAGCCGCATGATATAGATTTATAGCATTTTCATAATCCTTCATCTCATCATATAAAACTGCCAATCCATAGTATGCTCCGGCCTGGTCAGGATCTTTTTCAATTATATGCCTGTAAGTTTTTTTTGCATATTCATGCTCTCCAAACTCGTCCAGCAAAAGGGCTAAACCATACAAGCTGTTCAGATGTCTTGTTCTGCTTCTGAAGTAAAAAGCTTTTTTAAGCATATAGACTGACATTTTTTTGTTAAAAGGTTTAAATGCTTGTGCAAGCAAAACAAACAATCTAAACATATCCACCTCCAATATTCAATAAACCTGACCAACCTTCAAACTATTTTCCCAAGGTTAAATCCTTTATTACTTCTCCTGCAATAATCAGTCCAACTACTGAAGGAACATATGAAATGCTGCCCGGTATCTGATGCTTTACCGTACATTTCCGGGAAGTATCTCCAGGACAAATACAATTCTTATTGCAACCGGAATCTTCTATTCCGAGAGGCTTTAGCGGTACTTCCCTGGAATAGACAACCTTAAGTGCTTCTATACCCCTTTTACGCAGTTCCTTTCGCATAACTTTCGCCAGTGGGCAAACAGAGGTAGAATAAATATCGGCAACTTCAAATCTGGTGGCGTCCAGTTTGTTTCCCGCTCCCATACTGCTTATTACAGGTATTCCCTTTCTTTTTGCATTTACTACAAGGCCTATTTTGGCAGTTACCGTATCCACTGCATCTACTATATAACTATAATCATCCAAAATAAGTTCATTTGAAAGCTCCGGCAAATAAAACTCTTTATAAGTAGTTACCCGGGCTGTAGGATTTATATCAAGAATCCTTTCCTTCATAGCATCAACCTTGGGTTTTCCTACTGTTTTTCTTGTTGCATGTAATTGCCTGTTTATATTGGTAAGGCATATTAAATCATCATCTACAAGTACAAAGCCGCCGACACCTGCCCTGGCCAATCCTTCCACCGCAAATGAGCCCACTCCGCCTATACCGAACACAGCAACCTTACTATTATTAAGCTTCTCCAAACCATCTTTACTTATGAGCAATTCTGTCCTGGAAAATTCATGTAGCATTTCTCCTCAACCTCTATTTCAGTTATAAAAAGTATTATACCATTAAAGTGAAAAAAATTTAACAATCAGGATGAAAAAATAATTCAAACAAATTATAATTATGTTAATTGAGCAATTTGCGTTATTATGATTTTTGATGGAACATATTAGTACCTTGCGTCATTTAAAATATTGGATTTGCGGCGAGGATGATTTTTGCAAGACGAGGCGGAGGATTGAGGAATACTTTCCGTATTCCGATGTAACGGGTGCGAGCATGTGTGTCGTTCCGGTAGGTACG
>JANQLN010000032.1 GCA_028280575.1 Clostridia bacterium
AGGTTCTAGACACTTACTTTTTCTTAATGATTGGACTGATAAATGGTTCATTGTACTCATAAATATATACCTATTTTAAAAAATGGGGAAACTCAAAGATTGCTTCAAGCCTTCATCATATGAATATGAAAAAACAGTAAAAATTTACAAACAAATTTTTAAACTTTTTATAGAGAATCACGTATAATAGGAAAAAGGATAAAATGCAGAACTGTTTGATATTGGGGGTAGCCGGTGTGAACAAAATTGATAAAATAAAGATTGTGGTTTTCATTGCTTTAAGGGGAATTGTTGCATTTGGGGTAATATGGTCACTAATTAAAAATGACTGGGGTAATATGGGATTATGTATACTTACTCTTTTTATGCTCTTCCTTACAACAATTATTGAAAGAAAGCTAAGCATTGATTTTCCGAGCGGATTTGAGATTATTGTTGTTGTATTCATCTTTTGCGCACTATACCTTGGCAGTATTAACTCCTTTTATAACATGATCTGGTGGTGGGATATAGCTGTCCACACCTTATCCGGGCTTATTATTGCTGCCTTGGGTTTTTCACTGGTTGACATATTAAACAAAAATGAAAAGCTGTCCATCAGCTTAAGCCCATTATTTGTATCAATATTTTCATTCAGTTTTGCTCTTGCATTGGGCGTAATATGGGAAATATATGAGTTTACCGTTGATTCCCTTTTTGGATTGAACATGCAAAAATCCGGACTTGTCGATACCATGTGGGACCTGATTGTTAATGCGGCCGGAGCACTTGTTTTTTCAATTCCATGCTACTTCAAACTAAAAAGAAAAGCCCGTTTTGGTTTCAATATCAAGCTGGTTAAAAAGGACCCCCTTCCCGATAAAAGCAAAGTTATTGACATAAAAAGCAAGGAATTGATTTTAACCAAATCAAGGGAAGAATTATAAAAAAAAACGTATGCCATATTTGAAATATGGCATACGGGGGCTAATTCAACTTATTGTGTTTCTATTTCTATCTCATGGACCGTATTATTGATAACTTCAAACTCGGCCTTATCCCCGGGACTTAAATCATAGATATCATTGTCGGAATTTCCGTTAATCAGCACAGATACATCTTCAGATAAAATAAATGTAACCCGGGTATTATTATCCTTTTCTATGGTGATCAGATTGTTTACAACCCCTATGATTTTACCTTCAAATTGGAATTCGACGTTCCTTGCGGTAATCTTGGTAACTATATTCCGCAAAAGCTCTGCTTCAGCATACATTCCGACAACAAGGTCTTCCAGTTCTTCTTCATCGCCGTCAATAATCACAACCGCATCCCTGTCAAGCCTGTATCTGGTTCCTCCATACACTGCGTCACTAACGGTTATATGGTATATTCCTTTGAGATCAAGGGAAGTAATATACCCGTTAACCTTATCGGTTTCCTGGTCTTCTTCACGCTCAATCTTTATCTTCCTTGCCCTGTTGTCTCTATCAACAACTATCTTTACATTATCCCCTATTCTTAATTCATTGAAATCCGACTCATCGCCATTAATATAAACATCCACATCATCAATTACATTGAAAATTAATTTCAACTCTTTATCCTGCAAAGTAATTTGCCTTGGTTCAGCATTTTTAATACCGATGATTTTTCCGCTGTAAACAGTGATTATCTTATCTTCATCATCATCTTCGTCAATTAATTCAATATACGTTACCACATCATCTTTAATCCCTATTATAACCATTGAGCCCACTGTAATGTCCCCGTATGGAATACGGGAATCACGGTCATATACAATCACATCTTCGGAAACATCAAAGGTTTTTAATTCTCCTTTTACTCTGACCTTAATACTGTCTTCATCAATTTTATAGACTATTCCTCTAAATTCAGCCTCATCTATCTTGTCAACCTTTCTATCAAGCCTTTGGAATAAAACTGCCATCTCGGCCCTGGTTAAGGTACCCAGTGGATTGAACCTGCGGTTATATCCCTTCATTAAATCCAACTCATTAATAAGATAGACATATCCAATTGAGCCCACAGGAACTAAAGCTGCATCATCAAAGGGCAGCTCACTGTCCATATTTTCCTGTGCTTTTTCTTCATATCCCAATGCCCTTATGACATATTTTGCTACTTCATGCCTTAAAGCAGGTGCCCCCGGCTCAAAATACATCATGTCTACATCATCCAATATCCCTTTTTCATATGCCATATTTATATATCCGACGGCCCAGCTTCCTACATAATTACCCCTGTATTTCGGAGTAAGCTCTTTCATATTCAAAGCCTTATCTTCCCAGCCCATAATTCTTAAGGTCATGATAATTGTTTCCAGCTTGGTAACCTTTCCTCTAGGCTTGAATAATCCATTTCCATATCCTCTTACAAGTCCTTTGGAGCAAAGCATTTCAATTGCTTTTTGTGCCCAGTCGAGCAAATCTACATCTTCAAAAGCTTTTTTAGCCAGACCATAAGGAATCCCGTTCCTTCTGCCAAGGCTATGCTGAATATCTTTTTCTCCTTTCGACCAGGCCGAGCTTGCCGATACAGACATGGCACAAAATGAAGAAAGCATTGATAAAACTACTAACATTGAAACTATTTTCTTCATAAGTACAAATACCTCCCAAAATTTTTTGATATATATACTATTCGAAAATAAATTATATTCTTAGGGTATATTCTTAAAAAAAGAAAAAATAGTTCCATGGTACTATAAAATTATACAGTCACTGGGCTTTTCCCTGTAAACTGGCTGTTATAAAGGTCCGCATAGAAACCGTCAAGCTCCATAAGCTCATTATGATTTCCTTTTTCAATAATAGTTCCCAGGTTCATTACAAGTATTAAATCCGCATTACGAATTGTTGAAAGCCTGTGAGCTATAACAAAGCTGGTCCTTCCCTTCATAAGCTTTTTCATTGCCCTTTGTATCAGCACTTCGGTTCTTGTATCCACACTGCTGGTTGCCTCGTCAAGAATTAGTACCACAGGGTCTGCAAGGATGGCACGCGCTATTGTCAAAAGCTGCTTTTGTCCCTGTGATATATTGGAAGCTTCCTCATTCAATACCGTATCATAACCTTCCGGAAGGGTCCTGATAAAATGATCTGCATGGGCGGCTTTTGCAGCACGGATTATTTCTTCATCGGCAGCATCAAGACGTCCATAAGCAATATTATCCCTTATTGTTCCGTTAAAAAGCCAGGTATCCTGTAAAACCATACCGAAAATGCTTCTTAAGTTTCCACGTTTTAAATCTCTTATATCAAATCCGTCAACGGTAATGCTGCCGTCCCAGATTTCGTAAAAACGCATAAGCAGATTTACCAGGGTGGTTTTTCCCGCACCTGTAGGTCCTACAATAGCAATTGTCTGTCCCTTTTTTACATCTATATTCATATCCTCCATCAAAACCATATCTTCCTTGTATCCGAATTTTACATTCCGGAAAACAACTTCTCCCACAGGATTATCAATATGCTTAACTTCATTTTTTTCAGCCGGCTCTTCTTCTTCGTCCAAAAGCTCAAATACGCGTTCTGCAGATGCTATTGTGGACTGGAGTATGTTGGCTATGTTGGCCGTTTGCACAATGGGCTGGGTAAAACGCCTGGAATATTGGATAAAAGCCTGTACATCACCTATCTCAATACTTCGTTTGGTCACCATTATACCACCCATTACACATATAATTACATAACCAATGTTATTTATAAACATCATAAGAGGCATTATAATACCTGAAATGTATTGGGCCTTCCAGCCTGATTCATAAAGCCTGCCGTTTATTTTTTCAAACTTTCTCATGGATTCTTTTTCACGTCCGAATGCTTTTATTATTTTATGGCCCGTATACATTTCCTCAACATGGCCGTTCATTTCACCCAAAGCTTTTTGCTGCCCTTTAAACTGCTTTTGTGAACGTGATGCTATTGACTTGGTAACAAAACCGTAAAGCGGCAGGGTTAATAAAAGTATCAGGGTCAGTAACGGACTTATGGTAAACATCATGACTATAATCCCAACCAGGGTTATTATTGAAGTAATAAGCTGGGTAACACTCTGCTGCAGCGTGGTACTTATATTATCAATATCATTCGTAACCCTGCTCAGTATTTCACCATGAGTACGTGAATCATAGAACTTAAGCGGAAGCTTTGCCAGTTTATGGTCAATATCCTTTCTCATGTCAAAAACTGTTTTTTGTGCTACGTCGGCCATAACGAATTGTTGTATATATGCAAAAAGCGCACTTAAAATGTATAATGATGTCAAATATACAATAATTTTAAATATATATTCAAAATCTATTGCAGCTCCGGGTAAACCTTTCATCTTCGTCATAATACCTTCAAATATTTTTGTAGTTGCTTTTCCCATAATCTTGGGGCCCAATATTTGAAACAATGTGCTTATAACAGCGGTAACCAGCATTATTAAAAGCTTTACCTTGTGAGGTGCCAAATACCTTAACAGCCTTTTTAAAGTACCCTTGAAATCCTTGGCCTTTTCTACAGGCATCCCCATGGCGCCATGTCCAAATCCGGGGCCTCCGCCGGATCTTGCACCAGGTCTTTTCATAGTATGTTTTTCACTCATGCTATTTCCTCCTCCGAAAGCTGGGAATAAACTATTTCACGATAAACTTCACATGAATCAAGAAGCTCCCTGTGTCTGCCCATACCTGCAATTTTACCGTCATCCAGGACAATAATGCGGTCGGCATCCATTACGGTGCTCACTCTCTGTGCTACTATAAATACGGTCGAATCTTTTATTTCCTTTTTCAGTGCACTTCGAAGCCTTGCATCCGTCTTAAAGTCCAGCGCAGAAAAACTGTCGTCAAATATATATATCTCTGGTTTTCTTACAAGGGCTCTTGCTATGGAAAGACGCTGTTTCTGTCCGCCTGATATATTTGTACCCCCTTGGGAAATAATTGAGTTATACCCGTCTTCCATATTTGATATGAATTCACCGGCCTGTGCAACTTCGGCAGCATGCCTGATTTGTTCGTCGGAAGCGTCTTCTTTTCCATATTTGATATTGTCTTCTATGGTTCCTGTAAAAAGAAGTGACTGCTGGGGCACAAAACCGATTTTTGCCCTTAATTCTTCCTGGGCAATATCCCTTACATCAATTCCGTCTACAATTACACTACCGGCAGTCACATCATAAAAACGTGATATAAGATTAACCATTGTTGTCTTTCCTGAACCTGTCCCTCCGATAATTGCAGTAATTTCACCGGGTGCGGCGTTAAAGGTAATATCCTGAACGGCAGGCTGTTCAGCACCGGAATAGCTGAAGCAAACCTCCCTGAATTCTACAAATCCACTTCTATTAAATATCTTTACAGGTTCCTCCGGATCATTTATTTCCGGTTCAATATCAAGTACTTCGTTAATCCTGGCTGAGGAAGCCGACGCCCTTGGCAGTATTACAAACATCATTGAAACCATTAAAATGGAAAACATTATCTGCATAACATATTGCAAAAAAGCCATTAAGTCTCCTACCTGCATGTTCCCATTATCAATCCTTATACTGCCAAACCAAATAACGGCAATAGATGTAAGGTTAAATAAAAGCATCATTAACGGCATCATCAAAGCAAGTATCTTGTTTACCTTTATTGCAGTATCCGTCAAGTCACGGTTAGCATTTTCAAACCGCCTGTTTTCATGCTCAGTCCGGTTAAACGCACGTATTACCCTCACACCTGTAAGATTTTCACGCAATACCAGGTTCAGCTTGTCAAGCTTTTTCTGCATTGTCCTGAAAAGTGGAATTCCCTTACGGGCAATAGCCAGTATCACGACCGCCAAAACGGGTATGACTACCACAAGGAGCAAAGTAAGCTTTGCATCCTTTGATACGGCCATAATAATACCGCCAACGCACATCATAGGTGCACTTATCATAATACGCAGTATCATGATTATGACATTCTGCACCTGGGTAACATCATTAGTAGTCCTTGTTATTAAAGAAGCCGTCCCAACCCTGTCAAACTCATTTAAGGAAAATCCCTCAATATGTGAAAACAGTTTGCTTCGGATATCCCTGCCAAAACCAACGGCTGCTTTTGATGATAAATAGCTTGCCGCAACGGTACAAACCGTACCTGCTGCCGCAACCAAAAGCATGAGTCCGCCCAATCTTAAAATATAGCCGGTATCTCCGTTTACTATTCCCGTATCAACTATATCCGACAACAAGGTAGGAAGGTAAAGCTGCGAAATAGTGTGAAGAAATGTAAGCGCAAGTACTATTATAATAATAAACCTGAAAGGTTTAAGGAATTTAAAAAGTTTAATCAAAATATCATCTCCTATCGAAAAATACTACTGTTTGCATACACCATATTTCAATATATCCAAAATACTTTTATACCTGTCTATCATACTCTCATCATTAAGGTCTTCATTATCCCCATGTATAAGGACATACCTTGTGGACATAAGCATAACCTGGATGAGCTCGACAAGCACTTCTTCATTCTTTATTTTATAAAGGCTTAAATCCACAAACTTTGTAAGCTCACGGTTTTTCCTGCTCATTGATTCCATATAACGCTTTCTGCTTATTTTATCCAGCATGCTTAACCTTGCATGTGAATAAAAGTTTTTAAAAAGCTCATGGTATTTTTTGTTCTTGAAAAGCTCCATTTCCTGAATAAAAAGCATGTTAAAAGCTTTAAAAAGGTCGCCTCTATTATCCTTTAAAAGCTTTGTCAGGCTGACAAACTTGCTCGCACCAATATTGTGGATTATATAAATATATAAATCCTCCTTGTTTTCAAAATATTGGTAAAAACTTCCTCTCGGTATACCTGCTTCGTTTATAATGTTTTTAATGGATGCCTCATCAAATGGAACTCTTGAAAATTCGTTAAATGCAGCATCCAGAACAGCTTTTCTTTTATTTTCATCCAGGCTGTAAAATGTACTTTTTGGCATTAATCCCATTACACCTCCTCGTTTTTCATTACAGATTACGGCACTTTCATATGACACCGTGTCATAATTATATATGACACGGTGTCATAATGTCAATAGGCAAATACTTTTGAGCATTTTGCATTTTTAACATTTAGAAGATTTATGTGTATAATGAAACAGTTATCATTGGGAATGAATTTATATCTATTTTGAAAAATGGTGGAACTCAAAGCAAATATTTTTGAGCATTTTGCTTATGTTGTAATCTTTTAAGTGGAGCATACTAAATTTTGTATGCTCTATATGTATATGGCTTTTAATTTGACAAAAAACCATAATCAATATAATATTTAAGCATATTGCTTTATTTTAATTTGCAAAGGAGAAAATCGTATTATGGTATATATAAAAGAGATTAATACCCTCCGTGATCTTAAAAAATTTGTTCAATTTCCCCATAAGCTTTATTCTAAAAATCCTTATTGGGTTCCTCCTCTTAACTTTGATGAATTGAATACACTGAGAAAAGACCGCAATCCGGCATTTGAGTACTGTGAAGCAAAGTATTGGCTTGCATACAAGGATGATAAAATTGTCGGAAGAATTGCAGGTATTATAAATAGCAGGTATATAGAAAAGTGGAACAACAAGTATGTAAGATTTGGATGGATTGATTTCATTGACAGCCCCGAGGTTGCGGAGGCTTTAATGAAAACTGTTGAAAACTGGGCAATCAGCAAAGGTATGGATGGAGTTCACGGTCCCCTTGGTTTTTGTGACCTTGACAAAGAAGGCATGCTCGTTGAGGGATACGATGAACCCGGCATGTTTATAACAAACTACAATTATCCCTATTATCCTGAATATATGGAAGGCTTAGGCTATGCTAAAGATGTTGACTGGATTGAGTTTGAAATAAAAGTTCCCATGGAATTACCTGAAAGGGTTATTAAGATCAATGAACTGGTTTTAAAACGGCTTAAGCTTAGAATACTGCCTGCAAAAAAATCAAAGGATTTTCTTCCGTATGCGAAGGAAGTTTTTCAATTACTGAATAAAGCATACAAAGATCTCTATGGTGTGGTGGAATTGACGGAAAAACAAATAGATACTTATGTCAAACAGTATTTCAGCTTCATAAATCCTGATTATGTAAGAATCATTTTAGACCAGGACAATAAACTGGCGGCCTTTGGTATTGCTGTTCCTTCACTTACACTCGCGGCAAAAAAGATAAAGGGTAGGGTCTTTCCTTTTGGTTTTCTCCATTTGATGAGGGCTATAAAGAAAAATGACAGGCTTGACCTGTTCCTTATAGCAGTAAGGCCTGACCTGCAAGGAAAAGGAGTAAATGCATTAATGCTGGCAGATATAAATAAAATAGCAATAAAAAACGGGCTTAAGTTTGCAGAAACAGGCCCTGAATTGGAAAATAACAGGGATGTCCAGGGCCTCTGGAAATTTTATGAGACAAGGCAGCATAAAAGAAGGAGATGCTATATTAAAAAAATAAACCGGAAAAACATAGGTTGACAATTAATTACCTTTATGATAAATTGATTTTGTTAAAGGGGAGTAGCTTATAATTATGGAGTCAACAACCGGCATGTAATTGTCTGGCTCTATATCCCAAAGGGTAGCAAGACTTTTAACGCAAGTAAAAATTGCGTTGGGAGTCTTTTTTTATTTGTTTGAATAAAGTTTGAATAATTAAATAAATACTATAAATAAAGGGGCTGTATCAATGGAAAAAGACCAAAATTTATATTACGCATGCTCGATAGAAAAAACACTAAACAGTCTTGACACGGATTTGAACGGCTTAAGTGACAGCGAAGCATCAAAACGTCTTTCGGAGCATGGGTCCAATAAGCTGCAAGAAGGCAAGAAAAGAACCCTGTTTGGAATGCTGCTGGAGCAATTCAAAAATGTAATGGTAATTATCCTGATTATAGCGGCTGTAATTTCCGGTTTCTTAGACGAGCTTACAGACACATTCATAATTATGGCAATAGTTATAATAAACGCTGTACTGGGAGTAGTACAGGAGAGCAAAGCAGAAAAAGCACTGGAGGCATTAAAGCAGCTTTCCGCACCCAATGCAAAAATTAAAAGAAATGGTATGGTATCGATTATTAAAGCTGAGGAAATAGTACCCGGTGATATAGTAATACTTGAGGCCGGAGATTACGTTCCTGCAGATATGAGGCTATTGGAGTCGGCAAACTTGAAAATTGAAGAATCATCTTTAACCGGCGAATCCGAGCCTGTAATGAAAACCACCGGCACTATTGAAAAAACTGGCCTGGTTATTGGTGACAGGACAAATATGGCATACTCCGGCTCTATTGTTACATATGGCCGGGGCACGGGAATTGTCACCGGAACCGGTATGAACACGGAAGTTGGAAAAATAGCAAAATTTATTTCAAGTAACGAAAAAGAAGCTACCCCTCTCCAGAAAAAACTTAAAGAGCTGGGTAAGTACTTGAGCATAGCTGTTGTGATAATTGCAGCTGTAATATTTGCAACAGGTGTACTTCAAGGAAGGGAATACCTGGATATGTTTTTAGTTGCAGTCAGCTTGGCTGTTGCCGCCATACCTGAAGGGATGCCTGCAATTGTAACAATTGTCCTGGCAATCGGCGTACAAAAAATGTCAAAAAGAAACGCAATCATACGTAAACTGCCTGCTGTCGAAACCCTGGGCAGTACGCAGGTAATATGCTCCGACAAAACAGGTACATTGACACAAAATAAAATGACTGTGATGGAGCTTTTCTGCTCCGGAAAAAACATTTCCTCAGAAAAAGCCTCGGCATCTGACGAAAATATGAAAGCAATAATCAATATAATGACTTTATGCAATGATACAAAACTGTCAATTTCCAATAATTCCATTGATACTATAGGTGATCCTACAGAAACTGCATTGGTAGAATTTGCTTACGGTAAAGGAATCAATAAGAACATACTTGAAGAAGAAATAAGCAGAATAGCTGAAATCCCTTTTGATTCGGATAGAAAAATGATGAGCACCATTAACCGTTATAATAGGAAAAACCGTGTTTTCACTAAAGGTGCTCCCGACATTTTGCTTGATAGGTGCAGCAGCATCCTAATTGACGGAAAACAGTCAGCCCTTGATAATACTAACAGGGAGCTTGTAAATACAGCTTATGGAAAAATGGCAGATAAGGCATTAAGAGTACTCGCAGTAGCATACAGGGATATGGAAGAAATTCCAAAAAAATTGGATTCTCAGAATATTGAGAATAAATTAGTATTTGCCGGTTTAATAGGAATGATAGACCCTCCGAGACCTGAAGTAAAAGATGCGGTCCAAACCTGCAGAAGTGCAGGAATAATACCCGTTATGATTACCGGTGACCACAGGGACACTGCCGCTGCAATAGCAAAAAAGCTAAATATGATTGACGATGAACGGCAGGTTTTAACAGGCGCAGAGCTTGATAAGATAAGCGACGAAGACTTTGTTGAAGGTGTAAGGAAATATTCGGTATATGCCAGGGTCAGCCCTGAGCACAAAGTAAGAATAGTTAAAGCATGGAGAAAGCTTGGGAAGGTAGTAGCTATGACAGGAGACGGAGTCAATGATGCTCCCGCACTAAAAAGCTCTGATATAGGGGTTGGTATGGGTATTACCGGTACCGATGTATCCAAGGGTGTCTCTGATATGGTACTTTCCGACGATAATTTTGCCACAATTGTCGTGGCAGTAAAAGAAGGAAGGAAAATATACAATAACATCAGAAAAGCAATACAGTTTTTACTTTCTGCCAATATGGGAGAAGTAATGACTTTGTTTCTTGCTACCATGCTAAACTGGACCGTACTGTTCCCCATTCATATTTTATGGATTAACCTTGTAACCGATGCTTTTCCGGCTCTTGCACTGGGAGTTGACAAAGCTGAAAGTGACATAATGAAGCAAAAGCCCCGGAGGGCAAACAGCAGTATATTTTCAGATGGTGTTGGCGTAAACATACTTTATCAAGGCCTGATCGAAAGTGCAATTACACTGGCCACATATTTCATTGGGCTTAAAGCTTACGGTGAAGGCGTTGCCATAACCATGGCATTTGTAACACTGGGACTTATACAACTCGCACATAGCTTTAATGTAAGGTCCAATACAAAGTCGATTTTTAAAATCGGGCTTTTTTCCAACAGGTACCTTATAAGCGCAGTGTTAATCTCAGCCTTTTTGCAGGTAATAGTGGTTATTTTGCCTGGATTAAACGATATTTTCAAGGTCGAGGCGCTTAATCTCAAGCAGTGGGTAATAGTAATGATTTCATCACTTATAATAATACCCGCAGTTGAATTTGTAAAATTGGTCAAAAACAAATAAATTTATATCCTTTGCTTATATATAATGATATTTTGTTTGAAAACGGGGAATAATCGCAGCCTGAAAAAACATGTTATTGACTATACTGCACTATAATTTTATAATGTAAGAAACAGGATAATGATTTTTTCTTTAACAGATGAAGGAAGAAATGTTTTTTATAAGAGAAAAGGTTTTAAATTTGGTTGCTTAAACCTTAAATCTCTGGAATCGAGGATTTATGTGGACAAAACGCTTTTTGCCAATGATATTTATTATTTTGATATTAATCCAGGGAACAGCAATCCCGTTATATGCTGTTCCTGGTGATAATACTGCCGAAGACAATCAAAACAACCTTACCTATCCGGATTTTTTGAATATACAGGCAGCTTCAGTTTTCCTCACCGAGTCCCGCAGAGGTCAGGTATTATATATGAAAAACCCTGATGAAAAGCTCCATATATCAATAATAAACAAAATAATGACAGCATTGTTAGTTGTTGAAAATGGTAATTTGAACGATACAGTTACTATAAGTAAGGAATCTGCGGAATCCGAAGGTTCTATTATGTTTTTGGAGCCCGGAGACAAATATCTGGTTGAAGATCTTATTTATTCAATAATGCTCCGCTCATATAATGATGCAGCAAGGGCACTGGCTGAATACGCCGGTGGCAGTATTGAAAATTTTGTATTGCTTATGAACAATAAAGCAATGGAATTAAATCTTCAAAATACCCATTTTACAAATCCTTCAGGATTATATGATGAGCAGCAATATACGACTGCTAAAGACACAGCAATACTTTTGAGGCATGCAATAGCCAATCCTGCCTTTAATAGAATATTCGCTACAAAAACCAAGGTCTGGAATGGAAAAGACGGCTCTGAATTACTTATAAATCAAAACCGTATTTTCTGGGAGCTTGAAGGTGTAGACGGCGGCAAGATAGGATTTAATAAAAAAGATAAATACACGGCAGTAACTACGGCTACAATAGATAACCAAAGGCTTATCTGCATTCTGCTTGATTCTCCCGGGGATATTATTACCGAAGATACAAAAAAGCTTCTGGACTACGGATTCGGCAGTTTTTCTCTTAGCCGGTTGGTTTCCAAGGATGAATCAATAGAAAAAATTGCTGTAGATGATATCGAAGTTGATCTTGTTACCTTTAGTGATATTTATTATACCCACCCGGTAAATGATGACTATATAAAGGATGTAACATACGATATTAATGAAAACCTTACTCCCCCAATCAGCAAAACACATATTGTAGGAGTTGCTAAATTCATACTACAAGATGGAACAAAAATAGATGTAAATCTTTATCCTTCCATGGAAATACCCGCTCCTGAGAGCATGTATGAATATGTCAAAAGAAAGATAATAGAGCATAAGGATATCTTTTATTTGCTTTTGGCATTGGTACTCATTGAAGTATTGCTTATACTTATAGGAATAGGAAAATTGTTCGTAAAATTAATTAATTTAATTATATACGGGAAAAAAGGCAGTAACTTATAGTGTTTTATTGGTTTTCCGGTTTTTCTATATCATTAGTGAAATCATAGACCATTTTGGATAACTCCTGTATTGCCTTGAAAGAATCCTCCATGAGGACATCCTTTGACATGATGGAAAGTATATAGGGATTTTTTGCAAAAATAATCCCTATATCATGATATATCTGTGTTAAATTACCAATTTTATGGGCTACTTTTACATCATCCGGCAAAAGCTTTGGTATCCTTTCATTAAAAATAGAATTTTCAAGATAGCTGATAAGCTCCTCACCATATTCTCCACCCTCAAAATAAAAATTATATACGTGCTTTAAATAAAGAGCCATATCCTTTGGACAGCTGACATTTCTACCGTCAACAACTACTGTGCCGCCAAGCTCTCTCATATACTCTTTCAAAGCGGTCCTTGTCATCATTCTCAGCAGTATGTTCGTAGCCACATTATCGCTTACTTCAATAGATAACCTGCAAAGCTCTCGTATCGTATACTCATTGCCAAACTCTTCTCTATATAAAATACCCGTACCCTCTTCATAATCTTTCTTAGTATATACAAGCTTTTTTTCCGGGTCCAGTTCTCCCTCATACATTTTTGTAAACAGGTAGAGATTCATAGGTACCTTTACAGTGCTTGCAGCAGTAAATTCTTCCATATGATTAATTCCGAATTCCACATTGTTTGCAATATCCATATAGTATAGTCCGTATGTACCATCAATGTTGGATATATATTCCTCAGCCATTGATTTAAGTATTGATATATCAGGTTGTATATATTTGGTGCCTGAAGATTCTTCTGCTTCCGCTACAGCGGCCGGCACCTTGATTGTTTCACCTGTTTTTGCAGCTTCGTTTTTTATTTCTGGACCGGTGTCATATGAAGAATCTTCCAAAGTTTCCTGTCCGTAAGCTCTATTTACGCTCCCGGCTGTTTCAGCATCCCGTACCTGCATTGTACTTTCAGTCTCTACAATCTGCTCCGTATATACTTCTTTTTTATTATCACTAAAATCCAGTGTGTAGATCAATAGAATAGCTGCCAAAACCAGTAATATAATTGCTGACATTAAAAACCAGATACCTTTTTTGTTTAATCTGATAGTCTTCATATATATACTCCCAGTAAACAAGTGTAACAGTTAACATAATAGTACTTTATCACATTTTTAAAAGCAAGGCAAATAAGAGCATTAAGCAAATTACTCTATCATAAGTAAAAACATTTTGTCCCCATTTTTAATATTGAGAAGATTTATGTGTATAGTGAAACAGTTATCATTGGGAATGAATTTAGAAAATGTTAGTGTATAGGTTCTTGAAAAAGGTGTAAGTTGCGGCATGGAGGCCGCAAGCCGGCATCTGAACTACGGATGGTGAATATGCCGGGTAGCCTTTTTCAAGGTTCTAGACACTTACATTTTCTTAATGATTGGACTGATAAA
>JANQLN010000060.1 GCA_028280575.1 Clostridia bacterium
TGTTATGATTTTCTTAATGGAGCATACTAAATTTAGTAGTATGAATAATAAGCATATACAACATTTAGTATGCTCCTCGCTTGAATTTGATTAAGGCGCAAATTGCTTAATAAAATATCTATTAACTTAAAGCCATAATTTGCCGATAGATATAAAGAATTACCGGTGTTTTGAAGGGTGGATTTTTTAGATGAGCAGGTTAAAAAAATGTATAATACCGATGGTTTTGGTATTAGCCATGATTGTATCTTTTGTTCCTTACGGAGGGGATATATTTGCAGCAAGCTTGCCTATAGATATTTATGTTGAGAGCTATGACGAAGGCGAGCTTGTATTGTACTGGAATAATTTAGCTAATACCAAATCGGTAACGGTTAAATACCATTACCCTGACCAAAATGGCAGTCCGGTTCTTTTCTCCGATACGGTCAACCAAACTGTAAATATGTTAACGGTCCAAAACCTTGAAGCAGACATTATATATGATATTGAAGTTGTTTTATATAACGGCCCGGACGGGGGAGGAAGTGAAATCGGAAGAGGATTTTTATATTTTCTTCCTAAAATTACATTTTATGCATCAAGGCTGGACCAGGAAAGGCAGCAAATTGGCGGCGGCGGATATGAAACCGGTGTGAATCCGGGACTTAACTTAAGATGGGTTATGCCCAAGGTATATACTGTAAGTGAATATGTTTATGCCAACCAGGCTCTTGACCACATGGAGGCAAGAATTGGCGAGGTTTATAATGACGGCAGGGAGATACAGACACTTAATTTCAGAATAAATATGTCTACAGACTATTCAAAGCTGAATGGGGGCTCATCACAGGCAGCAATGAATATAATATCGGGGGCACCGGAGTATTCGGCTTATGTTTCGGGAAATCCTGGTGAAACATGCCTTGTACATGGATTGGATTCCAGCGGATATATGAATTTTGATGTTATCGGAAGAAAAGACGCAGATTCCGACCCTGCTGCGGCTGTGGACCAGTACCAGCTAAGGAATTGGGATATATTGCCCGGAACCGTATATTATATGAATATTAAGCCCATCATGAGAAATAGTCTGGACCAGCCTGTGAATGTATTATCCGTAGGAGACCCGGCCAACCAAAACGGCAGCTTGTTGTCAGGTCCGTTTTCTTATGCGTATACTCCGCTGAGGTTTCAGCTTACAAGGGACAGCCTCAATAACATATATGTAAAAATATTTAAGGTAAATGAGGGCAGTCTTGATATGCCCCGCTTATATTACCAGGTTCAAACTACGGACGATCCGTCAATTCAAGGGGATTGGATTGTCAGGAAAACCCTTGATGATACTTATTTTGAAGGTGAATTTGCCGTCACTGTTATTTCCGGTATAAGCCCCGACAATGAAATATCATATAAAATAGTGGCAAAGACAGATTCCTATCCGGACAGGCTTGAATCTCCGGGGATGGCTTATACCATAGTTCAGGACACCACCAGGCCTCCCATACCCGACGGCATTTATATTGTGGATAGAAAACTTAATTCCGGTGTGGTTAAGCACCCGCAAACCGGAGAGGATATACCGGTAAAATCCTCAGACATAAAGCTGGAATTTAACAAGCCCGCAGGCTGGGAAGATATAAAGGACGACCTTTACTTCCACATATTGCTTTCCACTGAGCAAACCGCAACAGGAAGCTTTAAAGGGCTTTATATGGGAGAGGAGCTTTTAGGCAATTATCCTGTAGAATACAGGCTGGTCAAGTATTTTAGCGCTGTATCCCCCAATGTTGAGGAAATAGGTGACAAGCTTATATATACACTTAACGGATTTGAACTTTTTACATGGGAAGATGAAACAGGGCTTACACATAGTATGCCCAATGACGAAGGATATCCCGATTTTCTGGTACCGAACAAGGTTTACTACCTGCAGCTTTATACTGCATATGCTGAAAACAAGGGAAGTGCTGACATTGATTTAACATCTGAAAGGTCATTAACCAGAAGTTTTACCACGCTTTCCCAGGATGAGAGGGATGTACCGCTTCCCCATAACATTACTTTGTATGAAAATGGTATTAATGAGGATGATAACAATGAAATAGTTCTTCAATTCAGCGGAATAAACGAATATGCTCTTGATTGGAGCTATTACACATCAAACCCGGATGCCGGCGATAAAATTTATTACGATATTTATATGGGTACGAGAACACAAGCTTCTTCATTTGTCAGGATAGGCTCAACCGACGGTACAGGAGATGTTTTAATTACCATGGAGGACACTGAAGACGGCAAGTACATTACGGCAGCCATAAGTTCATTTACCCAGGGAACCCAGGCATATAATGTGTTTGGTGAAGGATTGAAGGAAAACACCATTTATTATTTCATATTAAAGACCAGGCTTGCTATGGTAAACGAAATGCAGGACAGGGAATCAGAGGCCACGGCAATATTGCCCGTTACAACCGTTAGAAAGGAAATAAATCCTCCTGACCAGGGAGCGAGGAGGCCCCTGGCACCGGTTGATTTTTCCATAGCCCTTGATGAGGATGGAATGCCCCGGGTAACCGGTTCCGGTGTATCACTTGCATGGACCGAGCTTGAAGAAAATGTCTCATACAGGATTGTATGTACGGCCCAAAGGCTTTCTCCCAACGATCCGGACAGCGTCTTTGAAGACGACCCCCTTTACAAAAGCTTTATTTCAAATTTTGGAGACCTGGACAGTGACGGAGACAGCGGGCTGTTTGTGCTGGATAAGAATTTGGATATTCAGGATGGCTTTTTCGAGTATGACAGCGAAAATAATACATTCATTCTTCATATAAAGGACTGGCTCTATCCAAACCGCCTTTACTATTTTAGTATCAAGGCCGTACTGGATGGTAATGAGAGCGCATGGGTATCTATACCCGTAACGACCTATCTGATAGAAATGCCAACCATGTTAGAAGCCGTAAACGATATACAGATTGGCTTCAACTGGACGGATACCGACCCTGCATATATACCGGACGACCATAAGATCCATTTAAGGGCCTTTGGCAATTCTTCATATCAATTGCTGGAACGCAGCAAATATTCTCTTGTAAAGGACGGTACAAGGTACTATGCAAGGCTTTACGGTTTAAAGGGCAATAGCACTTACGACATAAGGGTTTACAGGGGAGATGACAATACCCTGGTGTATGAAGCATTTGATTTTAAAACAAGGGATGTTTACCATGAGCTTCATATCAAATGGAAAGCAGGCAAAGCCTATTCACAGGAGGTTGCATTTAAGGGTGCCGAAGAAGCCGCTTATAATATACCGGATAGTGATGAAATATCTTTCTATACGGAAAAGGATACAAGCACATCAGGTACCGAATATTTGATTTATCACGCAATTTTGTCCGGACTTGAATCAAATGCAAGGTATTTTATAAAAGTACGGTCCAAAAAAACGGACCCTCTGGATTCGGGTATAGTTTCATATTCAAAATACACTCCTTCCATTTCAACCAGAACTGAATTTTCCCAGGATGACTACGATGACGAGGAAGAAGAGCTGAACAAAAAAATAATATTTCTTGATAAAGTAAAAAATCTTGAAAAGGGTCTTTTTTGGATAGTTGATATCAATAACAGCCAGGCTCTCAAGCTTCTGGTCAAGGAAAAGAGAGCCGTCAACCTGCTAGAATCAGGCATAGGAGAAGATATTGTAATCGACGCCTCTTTGCACCAGGGGAATTTGGACAGTCTGGAAGTCTTTATACCTTCATCCGTTTTAAAAGCAGCCAATGAACATATGATAAATATTATCATAAAGATGAAGGATGCACAGTACATTATCCGTCCGCAGACCCTTAAGATGGGAATGGATGAGATTGAAAAGTCATATGCAGTAAAAGGAGTAAAGGATGTGTTTGTAAAAATCTGCACATCCCATGGAAAGGCACCTGATAAATATCTGCCTGAAGGAATATCGGCAGTTACTCCGGAGGTTTTTCTTGCCGTTGGGGTTTTTGGTACAAATACTTTGACCAGTGCGCTTGATGACTATGTCAAGAACGTACTTTATGATGAAAAAACGGGATTGGTAAATGAAAAGCTGAACAAGTTTGTTAAGTCATATACCGGAAGCTCAAATTCCACTGAATTTATAAATTATGTTAACGGGCTTGTCAACCTGATAGGCAATGAGCTTTCGGTTAAGCTCAAGGCCAGGCTTAAGGCAGCAGATGTGGAAGGTTCGGAAAATATGATATCCTCATTTAAAAAAGACATTATAATAAAAACAGCTTCAAATATCGGTTCAGCAGTTAATACGGTGTATAAAAAAACGGGCAGCCATTGGGAAATTTTTAATACAAGGCTTATGGATGTCGGGGGTTCTTATACCTTTAACTCGGCTTTTGCAGGCAGCTTTTTTATCGGCGAGAATAAAAGCAGTTCGTCGTCACTTTTGATAAATCATCCGGACAGGGAGTATTTTTATAGGCTGCAATCTGAGTATGACCTGGATTATGTATTCATGTCATTTAGCTATAATGCCCTTCCCGACAGCAATGTAAAGAGGGGAGAAATAGTTCTTCTTTACGAGGTTGTCATGGGATTAAAAGGCAAGAGCAAAAGCAGTCATGAAGCTGTAAAGGCAAAGGAAACCGGGCTTGACAAGGTATTGGCCGTAAATAGCATGCAGGGATTTGTAAACAGGCAGGAGCTGGCGGCGGTCCTATATAGGGCTTTTGGTATAAAAACAGGACTTAACCCGGAGAAGGTTTACTTGCATGGTATAGGTTTTATTGATGAGAAATTCATACAGGACAAATTTTATACGGCTTCGGCTTTTGCTGTTTCAAGGGGTTTGCTTGAAAGCCAATCGGGATACTTCAAGCCGGATGACCTGGTAACAAGGGCAAGTACCGTAAAGGCTTTTGTAAGGCTTCTTGAACTCACAAAGGGCGGTACTGAATAGAAAGTATTGGCAAAACCGATATTGGAGGGGTATTATGGGAAGGACCGGAAATTTTGCATTGATATTTATTGTGCTGCTGTTTTTATTTATATGTATACCCTTGGAGGTTATTTCTATCGATTATCCTCCCCAGCCTGCACTTAAAAAGCTTGAGATTCATCCCTTGCATAATGACCAGCCCGCAATCGGCTATAATGAGTTTGACGGATACTATGCGGATTTGCGCTGGGAAAAGGTTGAAAGCCCGAATCCGCCTGAATTGGCGGACAAAATATATATAAATTTTTATCTGCAGGAAGTCGGCAAATCCTACAAACCTGCAAGCCCCCTTGAGCTTAAGTATGAAAAGCTCCATGAGGATACCGTCTCATTGAGGATGGGTATGCTTAAACCGGGTACAATATACTATACATATGCAAGAGCATACTATATTGACCTGGAAGAAGGCCGGACGGTATATACAAGCAGTGAATCCCTTCCTTCAAACAGTGTCAAATTTCTTACCGATATATCCATAGAAGCTGAGCCCTATGGTCCCAACCAGATAAAAATCGTATGGGATGATGTTTGGAATTCCGGGGAACGCATGAATTATAAGCTCTATGTTTCTGAAAGCCAGGACTTTTCCAATACGCCGCCCATATATATAACAAGCGACCTTGTAGGACCGGGAAAGCCTATTTCGGTTGATGAGGTCACCGGAAAACTTGAGTATATATACAGGGTTCCTGACCCGGCTCGGGTATATTATATTAAAATTATGCCGGATACTGCAGACACCTCGCTTAAATATACCCCGGAAAGTGAGACTGTTACGGTAAGCAGTTATATACTGGCGCGAACTACAAGAATGGCTTCAAATGATTTTGGTACAATATGGAAAATGGAATGGACTCCTGTAATAACGGGCCTGGGAGCCGGAAATGTTGATATTTTGTATCATATATACCGTGGAACCGCAGGTTCCGGTGAACTTCCCCAGTATATTGCGGCAACAGATGATACAACATTTTTTATAACTCTTACGGACAATGAAGAGGATTATTATTTTATTATAAAAGCAATAGTAACCAGAAATGGGCAGGACCTGTATCCGGGAATAAAGATTGAGTCGGAAAGAATTGAAATCAAGGAGTCGGAAGTTCCGGCCCAGCCGCCGGCTCCTGAGCTTGTGGATGAAATTACCAATAAATTCGGGGATATAATTGTCAGTTATGATGAGTATTTGAGCTCGGACAGTGCCACAGTTTTCTGGAGAACTCCGGTTAAAGACGGTTCGATTGATAAGGATATATCATATGATATATGGCTGATTACAGATCCGACCAGGCTGGATAACCCTTCACAGGAGGAAAAAATCATTTCGTCACTTTTGCCGGGTGAAGGCAATTTTGTCATGCATAATAACGAGATAAGAGGCTGCAAATATAATTTGAGTAATTTAAATCCGAACACGACATATTATTTTAAAATTGTAGCTAAAAAAACTTTTATTGATTATGTTGAAGGGGTACTAAAGACCGTCATACTCTATTCAGAACCTTCATTTAAAACAGTTATAACAAAAACAGATGGTTCTATAGAGCAGCCTGTGGTACCTTCAAGGCCTCCCCTTAAGATTAAAACAGGGCCGCCTCCGCTGATGCTGCCTGAAGTTTCCGAATCCACCGCTGTCATATCATTGAAGAACAAATGGTATGAGTACTTTGACAGCGAGGAAAACAAATGGGTATATACTACCCATGAAAATATGGAGCTTATGGAACCCGGGATAATTGAACTGCTTGAACAGGGGACATATACAGGCAGCCAATATCGCATTGTAAGCTATGATGAAGGAGTGACAATAGACGTAGGATGTATAGAATATGACACGGACCTGGACCTGGCAGGCATACCAGCCGATAAGGTGGTTGCTTTTCCAACTGCTCCCAATGATCCTGATGAAAATCCCAATGACAATCCTGACGGGCAAAAACATAATATAGATATAATCATATCCGACCTTTTGCCCAACACAACATATATTATATGGGTAAGGGCTGCAAGACTGTCCGCCGGTTTGATTTCAGGACCATCCGACCCCATTGTTGTAACTACTGACCCTGAAATAGAAGAACCCCTTGAAAAGCCTGTTGTTCCGGAATTTAAGAGTCATTATCCGGGAGATAACCATGTAGGATTAGGCTGGGATGCTGATCCCAAATATAACTATTATATAAAGTATTCTACCCAGGACAATATTGAAGCTGCTTTAAAAACGGTTCATATATTACCGGAAGATTTAATTGAAAGCAGTACATATAGAATAGAGGGGCTTGAGATAGAAACACTTTACTATTTTTGGATACAGGCCGAAGCCGTGGGAGCGGATAATCAGACCAAAACCTCGGAATGGAGCAGCTCATACCCTGTAAAGACCTTGCCTTTAATACCTCCGGATACACCTGTGGGGTTTGGTATGGCAGGTATAACCGCAAACAGCATCACCTTTGAATGGATAAAGCAAGGCAGCCTGGAATATGTTCTGGAATTATCTGAAAGCCCCGGGTATGATAAATCCGAAAAGTATAGCATTCAGGAAAAATCAACATATAAAGCGGAGGGCTTAAAATCCAATGTAAGATATTATGCAAGATTATATGCTTTTGACAGGGAAAGAAACGTTCTTTCCAAACCCACTTCAAGTATTTCCATGAAAACCTTAAGAAGCGGGGACGACTATGATTCCGACCAGGATACGGAAAAGTATTTAGGCGGGGATATTGTAATTTCAGATCCTGTGCTCAGGAATGGAGTCTGGTATTTAAGTATTTTAAACAGTAATGCGGACAGGTTTATAGAAATTATGAAAACCGATAATGTTTTTGATTATATAATTGATCTTGTGAAAAATCCTTTTGGAACAAGGAAAATCAGGCTGTCGGTAGAAGGCAAAGTATTTACGGCCCTTGCAAAGCATGGAGAAAACCTGATATTGAAATATCCTCAAAGTACGGTGATAATAAGACCGTTATCCTTTTATTCCGCTGCAGGGATAGACAAAAAACCCGATTTGGTGTTTGACATCGACATGGATACCAGAGCCAAAGCTTTATCCCCTAAAACCCCTGTTTTAACAAATATTCAAATGATTGCTGTAAAAACCGGCGGAAATATGGTCAAAAGATTTGATGAACCTGTCAAGACCGTATTTGACAATGTGAGCCAGGCTGATAAAAGCACGCAGGGGATTGTCGGGCTGTCCTCAAGAGATGGAATTGCATGGCAAAAGCATGACCTGGATGAAAATAATCCCCTCAAAAAACCAGGCTTTGACATGCATGTTCCCGGCTATTTTACTCTGGGCATTGAAGGCAAAGACAAATACTATGATATTTCTTCGAGTAAATACAGGGATTCGATTAATATCCTTGCGTCGGAATACGATTTGCAGAGTATTAAGGGAAATAGCTTTTACCCTGATAAAAAAGCTGCTATTGGTGATGCGGTAAAACTTGCATTGGATATTATGGACTATGGATACGATTCAAATTACATGACTGTGTCATTAAGGTCCGGCCTTATAGCTCCCGGAGACGTCTTTAGCCAAAATAATCCTATTACCCGTGAAAAGGCAATTTTCCTGGCAATAAGATTATATGAAATGAAAACAGGCAGCAAAATTTTTTATAAGGATTACGGCAGCGCGCCCTTTAACGATCTGGACCAGGTATCGGAAGAAATGGCATCCAGAGTTTCATTTGCAATTAGAAATGGTGTTGTTTCCGGAAGGAATAATTATGAATTGGGACCAAAAGACCACATATCCAGGGCAGAGCTAACGGCACTTTTAGAAAAGGCCATGAGGCTTGCCGGAGAATTCTGATATTGCCCTTCTTTAATTAACAAAAAATTCATCGCAAATGAGAAAAATATTCTATGTATATACGCCCTCCCGCAAGGCAATAATTTAAATGAAACAAACTCACTCACAAGGGGGGCTTTTATTATGAAAAGGAAATTTTTCATTGTAGCATTTGCTTTAACAATAGCTTTTGCATTTCTGTACATAAGTATTCATAACAATAAAACCAACTATATTGCTGATGCAGACATGCTTAGGACTGCTCTGGAAAGCTCTGAAGCCACAGGCTTGAGCAAGGAGTTTTATTGCTTTGCAAAGCTGGAATACAATTATACCTTCACAGAGCTGGAAGAATATATTGACAGTATTTCAAAAAAGTTGGGCATTGACAAAGATGATGAAAGCTACAGGCTTGAAAATACGGCTAATGATATTTACCGGACAATACAGGTAAACGGAGTTACGGGCAGCAGTGATCTTGTAAATGTCTCATGTCACATTGTATCTGATGATAAAGGAGAAAATCAGAGCTACCTGACAGTTAATGTAACCGGTGATTATGATGAAGGAGGCCTTTTGGAGATAAAACGCAAGGTGGTTTCATTTATGGAGGATAAGAATTTGGACTTTAAAGATAACCTTAGTCTTACCGGATATATAAATGGAAAGCTTGACAGTAATGAATTGAATAATACATTTAGAAAGGTTTTTAATAGCGCCGGAGCCAAGAAGGTTGAAGGAATAAAGGATAATAATTTAATCAGCCTTTCGGCATATTCACCCAATGTCAAAAATTTTATTTCAGTTAATGGGAACAGGGTGAATTTAAATGTAGCCATAAGATACAATTCTTATGAAGATAAGACTTACATATGGCTTGCTACTCCGGTAATTACCAAAGAATACTAAAGAAAATAAACCCTTAATGGGCATAGCAGAACCCATATATGGCAAATAGGCTCAAATTGCTTATAAAAGTTATATTACATAATGGTGAAGGGATGGGTTTTAATTGTCCAAGTTTATTGTAGCGGGAGGAAAGCCTTTAAGGGGAAAAGTAAAAATCAATGGTGCAAAAAATTCAGTATTGCCTATAATAGCCGCCTGCTTACTTGCAGATGGTAAAAGTATCATAGACGAAGTACCAAATCTTGAAGATGTAAACGTAATGTGTGATATTCTTGAAGCAATGGGAGTAGCTATTAAAAGGGATTATAAAAATAGAAGATTGGAAATAGAGGTATCCGAAAAAGTGGATACTTATGCACCGTATTCTCTTGTTAGCAGATTGAGAGCATCCTTTCTTATTTTAGGACCTATTCTGGCCAGAGAAGGAAGAGTAACAATTTCAATGCCCGGAGGATGTGCAATAGGTACCAGGCCCGTAGACCTTCATCTAAAAGGCTTCACTGCTATGGGAGCTGAGATACAAAAGGACAAGGGAGTACTAAATGCACATGTAACTGGAAAACTGGCAGGCAGTGTTATATACCTGGATTTTCCCAGTGTAGGCGCTACTGAAAATATTCTTATGGCTTCGGTGCTGGCCGACGGCAAAACAGTAATTGAAAATGCTGCTTCAGAGCCTGAGATAGCTGATTTGGCAGCATTTTTAAATGCAATGGGCGCCCATATAAATGGTGCGGGAACGGACACTATAACAATAGAAGGAGTAAAATATCTAAAGGGAGTGAGGCATACAATTATCCCCGACAGAATAGAAGCAGGTACATTTATGGCGGCTGCTGCAATAACAGGCGGAGATTTAGTACTTGAAAACGTGGTTTCCGGCCATTTGAAGCCTATCCTGGCAAAGCTGAAAGAATGTGGAATGGAAATTTCCGAGGAGCTGTCGACAATCCATTTAAAAAGCCCTGGAAGGCCTGAACCGATAGACATCAAAACACTGCCGTTTCCCGGCTTTCCTACAGACATGCAGGCGCAGATATCTTCTGTCATGAGCATATCAACGGGTACCAGTATAATTATTGAAACTATATTTGAAAACAGGTTTATGCATTTTGGAGAGCTTAAAAGGATGGGAGCGGAAGTAAAAGTGGACGGAAGAAGTGCTGTGATTGAGGGTAAATCAAAGCTAACGGGAGCACAGGTGAAGGCAACCGATTTAAGAGCAGGTGCGGCACTGGTAATTGCGGCTCTAGCAGCCGAAGGGAGTACGGAAATTGATAATATTGAACATATAGATAGAGGATATGTGGATATGGATAAAAGATTAAATTCAATCGGAGCAGGTATTCATAGAGTAGATTAGGAATATAATGTAAAGGGACGCACCTATGAAAGGGTTTGGGGTCAATGACGAAAATATTATATTACGTGATAAGTATGGTTGCCATAATACTGGTATTGCCGCTTTTAATAGTGGGCGGATTTGTAAAAAGTGATTTTAACAGGGATTTTAGTATAAAAGCTGTGCCTGCTGAAAAGGATGATATAGTTATAAATGTCTATATGACCGATACCGGTGAAGTCGTACAAATGGAACTTGAAGAATACTTGCAGGGTGTTGTTGCTGCCGAAATGCCTGCAGAGTTTGAACTGGAGGCTCTTAAAGCCCAGGCTGTAGCCTCCAGGACATATGCATATTATAGGATAGTCAATTCAAATATTGATAAAAGCCATGCCGGTGCAAATGTTTGTACTGATTTTACCCATTGCCAGGCATGGAAATGTTTAGATGAGGCTGTTTTAAAATGGGATAAGAACAAAGCCCTCAAAAACATGGACAAAATCAAAAAAGCTGTAACGGATACCCGGAATATAATTATCAAATATGAAGGTGAGGTCATAGACCCTGTTTTTCATTCCAACAGCGGAGGAAGAACCGAAAACTCCCGGGATGTATGGGATGGAGGAGAATTTCCTTACCTTAAAAGTGTGATTAGCCAAGGTGAAGACAAAAGTCCGGCATATGAAAATACAATTGTTATTACGCCGGATGACTTTGTTGCTACTCTTCAGGATGAATTTCCTGAACTTGAAGTGGATAAGGATGATTTAAAAAATGAATTAAGCATTATTGATTATACGGAAGGGCAAAGAGTAAAAACCCTCCGGGTTGGAAATATTAAAATATCAGGAGTTGACTTTAGAAAAATTTTTGAATTAAAGTCGGCAAATTTTGAGTTTGAAATGCCGGAAGATAATATTATAAAAATAACTGCCTATGGGAACGGTCATGGAGTAGGTATGAGCCAATGGGGAGCTAACCATCTTGCCCAAACCGGATCCGGCTATGAAAAAATTCTCAAGCATTATTATCAAAACGTAGAGTTATCAACCATTCCATAAAAAACAAGAAAAATTTTGCTTAAAATTTATATCTTCTTCCATGTATATTGTTTCCAAAGGCGGCAACAATAATATATGGAGGTGGAAAATTATGAAAAATAATTTTGGAGAAAAAAGATTCAGTAAGGAAAAAATAATTGAATTCTTTGAGAAAAAGGGATTCTATGTTGTGTTAGCTTTATGTGTATTAATAGTAGGACTTACGGCGGTTTTTATAAGTAACGGAACATTTATTAACTCGGATAGGGGATATGAGGATGAAGAAATCATATCTGGTGAAATGGCTGAGGATTTCGACGATGATACTGAGGATTATGTATTTAATGATGAGAATGATCTTTTACAATCGTCAAAGGACACTTCCGGCAGTGATCAAAATGTCAAAGAAAAATCCCAGGGGGAAGCAGTACTGGAAGAAGGGAAAGAGGACAGCTCCATAAGCTACATCAATACCGACAATTTACAGGATGATAATAAAAACGTGCCGGATAGTTTGGCAGAAAACGAAATGGAAGCAGTTGGTGTTTCGGCCCAGCCGCTGCAGGATTTTATTATGCCTGTTTATGGAGATATAACATTTGACTATGCTATGGATAGGCTTGTATATTCAAAAACACTGGAGGAGTGGAGAACACACAGCGGCATAGATATTGGCTCAAGCAGAGGCACCCCCGTAAAAGTTGTAGCCGACGGTGTTGTAAGAGAAATTAAGAATGATCCCAGATTTGGTATTACTATTATTGTGGAGCATTCCGGTAATATTAGAACTGTTTATGCCAATCTGGCAAATGGCGATACCGTATCTCCCAATCAAAAGGTCAAGCAGGGTGATGTTATAAGCAGCATAGGAAATACGGCCATATTTGAGTCGGCGGAACCTGCTCATCTGCATTTTGAAGTACTAAAAGACAATAAACCGGTAGACCCTAAGAAGTATTTGCCCATAAAAGATTAAATTTTGCAAACAGTAATGGAAGATAAATAAAAGATACATAAAAAACATGCATAAAAGGACGGCCGGTTAACCATAAATACGGGCTGTACCTTTATGCATGTTTTTTTATTGGTAAATAAGAAGCAGGATCAGACCTGAAAATATTAACAAGCCTGATCCTGGTTACAGCTATTGCTTCTTGAACACTATATCACCCACCGCCGGCTCAAGTGGTGCCGATACACTGCTTATCCTGCCGTTTTCATCAGTGTGGAAGGTGAAGTTGAGCCATGGACGGCCATCTTCTTCAATCATGGTAAATACGTCATAATGGTAATGCCGGAGTTCAAATTCCTTTTCCCTGTGTATATGTACAAGCCTGTCATGGGATGCTTTCACCTCAAAATACATATATGCTGGATGCTCATATACACCTTCGTAATCAGCCAGATTATGGGATGGTGATGTACCTTCCGCCCTTGGATTCTCTTTCTCCTTATTTTCTTTTTGTCTTTTTGCATTTTCCTTCTGCTTTTGCACCTGCTCCCTCTTTCTTTCAAGGAAGGGTGAAATGTCGTCCCCAAACATCCGGTCAAACAACTGGTAATAGATAATATCATTGATTCCTGCCTGAAAATTCGGTAGAAAAATTACTGCCATGTTTTCCTTTGGAATCATACTGATACCTGAACCAAATGCTCCTCCATGTGAAACAGTAATATGATTTTTGTAGGGTAATGACCACCATCCCAGGCAGGTGGACAGATAACCCAGTTCAGGTGCCTGAAGTGGAACCCTGTCCATCATATGAGGCCGATGCATTTCTTCTATTCTTTTCTCTGAAACCAGCGTACCGCCGTTATATTTGCCCTTGTTCAAATGCATAATTGTCCATTTTATAATGTCATTCAATGATGAAATAATGCAGCCGGCCGGAGCACGGGGAAAGTCATAGTCATCAGAGATAGAGCGGAATGTTATGGGTTTTATCTCCTCACCTGAGTTATAGTAGGCTTCCGAAAGATTATCATACTTTTTGGCATCTCTTTGCCTTGTAAAAGAAGTATCCATGGAAAGAGGCTTTAAAATTCTTTCATTTACAAAATCCTCCCACTTCATTCCAGAAATGCATTCCACCAGATGTCCTGCAATCATGTACATATTATTGTTGTACTGCAGTGTTGTCCTGAAGCCTTTGTTTGAATCAAGGTATTGTATCCGTCTGGCTGTTTCCTCCCGTGTCAGGCTCATGTCGTAGAAAGCTCCGTTATGGGCCGGAAGTCCGGTTCTGTGTGTCAAAAGGTCAATAGTTGTCACACTGCTGGTCTCATAATGACTCTTCATCCTGAAGTGGGGCATATACTCAATTATCGGTCTGTCCCATTCAAGCTTTCCATCATCAACAAGTAATGCACAAGACATGGATGTAAATGCCTTTGTGTTTGAGGCAATATGAAAAGCCGTATTCTCATTTACCGGGAGCTTTTTCTTCGTGTTTCTAAACCCGAAGCATTTTTTGTAAACCACCTTGTTGTCCTTGATTGCTGCAATGGCAGCACCGGGAACTTTAAACTCGTCAAGCACAGATTGAAAAAAATCATCAATTTTTTTCAATGTTTCCTGTCCAAACTCTGTTTCCTTCATGCAAATCCCTCCTGTATGTTAATTATTTTTTACTTTCCGCTTCCCTGTCCAGATACAGCTCCTTTATCATATCTTCAATGGGTGGCTCCTCAATAATAAGGTCACTTAGCCTGAATTGAATCCCTATCTGCCTTACAAATTCATTCAAGCCTGTTTGAGTGGTATCAAGGATCATTTCAACATTGTATTTTGACAGGTTTTCTGTTACTTCAACCCCCCTGATTTGTATATCTCCTATTTCATCATGGGATGAAAGCCTGATGAGCTTTATATTTCCGGTATGCCTCCTCAAGTCGTCCAGGGAGTTATCAAAAACAATATCACCATGGTTTACTATAATGACTCTTTTTGCAAGGTGCTCAATATCGCTCAGGTCATGGGTAGTAAGAATAAATGTAACTCCGCTTTTATTCATTTCCAGAATGAATTGCCTTATCTTTTCCCTGGAAAGAATATCGAGGCCGATGGTGGGCTCATCAAGAAATACAATTGAAGGTCTGTGGAGCATTGCCATAATGAATTCACACTTCATTCTCTCTCCAAGTGAAAGCTGCCTTGTAGGGCGATGTATATGGTCTCCGACATCAAGCAAATCCGTCATGTCATTCAATGTGTTTTTAAATGTTTTCTGTGCAATGCCATATATGGACCTGTTCATGTAAAAGGCATCTGCAGGCGGGATATCCCAGAGCAATTGTGATTTTTGGCCAAAAACAGCACCAATATTGGTTACATACCTTTTACGGTCTTTCCAGGGAACATAGCCCATTGCATAAACATCACCGGATGTGGGGTATAATATACCGGTAAGTATTTTAAGAGTTGTAGACTTGCCCGCTCCGTTTGGCCCCAAAAATCCAAGCAGCTCTCCCTTTTCTATTTCAAATGATATTCCCTTGAGGGCGTCGAGGTTAATGGATTGTCTGGCAAAGAGGCTTTTAACCGTATCCTTGAAGGATTCTCCACGTTTATAGGTCTTGTATGTCTTTCTTAAATCTTTTACCCTTATAATCACTTTATTCATTATCCTCCTGTGCTGGTGTATTGACGTACCATTTTTTTGAAGAACCAAAAACTTGCTATGAGAAAGAAAATGCTTGATACTATGGCTGCAGTTATTTGCGGCGAATATTTACCCAGCAGTACGGATGCCGGAAAGAAACCGAGCAGACCTAATGGAATAATTACAGTAATAAATGTCTGAATTGGTTTAGAAAAAATAGAAAGCGGATACTGTGAAAAAGATGTAACTGCTGAAAACATTTCAAATATTCTGCTGTTTCCCACCCAGACTATTGCAAGTGCCGACATGATTAGTGCAAAGGCAAACAGCATAACCAGTGAAAGAATAAACAGAAGCAGAAACTGCACCCACTGCATGAAACCCGGAAAAGGCAGATGCTTCATTGAAATAGCAAACAGCAGGACTCCCCCAAAAAGCTTTCCAATGTCATTACAGTCAAAAGCGGTCATAATAATCAAATGAACAAGACCCAACGGTTTTATCAGAAGAATATCCAATGTCCCTTCCCGTACCCGGGAAAGGGTATTCCACACCATGCCAAAAAAGAATGGGAAGGCGATACCTCTTGCCATCATGAAAATTGACTGTATCAATAATACTTCATATATACCCCATCCCGGAAAAGATGCCCCGTTCGAGTAAATCAGGAATGTGATGGCCGGAGCAAACATCTCTGCCATAAGCATGATAATCGTACTTAAAAGGAAGTCCCCCCTGTATGCCATTCTTCCGGCCAGTGCAGCTTTTATTGCCTGGAAATGTGCCTTGACACCACGGATGAATTGATTTTCAGCTATCATATTCCCACCCCCGAAAACCTTTTTATCCCTTTCTTCCAGAGGATGGTTACAAACAATACCATAGCCAGAACCATTAAAGCCTGTATTCCTACAATTTCAGGAATTGAAAAACTGACACCTCCCAGTTCATAACTGCCTATAAAAACCCGGGTGGGCACAAATGTGATATACTGAAAAGGCATAAACAACAGGATTTTTTGTATGGGTGATGGAAAAAATGTCAGTGGAATGAATACCCCGGCACAAATATCCTTGAATAAATGGAGAGCCTGCCTTAATC
Source organism: Clostridia bacterium (assembly GCA_028280575.1). Lineage (GTDB taxonomy): Bacteria > Bacillota > Clostridia > Acetivibrionales > STF1-152 > JANQLN01. Next base: position 16,793 of record JANQLN010000060.1, read on the forward strand.
CATTGGTCCTTATCAGCCAGAAGCCGGATATGCCTATACAGTAATTGACCAGAAAAGCTAATATGAAGCTTAAGAGTATGGATATGACCGTCCAGACTGGAAACCTCGGTACCAAGCGTATACCGAAAGCAAAAATGAATATAAGGTAAACGGGAATGAATTCCATCCAGAAAGACAGTATCCTATGCCCGATTTTTTGTGCAAGAGCGAAATATACATGGGTAACAGGCCTCAGAAGAAAAGTGGCAAACTTTCCCGTACGTATGAGCATCTGCAGGTTCCAGTCCGCAAAATCGAATGTCAGGTAGCTTATTACAGAACTGATACCATAGTATGTAACCATTTGTTCAAGTGTAAATCCGCCGAGACTTCCACGTGTAGTGAAAACGGCATGCCAGATGAAATACTGGACCAGGAAAAACACAGGGCCTACAAAAAGTGATACCGCCATATGACTCCTGTAGGCTGCCCATTCCTTATATGTTACAAAAGCTACAGTCTTGTAGAATTCTATTTTCTTTCCAATAACACCCATGCTGGATAAAAAAATCAAGCAGCAACCCCCCAAAAACAATACAATGGATTATTGAACCAAACTTGCTTATTATAGTGGTCTGCAACACATAAAATTTATAGTTATCTTGTCGCATATTTTTCCACAATTCTGCGTTGTCGTCGGATTAAATATCCAGATATTCGCACCTCCTCCGCCTTGTCTTGTGAAAAAATCTACGACAATCTACCCACAATTTCATGTGTTACAGACCACTAGTTTGAACCTTTACATTTGAAGTTCGCACAGTTTAAGAACAAGTTTAGAAATAACGGAGGATACCATATCAAACCGGCTGTTCTTTTCACCTGTTTCCTCGTTTATGTATAACCTGCGATTTACCTCCAGCATGACAGAGCTTACCCGTTTATCACTTTTATAGTACTTCATGGGAACAATGGTACCTGCAAAGGGGAAATTCCGCCTGACAGTCAAGCCATTGTCCTTGACATACTCCTCAATAACCCTGGCAAGTGCTTCCGGTGTATGGTATTCATCTGTACCAATACATATGTCAGGCCTTACCGATGTCTTATCACTTTCAAATGCAAGGGGGCTATCCGGAAAGGAGTGACCGTCAATAATCAGGCATTTTCCGAATTTTTCAAGTAGTTCCTCTACCTTCTTAGCCAGCGCAAAATGATAAGGGTCATAATACTTCCGGATCATTTCTTCTCTTTTTTTAACAGTAAGATTTCTTAATTTCCTGCCATCCAGAGTTTTTGTATATATCGCACCCATGCCAAATTTTGACATGATCTCCTGCCGGTCGTCACGAAACCTTTCCGGGTCAAACAAAAGCCTGCTGAAACTGTTTTTTTGAACATCAGGCCCATCAACACAAAAGAGTTCATCAGTATACCAATCTGTCATCCTAAGCTTTTCTCTGAAAAGAGAATCATCATCAATCAATATACTGTCCCTTTCTTCAGGGGGTATTTTTGCTGAACTGTGGGGTACATGGATAAGGACTGCTTTATTCATATTGTCTTCTCCTGGAATATTGATTATTTTTTTATCAGTCTTTTTCTGGAAGTAATATAGATTATGGCATACTACTACCTGCATGTCAAGACAAAAAATGATTATAAAAAAACTTTCTTAAGAAGCATCTGATATTGATTTAATAATATTGGTTGATGAAAGTGACGAAGACCTTCGTAAATACAGAGATGATATTGTTGATGTTTCTGTTGATATATCACTTAAGTATGATGTTGATGTTTCAATACATGCAAAAAACTCAAAATCCTTCTACGATTATTCTGAGGTTGTTCCTTTTTATAGAAACATACTGGAAGATGGAGTTGAGGTATATGAACAGTAAATTTTGGGATTTATATTTTTTTAAGGTTATATTGTTTAAGGAAGTAAATTATTCTATGGCAAGAGTATATTAAATGTCTCAGGATTATTTTTTTAAATTCACATTTGGTAATTTTTATAACAAGTATTTCAAATAATTCATTGAAATCATACTATTTTCTTTGTAATCTGGTCTTATTAGCTATTAAAATACAAACTCCAGGTATATAATTATTAATAAAATGTTAAAAAATAGAGGGATTATAAATGTTTTGTAGAATATTCATAGTAATACATTTACATAAATTGTGAATCACACCCAGATAATCAGAGATTAAATGAACATTAAAAGAAAAATAAAGATATGAAGGTTATGTAATGGATTATATTGCTCATACGAAATGTAATGGTGTTGAAGAAAAAATAATTGATCATTTATTGATAGTTAGTAAACTTGCTGGGGAGTTTGCTTCATACATAGACATGAAGGAAGAAGCTGAAATTGCTGGTTTATATCATGATATAGGTAAATATGGAGACTTGTTTCAGGAAAGGCTTAAGGGAAAGGAAAAAGGTATAGATCATTGGACAGCAGGAGCCTTCATGGTAGCAAAGGATTATTTGTCATATTATATGGCAGCGTCGATTGCTATCCAGGGGCACCATATAGGATTAAGTACAGGGAATGCAGGGGAATTCTACAAAAAGATTAATATTGATAATCTTAAAGGCATTGAAGTTAATAGTCTGAGACTCTCTGAAAAGAATACACAATTATTGAGAAACAGATTTATTCAACAGGGTGGTACTTTTACTGAAACAGATAAAAAATGTGGGATTATTAAGAAGGAAACATACGGCAGAAAAATTTCGACGATGCTTGATGTTAGAATGTTGTATTCCTGTCTTGTAGATGCTGATTATATATGCACTGAGGCACATTTTTCCAGGAATAAAAATGGTGAATTAAGTTTCCGGGATAAAGGAGCAGAATTTAATCCTGAAGAAGCTTTCAAAAAGTATTATGCATATATGCAGGAAATCAAAAAGAAAAGTGACAGCTCCAGTAATATCAACAGAATAAGAAATGACTTAAATGATGATTGTCTGAGTGCAGCACTGAAATCCAGAGGCATGTATACCATGACTGCACCTACAGGGTCGGGTAAAACCTTATCGATGCTTGGTTTTGCAATAAACCATGCAAGACAAAACAGGATCAGAAGGTTAATATTCGTACTACCATACCTTTCAATAATTGATCAGACAATTGAAGAATATGAAAAAGTCTTCTCTGACATGGGGGAGAATGGAAAACCATATATACTGGCAGATCACAGTCTGATGGACTATGAATGTGATAATGAGGGAAAACTCAGGCTGTTTTCAGAAAATTGGGATGCCCCCATCATCGTAACAACTTCACTTAAGTTTTTTGAATCACTTTTCTCAAACAAACCATCAAAGTGCAGGAAATTGCATAATATTGCCAACAGTATCATACTTTTTGATGAAGCCCAGACTTTGCCGTCCAAGCTTGCTATTCCAACAGTTGCAGCTATGACGCATCTAACTGGCAGATTTGGGTGCAGTGTAGTTTTCTCAACAGCTACACAACCTGCGTTTAAATGTTTATCTGAGTCTATTGATAAATATATTATTGGAAATTACAAACCGGAAGAGATAGTGAAGAGAGATAAAAATCTATTTGAGAGGTTGGAAAGGGTCAAGATTCATTTCCATGAAAGTAATAGCAGTATATCTTGGGATGAGCTGGCATGGAAAATTTCAGAGGAAAAACAGGTACTGGTTATTGTCAATATTAAACAGCATGCTTTAGAATTGTACAAAGAATTGATTGATATTGGATTAATGGAGGAAAATCTTTTTTATCTGACAACAACAATGTGTCCTGCACACAGGGTGGATGTTTTAAATAAGGTTAAACATAGATTGAAAAATAAATTGCCATGTACCCTGGTATCTACTCAGTGTGTTGAGGCGGGAGTGGATATTGATTTTCCTTGTGTTTACAGGGCTTTTGGTCCGTTGGAGGCAATAGCCCAGGCTGCCGGAAGATGTAACAGAAACGGTAAGCTTAAAAAGGGTAACTATTATGTATTTTACCCCAGGGAAGAAAAATATCCGGACAAATACAATTATTCAATAGCTGCTGATACTGCTAAAAAAATAATAAAAAAGTTTCAACATGACAAACTGCTTACACCAGAGGTGTTTATGGAATACTACAGGAGTTTGTATAAAATAAAGAATACTGAAAATGAAGATACCGGACTGATGAATGCAATAAACTGCTATGACTTTGAATGGGTGGATAGAGAATATAAGCTGATTGAAAACAAAACCAGTATTATTGTTGTTCCATATAAGAATTTGATTAACGATTATAATGAAGCGGTAAACGGCTACTATAATGAAAAGTTCAGTAAAAAATGGATTAAGAGTGTAGCTGCAATCAGTGTAAATGTATATATTCAGGATATTGAAAAATTTTCTGCTTATCTGGAAAGCGTCAAGACCAGAGAAGGGGAGAATACAGGATATTATATTCTTCATGGAACGGAGTATTATGATTCCAAACTTGGTTTGGTTGAAAAGGACTCAATGAGTACTTTGACATGTTAGGAGGTGAGATGTTGGAAAACTATTTTATTGTAGAAACATGGGGTGGGCTGGCTTGTTTTACAAGACCTGAAACAAAAGTTGAAAGGTTTTCATACCCTGTAATTACGCCTTCAACTACAAGGGGGATATTGGATGCGATATATGCAAAGCCTGATGAATTTGGATGGCGAGTCAAAAAAGTTGAAGTGTTTAATCCAATAAGCTATATTGCACTTCGGAGAAATGAGGTGAAAGAAAAGATTAGTGTCAGTGCAGTAAAAAAGGCCATGGATTCTGCTGGTATGAATCCTGTAGTTGCCGACGCGGATATGGATTATGCCGGAAGTGATCAAAAGGGTAGGACGCAAAGGCAAACAATGGCTCTCAAAAATGTAAGGTACAGAGTTCACGCATATATTTTGCCAAGAAGAGGAAAGGAAAACAAGCTGCATCATATGATGAAACAGGCAAAACGAAGGCTGGAGAAGGGAAAGTGCTTTTATCAACCGTACTTCGGATGTAGAGAATTCCCTGCTTTTTTCAAATTAATTGAAAAAAGAGATGACCTGAAACCGGCAGATATTACAATGGACATTGGTCTTATGGTGTATGATGTTTTTAATATCAATAAGGTGGTAACAGATGGTACAGCCGGTGCAAGCATATCTTTGTTCAAAGCTAAAATTGTAAATGGAGTTATGGATATTCCTGAATATGACAGTGAAGAAGTTATTAAGTAAAAGGGGGGTGATTAATATGATGGACAAGCTTCTTGCTTACGCACAAAATAGTGATTTATACACGGAGCCTGGTTTTGCAGCCAAAACATCTCGTTGGACCGTCAGCATGACTGATCGTGGGGAATACGTTGATGTCATTGACTTGAGGACTGAGTCTGCCGACCGGGAATTTAAAATTTGTCCCCACTTGGAGCAAAATGAATTGATATGCGGAGGGGTTACACGAAGTCATTTTTTAATTGATACGCTTGAAACAGTATTGCTTTTCACTCTTGAGAAAAAAAAGCTTAACGAAAAGATCATTAAAAAGCATAAGTGCTTTATTAATTACATTGAAGCAGCTTCTCCTGAATACAAGGACCTTGACAAGATTGCATTTCTACTAAAAAATGGTGATGTGGTTCAAAGAATTATTGACCGTTTGACCGAGATGAAAGCAAAAGCTAAAGACAAAATTACTTTTTTAATAGCTGATACTTTTGTTGTAGAAAGTGATAAGTGGCATGGCTGGTGGAGAAATTACCGGGAATCAATTAAAAGCAAAGACAAAAATAAGAATAAAATGTTCTGTGTTTTAACAGGTGAAAAAGCTATCCCTGCTATGACACATCCTAAGGTAGGTATATCAAGAATTGGGGGTCAACCATCAGGTTCAGTACTTGTAGGATTTGACAAGGAAGCTTTTAGTTCATATGGTTTGACAAAATCCAAAAATGCTGCCATGTCGGAAAAAACTTCTACAACTTACGTCAATGCTCTGACTGAACTTTTAAAGTATGGCCAATACATCAGTAATACAGTACTATTATACTGGTTGAAAAAGACTGTTGCTGATGATGATAATCCATTTCTAATTTTCAGTGACGACCAGTCTGATAAAATAGCTTCGATTGAGAAGTTAAAAAGACTGATTATTTCAGTTAAGAGCGGAGAAAAACCTGAACTGATTCATAATGAGTACTATCTGATGATACTGTCGGGTTCGGGTGGGAGAGTAATGTTAAGGCATTGGGCTGAAGACAGATTGACAGAACTGATTGATAATATTTATTCGTGGTTTAACGATTTATCAATAACAACTCCAGATTCAAAAGGATATATGGACAGCCCCAAAATGCAAGCAGTTTTAAAGAGTATGATACTAAAAGATTTGAAGGAGGTACCTCCGGATTTAATCACAAAAATGTGGCTTGCAGCATACAGGGGTCAGGCTATACCTAGAGCAGCTGCCGCAATGGTTCTTAAGAGGACAATGTCGGAAATCGTTTCAAACAGTGAAAAATATTTTGCAGTAAAAATGGGCTTGTTAAAAGCCTACTTATTAAGATATGGGAAATTGCACGGAGGTGATTATGTGAACATCAAAAGTGAATTAAACACAGATATTGTAAATCCGGTATATCATGCCGGAAGATTGTTGGCAGTGCTGGCAGATTTGCAGCAGCGTGCACTTGGTAATATAAATGCAGGAGTGGTTCAGAGATATTATTCGGCGGCTTCCACTACACCCAGGCTTGTAATTGGAAGATTACTGAAAACATCACAGCACCATTTGGGAAAATTGGAATCAGGTCTGGCACATTGGTACGACAATAGGATAGCGGATGTTGTTAAGAAAATCAATGATAAGCTTCCAATAACGTTATCTTTGGAAGAACAATCGTTGTTTGCTCTTGGATATTATCATCAGAAAGCATACAGTAATAGGGAAAAAATGGAGAACCGCAGTAAAAAAGAGGAGGTAAAAGAATGAGTGTAATAAAAAACAGATATGAATTTTTATTTTTAATTGATTGTATTAATGGGAATCCCAATGGAGATCCCGATACGGGTAACCTTCCAAGAATTGATCCTCAGGATATGCATGGACTAATATCTGATGTTGCTGTAAAAAGACGTATTAGGAATTATGTACAGACTGCATATGGCAATGATAGCCCCAATGCCATAATCATTCAGGAATCAACCAATGTAAACAGATTTATTGCAAAGGCTCATGAAGAAACAGGTGGGATGCTTAAAAAGGCAACCAAGGATAAAGTGAAAAATGCAAGAGAGTGGTTATGCAGGAATTTTTATGATGTCAGAGCCTTTGGGGCAGTTTTGTCAACCGGGGCCAATGCAGGACAGGTGAGAGGACCTGTACAACTGAGTTTTTTAAGATCAGTTGATGCAATATTGCCAGTAGATATAACCATAACAAGAATGGCTGTTACAGATAATACAAAGGGGAAAACTTCATCTGAAGATATTCTTGCATGGGAGAAGGAACAGCCCGAAGAGAAACTAAGAACGATGGGAAGAAAGACAATAATACCATATGGCTTATATTTGGGACATGGATTTATCAGTGCAAATTTGGCAGAAAAAATGACCGGTTTCAGTGATGAAGATCTTAAAATTTTATGGGATGCGTTACTGAATTTATATGAACATGATCGTTCAGCCAGTAAAGGGCTGATGTCAGTAAAGGAGCCCTTAATAATATTCAGGCATGATGGTACTGACACAGACGCAAGCCAGAGAGAAAGACAGGCAAAACTTGGTTGTGCTCCGGCTCATAAATTATTTGACATGATATCTGCTGAAAAGAAGGATAAGGAAGTAATACCAAGAAAATTCAGTGACTATAAAATAAAAATAGACATGTCAAAACTGCCAAATGGTATATCATTGGGGTTGGGTGTTAATGAAGGTGGAAATGCAAGGATATACTGGAATGAGATACCTAGCGATTTGTCAGAGTCTGTAATGGTTGTTTAGTTATGACCAATACTGATTTAATACCCATTTCACTATTGTCTCAATACTATTATTGCAGGAGAAGAGCCGGACTTCTCCTTCTTGAAGGCCAGTGGGAAGACAATAGATACACTGTCGAGGGAACATTTCAACATGAGCATGTTCATTCAGGAATAAATGAATCCAGAAATGACTTATATATCATAAGATCATTAAGACTGTCCTCTGAAAAATATGGTATTACAGGAGTGGCGGACTGTATTGAATTTCATAGAACAAATACTGAAGGTGTTTGTATTAAGGGGAAAGAAGGTAAATGGATTGTAATACCTGTAGAATATAAGCATGGAAGAAAACGCAGTGAACTTGAGTATGAAGTACAATTGTGTGCTCAGGCAATGTGTATTGAAGAAGCACTTGATACTGAAGTATCAACAGGATTTCTGTATTACTTTGAATCAAATAAAAGAAAGAAAGTAAATATAACAGAAGAGTTACGTAAAAAGGTTACAATAGGTATAAATGAATTGTCGGAAATGATTGAGACTGGAAAAACACCATTACCTGTTAAAAGTGCAAAGTGTATAAAGTGTTCAATGTATGATAAATGCATTCCAAATATACTTAGATATAATTCCCAAAGATATATTTGTGACATGTTGAACTACGTGATTGGAGATAATTATGAAGAGGATTCTTAATACATTATATGTAACGACGGAAGATACCTATTTGTATAGAAAAGGAGATACTGTTACAGTTTCAGTGAAGGATAAAGATAAACTAAGGATACCATTGCATTCATTGGAAGGCATATATTGTTTTGGAAATACTATCTGCACTACTCCATTGATAGAAGGATGTAATGAGTTCGGTGTAAAAATTGTGTTTTACACAAAAACAGGAAGATTTATAGCAAGAATCCAGGGACCAATTTATGGAAATGTTCTTTTAAGAAAGGAGCAATACACATGTAGTAATAACGAAATAAAAGCAAATGAAATTGCAAAATTTTTCTTGGCTGCAAAGCTTGCAAATAGCAGGAGTGTTCTTTTAAGAGCTTACAGAGAATCAAAAATACAAGACAGGAAAATACTTTTAAAAAATGCTGCATTACAGATTGAGGAAATGGGTAAAAAGATATCTGACGAGGTGGATTACTATTCATTGCTGGGGTATGAGGGAAGGGCCGCAAATGTTTATTTTTCTGTACTAAACAATATGATATATGATAATAATGGCTTTTTGTTCAATGGAAGAAATAAACGGCCGCCAAAAGATCCTGTTAATGCTATGTTGTCATTCATATATGCAGTATTGTGTAATGATATAATTTCTGCGCTTGAAGGAGTAGGATTAGATCCTGCTGTAGGATATTTACACAAGGAAAGATCAGGTAAACCATCATTAGCATTAGACATAATGGAAGAGTTTCGTGCATATTTGGCAGACAGACTTATATTATCCCTAATTAATAAAAAACAAGTTAAGAAAAGTGATTTCAGTACGTTTGAAGGAGGTAGTGTAGATATGCAGGAAAGAGCAAAAAAAATAATCATTACAGCCTGGCAAAAACGTAAACAGGAAGAAATAACACACCCTTTTTTAAAAGAGAAGGTTCATATAGGGATGCTGCCGCATATTCAGGCAATGTTGTTTTCAAGATTTATAAGAGGTGACATTAAGCAATACCCTCCATTTTATATGAAATGAGGTGAAAACAATGATGGTACTTATTACATATGATGTATCTACAGAGACAAGTACAGGGAAAACAAGGTTAAGTCGAATTGCAAAAATATGTGAAAATTATGGACAGAGAGTTCAGAACTCAGTTTTTGAGTGCTTGGTCGATCCTACACAATTTGCAAAGTTAAAGGGACATATTTTAAAAACAGCCAATCTCGACAAGGATAGTATAAGAATATATTATTTAGGTAAAAATTGGAAGAACAGAGTTGAACACCACGGAGCAAAAAAAACATATAACCCTGAAGGAGTTATAATGGTATAGCGCGAATGCCATATAGACATAAAATTCCTGAGGATTCGCTAAGTACTGATATTAAGGGGGTAGGTATTAGTTTTTATTTTTTTGAAGTATATTATTTTGTTTGGTGATAGCAGTTCCGCAAAATGAGAACGTGTAAACATTGAAAAGTCAATATTTTAGAAGTGGACTGTTGCCTCCAATACGGAGGCGTGGATTGAAACCAGGTATATATGGATGCTTCTAGGCAAAAAGAAAAGTTGCCTCCAATACGGAGGCGTGGATTGAAACACGGCTGCAGTGGACGCACTTACAAATATCCTGAAGTTGCCTCCAATACGGAGGCGTGGATTGAAACGATTTAGTTGCAATGTTATCAAGACTATACGCGGGGTTGCCTCCAATACGGAGGCGTGGATTGAAACGATGAAGAAACAGCACAAAAGGTAAAGAATTTTTGTTGCCTCCAATACGGAGGCGTGGATTGAAACTTACAGGTACAAGTCAAGGAGTTTAAGGCGTAAGTTGCCTCCAATACGGAGGCGTGGATTGAAACATTGGTGGAAAGGAAGTAACAGAAAAAGAAGCAATGTTGCCTCCAATACGGAGGCGTGGATTGAAACGTAAAAGCACTGCAGGATAAGAGTAGTACCCAGGTTGCCTCCAATACGGAGGCGTGGATTGAAACTTTTGTGAATAAGAATGATGTTGTTAAAATGTACGTTGCCTCCAATACGGAGGCGTGGATTGAAACACAATAAGGTGTATCGTGAAATATCTGCTTATGGTTGCCTCCAATACGGAGGCGTGGATTGAAACCTGAATTTCTATGTCCAAAAAAGTTTTTATATTATGTTGCCTCCAATACGGAGGCGTGGATTGAAACAATTACATTGGCCTGGGCACAAGTGCAGTTGCCTCGTTGTCTCCCATATTAACATCTATAAAGAAATGAATCACTACTCTAATGTATATGAATTGATAGCCGTAATTTATGGTTGACTATCAGAGTGAACTCCCTCCCCTCTAAATCTTAATATTTAGGGGGAGGATTGTTTGGAAAGAACTTGGATTCATTTACGGGTTCTCTATTTTTATAGAAACAACATAATAGTTTTCTTATAGATAGTATTTACTAAAAAAACAGAGCTAATTGTTATGAGAAAAATTATAGTTTTTCAAAATAATTAAACCCACAAATTCAATATTTTTATGTACTTAGAAGCCCTTTTTGTATTATAGGCTAATATGAATATTAGATAACTAAAACAGTTTACTATTTTTAACAATAATTAATTGATAGAAAGAATCTAGTATGCTATTATATAAGTAAATGGAGGGGCAGAAAATCAATCCGATCGAAATCAAAGGCCTTTGGCGATAAAGGATATTCCATAGACAAGCATAGTAATGGAAGTACATATATTGGTGAAGATCCCTTTGGACACCCCAGATTTGATACAGACCGGACAGTGATAGGACAATATATGTATGAACTTAAATACTTGGGAAAGGTAAACAGGATAAAGAAATAGATGTTGTTCTGCCAGTTCCGTCGTCTAATACTAATAGAATGTTTCAACCGGTACCTGGTATAGCAAGTGAAATCGCTGCTTATTTAAAAAAGGCGTATAATTGATAATATACTTATCAAAACCAGTGATTTACAACTGAAAAACATTGATAGTGAGGAAAAATCAAAGATTGACCACACAATTATTGCATCAAAAAAGGCTAAAAGAAAATATAGTGCATTAATTGTTGATGATATTTATGATACTGGGAAAACTTTAAATGATGCTGTTTCAGCGCTTAGAACTGACAGTAATCTTGTAAATGTATATGTGCTGACTATGACAAAAAAGAGGTGAATGGTTTGAAGGTGTTTGTAGCTGGAGCGAGAGCCATAACTAATCTTGATGACAATGTGACGCAAAGGCTTTCAAATATGATTATGAATAATATATCCATTTTGGTTGGGGATGCAAACGGTGTTGATAAAGCTGTGCAGCAGTTTTTTTATAAAGATGAATATACAGATGTTGTGGTTTATGCCATGAAGGGTAAACCGAGGAATAATATAGGTAACTGGAGGGTCATGGATATTTACCCAATTGGGAATACTACCGGTTTTGATTATTATGCTACAAAGGACCTGAAAATGGCGGAAGATGCTGATTATGGATTTATGATTTGGAATGGAAAAAGTAAGGGAACATTAAATAATATAGTTACCCTGATAATTCAGAATAAGAAAACTCTTGTGTATTTTGTTCCGGAAAGAAGGTTCTATACAATTACTAACTTCAGTAACTTGGACAACTTAATAGAAAAATGCGATGCTACCATTAATGATTCAGTTAATAAGTTGAAAAGTAAACATGCCCAAATCACGATGTTTTGATTACAAGCAAGTGGATATTTTTATATTGTATTTAAAAGGGATATTAATGATTTAACACAAGTAGCGTAAAGAGACTATGGAAAAACACATTAATGAGTTATGCAATGAAGTATATGTTAATATGGTCTCATTGCTACCTCCAAAAGTAAATTCATAGGTAATTATATAAACACAGACAAATAAATTATAAAATATATGTAATTTATTATGGAAAAAATTAATAAATAGCTTATTGTTAAAGGCAGCAGGTTTACCGTAAACCAGCTGTCTTTTTATGTATGTTCTGCTCTGCTCCCTGCAAAAGATGCTTTCGTTATATAGATTGGAATAACAATGTGTGTAAGGGCATAGAATGATACAAAGAAGATTATATGACCTGTTCTGTTGTCATTTGGAGGGGGTACGGTTTTTTTGAAAGGGTATATTGAGGAAAGAGCGATTGAGCTTGCCAGGTTTATTATTGATGAAGAAACTACGGTCAGGGATGCGGCTAAAAAATTTGGTATAAGTAAAAGTACGGTTCATAAGGATGTTACGGAAAGATTAGCGGATATAAAGCCCGAACTTGCTGAAAAAGTTCGAGAAATACTTGAGAGGAACAAGGCTGAAAGGCACATTAGAGGAGGAGAAGCCACAAAAGCAAAATATAAAGGAGATGAAAAAGCCGGGTAACCCGGCTTTTTGGTTTAAGGCAGCATATAATGAAAATAAGCAAAATCCTTTTATTGCTGCTTGCCAAGCTTTAAAAGATTTTTTCCAGCAATAATGTTTTCATAAAAAAAGGAAGTATTATTATTGCATTCCGTAGAAAAAATATGATAATATTATCTAAGAAAAGAGTAAATAAATAGATACGGACGATTGGAGAAGGAATGCTGGAAATGTTTTTTCTATAGATATTTGCGGGACGCTCATGCGGGTCGGTTTGAAAACGGTTTTGCATTGTGGCAGCTGGGAAAGGGAGCAAAAAACAGTTGAATGCTGTTTTCACAGGTATTTATTAGATTGGGCCATGTGAGTTAATATGAAAGTGATCAGTCAAAAGAGGGAGTTGTTTTAATTTGGGTTTTGGACAGGATATAGGAATAGATTTGGGAACCGCCACGGTACTGGTTTATATCAAGGGGCGGGGAATTGTACTTAGAGAGCCTTCGGTTGTTGCTATAGACAATAATACCGATAAAATACTTGCGGTTGGTGAAGAAGCCAGGAAAATGCTTGGAAGAACTCCAGGCAACATAGTTGCAATAAGGCCCCTTAGAGAAGGCGTAATTTCAGATTATGACATTACGGAAAGAATGCTGAAATATTTCATAGCAAAGGTTTGCGGCAATCGCTTTTTCAGGCTGTTTAAGCCTAGAATAATGGTTTGCGTACCGAGCGGGGTAACAGAAGTGGAAAGAAGGGCATATATTGATGCGACGGAGCAGGCGGGAGCGAGAAAAACCTATTTGATTGAAGAACCAATAGCAGCGGCAATCGGAGCCGGTATAGATATATCAAAGGCATGCGGAAGCATGGTTGTAGATATAGGCGGCGGTACTACCGACATTGCTGTTATATCCCTCGGCGGTACGGTTGTAAGCTCTTCTATAAAGATTGCAGGAGATAAATTTGACGAAGCAATAGTAAGGTATATGAGAAAGAAGCATAATGTCATGATTGGAGAACGTACTGCGGAAGAACTTAAAATAAATATCGGGACATGCTTTCCAAGAGTTAGCGAAGCTTCAATGGACATCCGGGGACGAAACCTTATTTCCGGGCTGCCAAAGACCTTGACTGTTACGTCAACCGAAATGATGGAAGCTCTTGAAGAACCTATTTCAAGCATTGTTGAAGCTGTTTATGCTGTTTTGGAGAGGACGCCCCCTGAACTTGCTGCGGATATAAGTGACAGGGGAATTGTAATGACCGGTGGAGGCAGCCTTGTTTATGGGTTGGACAAGCTTATTCAGGAGAAGACGGGCATTAATGTGATTATAGCCGACGAATCCGTTTCCTGTGTAGCTTTTGGTACCGGCAAAGCCCTGGAAAATATTGAAATGATTGAACAAATGCCTGAAGCTAAAATTAAGAGAAAATAAATAGTTTCCCTGCTTTGTTTTTTATAAGCTAAAGCATCCTGTCAAATTTACCGATAAAGATAATGAAGAGGATAAAGTCTGAACAAAGGGTGGATTGCTTATGGTAAGGGGACTATATACATCCGGCTGGAGCATGAGGGCTCTGGATAGAAAAATGGATGTTATTTCAAATAATATGGCCAATGCCCATACAAACGGATACAAAAAAGATACTGTCGTAATGGAGGGATTCCCCCGGGAGCTTGCCTTGAGAATAAATGATTACTCAGAGGCCGGCAGTAGAAACGGCAAAATTGGAAATATCACTTCAGGGCACGATATAGGTACTATTCATACCGATTACAGGCAGGGAAATCTTATAGCAACGGGAAGAAGCCTTGATGTTTCAATAGATGATGGCAATTACAATAATCAGGCAGCCTTTTTTACGGTTTCAAAAGCTGATGAGAATGGCAACCCGGATGAATATTATACTCGAAACGGATCTTTTGCCTTGAATTCAGATAACCAGCTTGTTACCATGGACGGAGACCTGGTAATGGGAGTTAACGGACCCATAGTTTTATCTGACGAAAAGTTTTCTATTGATAATGACGGAAATGTGATACAGGATGGCTTTTTTGTGGACAGGCTGAAAATTACCCGGTTTGAGGATGCGACCACATTAAAAAAGTTTGGCAACAACTTGCTGCAAAGAACGGAAAGCTCAGAAGTTATAAATTTTGAGGGTGAAATCAGACAGGGTACATTGGAGCGGTCCAATGTTAATATAGTCAGTGAAATGGTTGAAATGATAAATGTAATGAGGTCTTATGAAGCAAACCAGAAAATAATCCAGATACAGGACCAAAGTCTTGAAAAAGCAGTAAATCAGGTTGGAGCGATCAGGTAATTTAAAATAATGCACTAATAAACGGGGGAACGGCGAATTATGATGAGGGCTATGTGGACGGCAGGAAGCGGAATGATTGCACAGCAGTTTAATGTGGATGTGATATCCAATAACCTTGCCAATGTTAATACAACTTCATATAAAAAGCAGAAAGTTGAATTTAAAGACCTTTTGTATGAAACAGTAGAAAGGGCATATATACTTGACGACAGGGGAAAACCTGCAAATCTCCAGGTGGGCCATGGGGCGGTTCCCGTATCAACGGTGAGGGATTTTGTGACAGGCAGCTTTGAAAAGACAGACGGGAAACTTGATTTTGCAATTGACGGAGAAGCATTTTTTATGGTAAGGGGCCCCAGGGACGGAGTACTTTATACAAGAGACGGCAATTTCAAGCTTAGCATTACCGAAGACGGCAAGATGCTGACTACAAGTGACGGGTATCCCGTACTTGACGAGTATGAGCTTGAAATATATCTGGATGATATAGACCTGGATGCGATGAGTGTAATGGAGGACGGAGAAATCAGCTACACGGATGAAGACGGCCTGGTTGTTCCCACGGGTTACAGAATAGGAATGGTCAAGTTTGAAAACAGGGAAGGCCTTGAAAATTCGGGTAGAAATTTCTATGCTGAAACATCTGCTTCGGGTACCCGCATACCTGATCAGGATTTTGGAAGGCAAAGTATTTTAAAACAGGGGTATATAGAAGCATCCAACGTGAATGTTGTTGAAGAAATGGTAAAGCTGATAACGGCTCAAAGGGCATATGAACTTAATTCAAAAGCCTTACAGTCCTCTGATGAAATGATCGGAATGGCAAATAACCTGAAAAGATAAGCAATTTTAACCGGACAAAATAAATAATACACGTAGAAAAGTTTTAAGTATATTTGAGGTGTGAGTAATGACTATACAGGGTATAGGAAAAGATTTTACAGATACGGAGCTTAATTCAGCCAAAAGAAAGATTGAAAACAATGCTTTTGACAAGGTTTTAAAAGGGGCGATTTCCAAAACAAGTGAAAAGGAATTAAGGGAAGTGTGCAATCAGTTTGAACAGTTGTTTCTTCAAATGATGTACAAGCAGATGAAGGCTTCCGTGCCCAGAAGTGATTTTCTTTCAGGAGGAAGAGCAGGAGAGATTTTTCAGTCAATGCTTGATGAAAAGCTCATGGAGAACGCTTCAAAAAGAGGAAGCGTTGGTATAGCCGACTCCCTGTACAGACAGATGTCAAATGATTAATAATTTTATAAATACATCGGTACTACAGCCTTTTTTTTCAGAAATTCAATCCACGGGGAAGAAGGTTTTTTATCTGTTACAATGTAGTTTATTTTATCAAAAGTGCAAACCTTGCTGAAGGATACCTTGTCGAACTTGCTGCTGTCACAGAGCAGTACGGCCTTTTTGCAGTTTTCTATCATAAGCTTGCGAAGCTCGGATTCCTCTTCGCTGATATCACTCAGGCCCTTCTGCATGGATATGGCCCTGCAAGAGAAAAACAATGTATCCGCAAAGAAGCAGTTTACGCTTCTGCGGGCTAATTCACCGGTGTAGGACAAAGAGTTTTCGCGAAGCTGCCCGCCTGTACAGTAAACTTTGATATGAAGAAGCTCTCCCAGTTCTACCGCAGTTTTTGCACCATTGGTAATTACGGTCAGCTTGTTTTTTCCTTTTAGATGGGGTGCCATTTTGAGAACCGTACTGCTGGAGTCCATGATTATTATATCTCCGTCCTGTACCAGATGGACGGCTATATGGCCTATTACGTCCTTTTCGCTTTTTTGTTCGATTTCTCTTACCGATAAAGGTATTTCCGAGTCCAGGCCCTCTAGTAAAACAGCTCCTCCATAGGTGCGTTTTAAAAGCCCTTTTTTTTCAAGTTTTTCCAGATCTCTTCTTATGGTAGCTTCCCCAATAAAGAATTTCCGGCTCAATTCGGTTACGGTTGCTGATTTTTTTGATTTAAGCAGATTTATAATACCCTGCTGGCGTTCGATTGCAAACATTATACATTCCTCCTCTCCTTGAAAGGTCCGTTTGTGTCCATTGCGTTTTATTTCAAGCCTGCCCTGTGTAAAACAAACTATTTTTCCAACTCCCTATGCGGCAGTAATATCAAGTAGTATAATTATAACATAGATAATAAACGGCATGCAATGTATTTACACAAACAGACACAAATAAAAGCAAGTATTTTGGAGGCAGAACATGAACTTGAAGCTTGGCATTAACCTGGGATTTGCAATTAACAAATATATCGAGCCCGAAGAATGGAGCCGTATTGTAGGAAAAGAATTAAATCTGAAACACGTCCAGTTTGTGGCGGATCTTTTAAATCCTTTTTTACCGGGGGATTATATTGAAGACCAGATAGAGAGAATAAAATGCAGCACTGAAAAATATGGAATCAGCGTGGATTCGGTTTTTACAAGCTCCTTTACCAGAGTAAACCATCTTATGCATCCCGATAAGGAAGCACGCAGGATATGGCTCCAATGGTTCAAGGACCTTTTCCGTATTGCGGCACGCCTGGGTGCAAGGACAGGCGGAAGCCACTTTGGCATCCTGACCTTTGATTCATATAATGACGGCAGGAAAAGGGAAATGCTCATAGAAGAAGGTGTGAAGGGATGGCAGGAATTATCCTTTTATGCAAGGGAACAGGGCTATGAAAGCCTTATTTTTGAGCCCATGTCTGTCCCAAGGGAAATGGCCAATACTATTGAGGATACAATGGAGCTTATGCAGAGGGTAAATGCAAATTGCGGAGTGCCCATGAGGATCTGCCTTGATGTAGGCCATGCGCCCCACCCGGACCAAAGAGACCCTTATCCGTGGATAGAGAAGCTGGGAGCCCTTTCACCTGTAATCCACCTGCAGCAGACAATGCTCCACAAGAGCCAGCATTGGCCATTTATACCCCAGTATAACAAACAGGGGATAATACATCCGGAAAAAGTACTTAAGGCTCTTGAAAAGTCCGGCTGTAAAGATGGGCTGCTTATGTTTGAAATCAGCCACAGGGAGCATTTTGATACGGATTTTAGGATTGTCGAGGATTTAAAGGCTTCGGTGGATTACTGGAGACCATATGTATTGGAGTGATTTTTAATGAAGGCATGTGTACTGCATGCAATCGGAGATTTCAGATTTGAAGAAGTAACAAAACCATTACCGGCAAAGAATGAAGTCCTGCTAAAAATAAAGGCTTCAGGTGTCTGTGGCTCGGATATTCCAAGGATATTTGAAAAAGGCACGTATCGGTTTCCCACAATACCGGGACATGAATTTGCCGGACAAATTGTAGAATTAGGTGAAGGAGCCAGCCGGGAGCTCCTGTGGAAAAAAGCAGCGGTATTTCCCCTGGTCCCGTGCATGAAATGTGAAATGTGCCAAATCGGTGAGTATGCCCAGTGCAAGGATTACAATTATTTTGGTTCTCGCTGTGACGGCGGTTTTGCCGAATATATTGCTTTGCCTGTGTGGAATCTGGTGATGGTTCCGGACGGTTTGTCCTATGAAGAAGGGGCAATGGCAGAACCTGCTGCGGTTGCAGTACATGCCTTGAGACAGGCAGGTCTTGAAATTGGAGATAATGTTGTAATATTCGGAGCAGGCCCTATCGGCTTGATGCTGGGACAGTGGGCACAAGCATGGGGAGCGGGAAAGGTTATGCTTGTGGACATAGATGAAGGCAGAATAGCCTTCGCTAAGGAAATGGGCTTTGAAAATGCCTGGAACAGCAAAGACGGCGATCCTGTCCGGTGGATTAACAAGATAACCGGAGACAGGGGGGCAGACCTGGCTGTTGAAGGTGCAGGTGTTTCTTCAGCACTTGAGCAGTGTCTGGGCTGTGTACGTCCCTTCGGTAAAATAGTAGCTATGGGAAATCCTGACGGAGATATGGTGCTCTCAAGGAAGGCTTACTGGGAGCTGTTAAGAAAACAGCTGAAAATATCAGGTACATGGAATTCAAGCTTTGTTTCACTGCCGAAAAATGATTGGAACCTGGCTATAGATGCTATGGTAAAGGGCAAAATTGACGTTAAACCGTTTATTACACACAGGTTTTCACTTGGGCAGTGTACACAAGCACTAACAATGATGAGAGACAGGAGCAAATTTTTTAATAAAGTAATTTTTATGAATGAATAAGGGGGTTTTCTAAAAGTGAAAGCAGCGGTATTGGAAACACTTGGCAAAATGGTGGTAAAAGAAGTTCCCATACCCCGGGTTGATGATAACAGTGTACTTGTAAAAATCAAAGCATGTGCGGTTTGCGGATCGGATATAAGGATATTTCATCATGGTAACAGCAGGGTTAATCCACCCCAGGTATTAGGGCACGAGATGGCAGGCGAGGTAGTTGAATCAGGGAAAAACGTAACCAAATTCAAGCCGGGTGACAGGGTTGCAATTGGGGCGGACGTGCCGTGCGGAGAATGTGTCTTCTGTGAAGCCGGCATCGGCAACAACTGCCAGATCAATTATGCTATGGGGTACCAGTTTGCGGGAGGCTTTGCAGAATATGTATTGCTAAACAGGATAGTTGTAAATTACGGTCCCGTCCATAAAATTCCGGATCATGTAACATATGACGAAGCAGCTCTTGCAGAACCCCTCGGATGTGTATTGAATGCTCTTGAGCTTTCAAATATAAAGCTGTGCGATACCGTAGTGGTTATAGGTGCAGGACCCATAGGCTGTATGATTATTGAAGTAGCCCGCCGAATGGGGGCGACGAGAATAATTGTTGTCCAGAGGTCAAGGCCCAGGCTTGAAATGGCAAAAAAATTCGGTGCCGATGTCTATATATGCTCATCGGAAGAGGATGGAGTTGCCAGGGTACTAGAAGAAACCGAGGGCCTTGGAGCCGATGTTGTAATAACTTCCAATCCGTCTCCGGAAGCCCAAATCGACGCAATAAAAATGGCAAAGAACAGGGCAAGGGTAAATTTTTTTGGAGGACTGCCCAAAACCAAATCACTGGTTACTCTTGATACTAACATAATCCATTATAAAGAGCTTTTTGTGCACGGCGCTCATGGGGCAATGCCCATACACCATCAAAAGGCGGTTGAATTGATTGCATCCAAAGCTTTAAATATAAAGAATTATATATCCCACAAATTTGTGCTGGACGACATACTTGAGGCTTTCGCTGTTGCAGAGGCCCATACAGGCATGAGGGTAGTTGTAAATCCGTAAGTATGCAATTTGATTATAAGGGGGTAATGCGGCATGGGAGGTAAAATTTCTCCGTCGGTCATGTGTGCAGATTTCAGACACCTTGAAGAAAATATCAAAATACTTGAAAAGGCCCGGGTAGAATACCTGCATTTTGATATAATGGACGGGAGCTTTGTGCCCAACTTCACACTGGGTCCTGATCTCATGAAGTCCGTAAGGGAGATAACGGATATACCCTTTGACGTCCACCTTATGGTGCAGCATCCTGAAAATCATATAGCACTGTTTGATTTGAAGCCGGGAGATATTGTTTCTGTGCACCAGGAATCTACTGTACACCTGCAAAGGACCCTGCAGAAGATAAAGGATTCAGGTGCAAGGCCTGCCGTAGCTTTGAATCCTGCCACACCCATATACAGCATAGAGGATGTGCTTGACGATGTCAATGCTGTTCTTATAATGACGGTCAATCCGGGATTTGCAGGACAGAAGCTTGTGCCTGCCACACTCAAAAAAATTGCCAAAATGAAAAGGTATCTGGTTGAAAATGGTTATGGACACATTGAGATAGAAGTGGACGGGAATGTCAGCTATGAAAATGCCAGAAAAATGCGAAAAGCAGGAGCCGATATATTTGTGGCGGGTACGTCAAGCCTTTTTATTAAGGGTATCAATCTGCTGGACTCAGCATTGGAATTAAGACGGTGTATTATTTAAACAGATTATTAAATAAAACAGTGGTATGGGAATAGATATTAAGTTATAATGTATTCAAGATTTGTACGCGTATTTAAAAACGGCAGCAATATTATTTTTTATGGAGGATATTTTGCGGAAAAGCGGTGCGTATATTATTTGTGGAATGCTTATAGTTTTATTATTTGCGGGTTTCCTTTATTTTAAGGACTTTTTTTTATTCCAGGACCAAAAGCCTAATTCCGTAGACCCGGTGCCCATATTATCCCAAGATAAAGATATTACAGGCGGGGAAATAAATCATACTGAGCCTGAAAACAGTTCAATAGAATTAAATACTGAAAAACCGGTAAAACATAAATCCATTGACACACAAATCAATGGATTTATACAAAAAATAAACATCCTAGAAATAAATCTGTCCGGCAAAAATGTTGAAGTAAAACCTGAACTATCCCATGACCTTATCTATGGATTTGAAAAGTTAAGTGATATTGCAAACAGGAATAAAGCTTATGCTGCAGTAAACGGAGGGTTTTTCAGAGAATACGGAGAACCCGGAGGGATGGTAATGATAGATGGTGAGTTGTATACCAAGCCTACTCAATTTTATCCTGTGCTTGTTCTTAATGACAAAAGCGCCTCAATAGAGGAATTTACTTTTGAAATGTGGATTGTACATAAAGGCAAAAAAATCAAGGTAAATGATATAAATGCAAAAAGTGCTTATTCCGCAGCCGTTGTTTATACACCTGTTTACGGAACTACAAACAGGGCAGACAGGGAAAACATCACACTGTTTATAAAAAACGGAATCATAGAAGATGTTAAAATGATGGAGGATGAAGCGGGAATAAAAGGATATGATATGCTTTTAACCTTTTATCCCCCCTTTAAATTCAACATGGAGAATATACCTTTTAAAAAAGGTGAGAGGATAGAATTTCAATACAGCCATTATTTTGATACAAAGGCCCATTTATATGAATGCGGGTCCCGGATAGTGAAAAAAGGTGAAAATGTTGCCCCAAAGCGTGATAGCTGGGTGGGAGTGTTAACAAACAGGGACCCTAGAACTGCGGTAGGCATTAAGGATTCATCCGTGCTTGTCCTTATAACGGTAGACGGAAGGCAGCCGGGTTACAGCACCGGATTTACGGCAAAGGAGCTTGCGGATTTTCTAATAGATTATGGTGTTGAGGATGCGGTATTGCTTGACGGGGGTGCGTCAACCACAATGTTTATAGACGGAAAAATAATAAACCACCCATCCAACAGGGGCCGTGAAAGGAAGCTGGGCGGGGGAATAATAGTCCTGTACGAAGCAAAATAACAACAATACTGCAAATAGGTTTGCCATTTTGATTTGTGATTAATCTACAAGATATGGGTTGTGGTCGCGGTATCTTTTGTACACATCCGGAAATCCCAGCTCCAACAACGCATCCAATACTTTTTTTCTGATCAGTTTTGTTGGTATTATGCCCGTCTCATCTTGATTGAAGTCATGCAGGGCCTTGTTTACTATATTATGGATATCACCTCTTGTCAGAGGCTCGTCTATTTCGTCCGACGCACTTCCAATACTCAAAAAAAGCTTTTCATCATCAAACTTTTCAATTGTGCCGCTATTTTTCAATACATACTTGCCGGGAGTGGATTTAAAATATAGTGTTAATAAATCAAGCTTGGTATTGTCCAGAAACGAATCGACTTCATCAGGCTTTACCATGTTTTCATTGCAGTAATCATAAATATGCTTTACCAGTTCCTCATATGTTATCTTATTCAACTATAACACCCCACATTATTATTTTCAGGCTTTAAAACTATTACCGACAAAGCCGGCAATTGAACTTCTATAGAATATGGCCTGTTGTGAAATTCCATTTTTTCAGCTTGAACTCCTCCAAGATTTCCTGTATTTCCACCGCCATAGAACTTTGCGTCACTGTTTAGTATTTCCTTATAATACATATTGTAAGGCACTCCTATCCTGTATTTGAAATGGTACCGGGGAGTAAAATTGCATATGAATATGAGAATATCCTTATCCTCCCTGGATTTTCGCATGAATGACAGTACACTGTGCTCCGAATCACTGCAGTCTATCCATTCAAAGCCTTCGTAACTATAGTCCAGCTGGTAAAGAGATTTTTCATTTTTATAAAGCATATTAAGATCCCTGACATAGGCTTGAAGCTTTTTGTGGTTATCGTAATCCAGTAAATGCCAATCCAGGCTTTGCATATAATTCCATTCGTTAAGCTGGCCAAACTCTCCACCCATAAAAAGAAGCTTTTTACCGGGATGGCCGTACATATATCCATAGCTTGCCCTGAGGCCTGCAAATTTCTGCCAGTAGTCCCCGGGCATTTTATTAATTATGGAGCCTTTCCCATGGACGGCTTCATCATGTGAGAGTACAAGCTGAAAGTTCTCGGAATAGGCATACATTATGGAGAAGGTCAGATCATTTTGGTGGTATTTCCTATATATTGGGTCCATGCTCATATATCTTAGAAAATCATTCATCCACCCCATATTCCATTTAAAGGAAAAGCCCAGGCCGCCGTTATAAGGAGGCTTGGTTACCATAGCCCAGGACGTTGATTCCTCAGCAATCATCATGATGCCCGGATGGTGCTTATAGACTGTGTAATTAAGCTGTTTCATAAAATCAATAGCATCAATATTTTCCTTCCCGCCCCATTTATTAGGAACCCATTCCCCTTCCTTTTTCCCATAGTCAAGATAAAGCATGGATGCTACCGCATCAACCCTGAGGCCGTCCACATGGTAAACATCAAAAAGGAAAAGGGCATTTGATATCATAAAGTTTTTCACTTCATTTCTGCCGTAATTGAATATATGTGTGCCCCAGTCCGGGTGTTCTCCCTGCTTGGGATTATGATGTTCATATAGTGCAGTTCCGTCGAAACGTGCAATCCCATGCCCGTCTTTAGGAAAATGGGCGGGAACCCAATCCAATATTACACCTATCCCATTTTGATGGCATTTGTCTACAAAGAATTTAAAGTCATCAGGGCTTCCATACCTTGATGTTATGGAGTAATACCCTGTTATCTGATATCCCCAGGACCCGTCAAACGGATGCTCGGCAACAGGAAGCAATTCTATGTGTGTATAGCCCATGTCCTTCACATAGTCAATTAACGCATCTGCCAGCTCACCATATGTTAAAAACCTGTTGCCCTCTTCGGGAACTCTTGCCCATGAACCAAGGTGAACTTCATATATTGATACCGGCTTGTCATATGGCGCAGATGAATTCCTGCTTTTAATCCATTCCAGGTCGTTCCATTCATACGGGTTAACACTGTGGACAACGGATGCGGTATTGGGGCGCAGCTCGGACCTGAATGCATAGGGATCGGCTTTTATATATAATTCATTGCCGGATGTTTTAATTTCAAATTTATATAGATCACCTTGCCTGACTCCCGGTATAAAAATTTCCCAAACACCTGATTTCCCAAGGCTTCTCATCTGATGCCTGCGGCCGTCCCAATTGTTGAAGCTGCCGACTGCACTAACTCTTTTTGCATTAGGTGCCCATACGGCGAAATGTGTTCCTTCCACACCCTTCAAGTGCATAATATGGGCACCAAGCTTTTCATATATTCTGTGCTGGTTGCCCTCGTTGAAAAGGTATAGGTCGTAATCTGAAATTATGGGCAGAAAACAATAAGGGTCATATGTTATAAACTTGTTTTCAGACCATGTTTCAACTTCCAGACTGTAAAAGAAATAATCACTCCGGTCCTTTATTATTGCTTCAAAAAATCCTTTTTCATGGACCATGTCCATTTCGTATATTGATTTGCCGTCGTCTGCTGTTATTTTTATGCTCTTTGCATCAGGGTTGAATACCCTTACAGAAAACCAAGGGGATTTTTTGTTATCTGATTTTACTTTATGCATGCCCAGAATACCAAATGGGTCATTGTGATCGGCATTTATTATTCTCAGCAGTTCATATTCACTAACCGTTGAAGACATATCCATATCCTTTCATCGCTTTGAGCATTTATACTTGCCTTAAACCCTTATATAGCAAAAATATCACATTATTAATGTTATAATAATGCGGTTAATTATACAATAAAAATTTTATAAACCTTCAATTTTACTTATAATCTCTTCCACTGAGAAGCCGGCTTTTAGCAGAGGTGTTATTATGTTGTTGTCAATATCAGGAACGTATGCCTTCAGTGCTTTAAAGCATCCCGACATTTCATATCCTTCCATTTCGGCAGGTATCAAAATAGACTCACCCAGTTTTATATCCATGGTTTTTCCGGCATACTCTATTTTTCCGCTTCCTTCTACCACAACATAAATATAGAATCTTTCTCCTCTGGTGTTTTCAATAATAGTCCCGTCTATTTCATAAATCTCAATTGAAAAGTATTTATTTGCAATCATATATGTTTTGTAACAGCCGGATTTCAGGGGTACTTTCAAGCCCCTGCATTTTTCCCTCCTGTTTTTTGTATCAAAGTCAATTACATCAAGGGCCTTATCTATGTGAAGAGGCCTTTTGCTGCCTTTGGCGTCTACCCTGTTATAATCGTATACCCTGTATGTGGAATTGGAATTCTGCTGAATTTCGGCAAGCACTATTCCCTTTCCGATTGCGTGTACCAATCCGGAGGGAATGTTTATCACATCACCTGCCGATACCGGTATTTCCTTCAGGCACTTTTTTATGCTGCCTTCTTCAACAGCTTTTGCAAAGCTTTCCCTGGTTACGCCCTCCTCTACATCATAAACCAGTTTTGAAGAGGCCTTTGCACTTATTACATACCACATTTCATTTTTTCCGTACTCACCTTTTTCATTCGCCGTTGCATAATTATCGTCAGGATGTACCTGAACGGAAAGATTTTTGTTGGCATCAATAAATTTAACAAGCAGCGGGAATTTTTCTATATCCTTATCAGGCAGGGCGTTTCCTACTATTCTGCGTCCATATTTTGCTACAAGCCTGCTCAGCTTCATTCCTTTAAAATCACCATTGGCGACGGTACTCGGACCGTCGGGATGACATGAAACTTCCCAGCTTTCCGCTACAATACCCATTGGAAGCTCTTTACCGAGTTTTTCAAGATTTCTTCCGCCCCATATGTAATCTTTATAGAATGGCTTAAATTTCAATGGATAAAACATTTCCAGCCTCCTAACATGTATTAAGATTAATAATAAAACCTTCCCCTACAGTACTAAAAAGTTTACTATAAATTCATTGATTGTACAAGAGGTGAAAAATTCTGCCCTAAAAAAAGCCTTGTACGGATTGACATATTATGATAAAATGTTTAAATGCAATTCCTTGCTCTGTACAAATGATGCAGGGCCATTAGACCGGAAGGAGGTTTGGCAAATGTCAGAGACCAGAGATTACGAAGCTATGATTGTCATTGACCCGAAGCTTGAAGAAGAGAGTAGGAATGAGGTTCTTGACAGGATTAAGAATCTTATTGAAGAAAACGGCTCACTTGATAAGTTAAATGAGTGGGGCGTCAGAAGACTTGCTTACGAAGTTAATGATATCTCAGAAGGATACTATTTATTAATTGATTTTAAAGCAACCCCTGAATTTCCCTCTGAGCTTGAAAGGGTTATGAAAATTATGGACAGCGTTTTAAGATATTTGGTAATAAAAAAGTGAGTTAGGGGTATGTATTATGAATAAGGTCGTTTTGATGGGAAGGTTGACCAGAGATCCTGAACTGAGATTTACAAATACCAGCAACACTGCACTGTGCAGGTTTACACTGGCTGTGAACAGGAAGTTTTCAAAAACTAACGAAGCTGATTTTATTAATGTGGTAGCCTGGAGAAAAACTGCAGAATTTTGCGGAAATTATTTTAAAAAGGGACAGCAGGTTGCAGTGGTTGGGAGTATTCAAACCAGGAGCTGGGACGACAACGAAGGCAAAAGGCATTATGCAACGGACGTTGTTGCAGATGAAGCCTATTTTGCGGATTCAAAGCGAAACGACAGCGGTTTTGCAGGCGGAAATGTTCCCCCCGTACAAAATACCGGAGGGCCTGCCGCTGATAACAATGATACTGGTAATACCGAAGGATTCTATCCTATTGAGGAAGATGACGATTTACCGTTTTAGTGAAAGGAGGCGTTTTTAGTGCCTGGTAAAAAGGAAAAAGGCGGCCGCGATAACAGGAGCGGCGGAAGGATGAGAAGAGCAAGAAGAAAAGTATGCAACTTCTGTGTTGACAAAGTTAATTCAATAGATTACAAGGAAACCGGCAAGCTTAAGAAATATATATCTGAAAGAGGTAAAATATTACCCAGGAGGATTTCGGGTAATTGTGCAAAGCATCAAAGGCAGCTTACTATTGCTATAAAGAGAGCTCGTCATGTAGCATTACTGCCGTATACTTCGGAATAAGCCGGGTTATTACTGACTGGCAGAGCCTGTGGATAATATCTGCAGGCTTTTTTGGACTATATAAGCTGTGCCGGAAAATATGCAAAGGGCCGAAAGCTTATGGGAAATAGCTTAATGCATTATTGTAAAGTAATTAATATATGGAGAGCATTATGATAAAAATTGGTTTTTTGGGTCCCAGGGGAACTTTTTCCCAGGAAGCATTGGAGCAATATGCTGCTAATAAGGAATATACACCTGTAGATTTCAACTCAATTCCTGATATTTTAAATGGAGTGGAGAAGGGGATTGTTGATGAGGCGGTAGTACCTGTCGAAAGCTCACTTGAGGGTTCGGTTAATGCCACTCTTGACATGCTTTCGGGTGATGGCGAACTAAAAATAAAGAAAGAAATAGTAATAAATATCAGTCAAAATTTACTTGTTAAAAAGGGAACCTCAAAAGAGCAAATAAAAAGGATTTATTCCCATCCCCAGCCTGTTGGACAGTGCAGGCAGTATATTTCCAGAAATTTTCCCGGTGTTGAAATTGTTCTTTTAAGCAGTACTTCTGCGTCTGCAAAGGAAGCTGCAAAGGGTAATTTCTATGCTGCTATAGCATCTTTGACAGCTGCAAAAGTATATGGCCTTGAAGCAGTTGAAAAAGATATACAGGATGTAAAGGAGAGTGTAACCCGCTTTTTAATAGTTTCAAAAAATTCGGCTGCCCCGACAGGAAATGACAAAACATCAATAGTATTTTCAACAGAGGATAAACCGGGAAGCCTTTACAGGGTTTTGGACATATTCAACCTGTGGGATATAAATATGACCAGAATTGAGTCCAGGCCTTCAAGGCTTGGGCTTGGCAAATACATTTTTTTTGTTGATATTCAAGGACATATGGAGGACGAAGATGTAAGGGATGCGTTGACAATGGTAAAAAGAAAAACCTCTTTTTTAAAGCTGCTCGGATCGTACCCGCGTTTTGAGGATTATATGTAACGTCATAGTGCTTGGAATTAAAGTCGTTTCATATAGAACCGGGAAATGGAAACAAGTGTGATTTTAATGATATAATATAAACCTCCGGAAATATTAAATATGATTTTAAGTATAAGGTTTAGGAGGAATAGGGATGGGGCTGTTTGGAAAAGAGATTGACATTACAAAAAATATTAGAATCATTGAATGGTTAAAAAGTGAGCTGCTGACTGATGTAGCAGGTCTTTTCAAGCATCTTGTCAATGGAGTGAGAGATGAGGTGCATGAAGGCCTTGCTGAAACCTTGTCTAATATTATAGTAATATGTTATCTTTTAGGCAGGAGGCTTGGATTAAGTTACAATTCCATTGAGCTTAAAATGAGAAAAAAAATAAGGCTGGGTATTTTAGAAACACATGAAGTAGAAAAGGAATATGGTGATTTATCCGAATTGTCCAAACATCTCGACTCATCACGAAATTTAAGGAAATAATCCAAATACATAAAGGGAATTTAGTTATGAAAAAGAATAAGAAAAACTTGAGAATATTCATGCCCGGGACAAGCTATTATCTCTGGGCGGCAATGGCATTGGCAATACTGGTGGCAATACTGGATGCCAGATATGGCGTACCGGCTTTTTTGCTGCTCGTTTTTCTCTTTTTTCACAGCTTCAGGTCTAATTATAAAAGGCAGAAAGAAATAACCAGTTACATTGAAAATCTAACCTTTAATATTGAATCTGCTTCCAAAGATACCATGCTGAATTTTCCGCTGCCGCTTATAGTAGTTGAATTAAATGGTACCGTGGTCTGGTATAACTCACAGTCAAGGATTGTGTTTGGAGATGAGAAGCTTTTTGATAAAAAAATAGATACAATTATTGAGGAATTCAAGCCGGACGACCTTTTTGACGAAGAAGACAATATTTCAAGGATTGTGGATATTAACTACCGTCATTACAGGATGCTTGGAAATTTCGTAAAAACAGCGGAAAGCAGCGGTATGGGCAGCTATATTCTGCTTTTATATTTTATTGACATTTCCGAGCAGGTCAGACTTAAGAAAAAGTATGACGACGAAAGGGTTGCAGCCGGAGTGATTGTAATAGATAATTATGAAGAATTAATGGCAAGCGTTGAAAATACCGGTCCGCACCAGCTTTTGGCAGAAATTGAAAAAATGATAAAGCACTGGCTTGGATTTACCGATGGCATAGTCAAGAAGTTTGAAAGGGATAAATATTTTATTATTTTTGAAATACGCTATTTAAAGGAAATTAAAAACAGGAAATTCGAAATACTTGATGAAGTAAAGGAAATTAAGCTGGGCAATAAGATACCTGTAACTTTAAGCATAGGTTTTGGCATAAACGGGAATAGCCTGATTGAAAACCTGAATTTTGCCGGCGCATCAATTGATATAGCCCTGGCAAGAGGAGGAGACCAGGTCGTTGTCAAAGACGGTGAGAATTTAAGCTTTTTCGGCGGGCGCACCCGGGAGCTGGAAAAGCGTACAAGAGTTAAAGCCAGGGTAATTTCCTATGCACTCAGGGAATTAATCGACCAATCCGGCCAGGTACTCATTATGGGTCATGAAAATGGTGATATTGATTCGCTTGGAGCGTCTCTGGGGGTATTTAGCATTGCACGGTGCCGTAATAAAAAGGCTCACATTGTTTTAAACAAATCAAATGCCAGTATAGACAGGCTTATAAGAAAAATAAAACAGGAATATGAATATGAGGACGTATTTATTACAAAAAGTGAAGCCATGGACTTGAATAATGATGAAAAAACACTGGTTATTGTCGTTGATACCCACAGGCCTTCCTTTACCGAATGCCCCCAGCTGCTTGAAGGAGCCGGCAGGGTTGTCGTCATTGACCACCATAGAAGGGGAGCCGAGTTTATACATGACCCGGTGCTTATATATCAGGAAGCTTATTCTTCTTCAACATGCGAATTGGTAACTGAAATACTCCAGTATATTGATGATAAGTTAAAGCTCCATCCTATAGAAGCAGAAGCGCTTTATGCGGGAATTGTTATGGACACGAAAAATTTTACCTTCAAAACGGGAGTAAGGACCTTTGAGGCAGCTTCTTTCCTCAGAAGGAAGGGAGTAGATACCTCTTTGGTCAAATATCTTTTCCAAAATGACATCACTACATATAACAGTATTTCCGAGGTTATCAAAGGTGTTGAGGTCATAAACGGTTCAATAGCCGTCTCCACGGTACCGGAGAACATAAAAAACCAGCAGCTGATATCTGCAAAAGCGGCGGATGAATTGCTTTCTCTTTCAGATATTACCACTGCATTTGTATTATGCAGCCTGGAAAATCAGATTTCAATAAGCGGAAGGTCCTTTGGGAATCTGAATGTTCAGGCCATACTTGAGAAATTAGGAGGAGGAGGACATATGACTGTGGCCGGGGCACAGCTTGTGAACGAATCAATGGAAAGCGCCCGGGAAAAGCTCAAGCTTGCCATAGCAAATTATATTAAGGAAAATATAGAGGAGGTATGATACATGAAAGTAATATTGAAACAGGATGTTGAAAAGCTTGGTAAAAAAGAGGATTTGGTGGAAGTTAATAATGGGTATGCACGCAACTATTTAATTCCAAGAGGTCTGGCAGCAGAAGCAAATGCTAAAAATATAAACATTATGAAGTCAAAAAAGAATGCCGAAATGGCCAAAAAGCAAAAAGAAATGGAAGGCTCTAAGGAACTGGCTGCCCGCATTGAAGGGAATACTGTAACAATTAAAGTCAAGGCAGGAGAAAACGGCAAATTATTTGGTTCAATTACCAGTATGGATATAGCAGAGGCAATGAACAAAGCTTTGGGAGTCAATGTTGATAAGAAAAAAATAAGCATTTCCGAGCCGATAAAGACCCTGGGAGTGGCTGATGTTGAAGTAAGACTGCATCAGGGAGTGCATGCAAATTTATCCGTTAAGGTCATTGAGGAATAAAGGAAGTTTATGCGGGATGAATGATAATATCTTTGATAAAAATGATATATCCGGCAAATTGCTGGGAAGGATACCGCCGCAAAATCTGGAGGCCGAACAGTCAATACTTGGAGCCATGCTTATTGACAAGGAAGTCATCCCGGTTGTTATGGAGGTACTCAAAGGGCAGGATTTTTATAAGGAAAGCCACAAAACCATATATGAAACAATACTTGATTTGTTCGATATCGGAGAGCCTGCGGACCTGGTAACTGTTTCAGATCGTTTAAGCCAGTCTGAGGCTCTTGATGCCGTCGGTGGCATAGAATATCTTACGGATATTGCAATGGCTGTTCCCACCACTGCAAATGCAAAGTACTATGCAACAATAGTATGGGAAAAATCCATGCTCCGAAAATTGATAAAAGGTGCCTCAGACATAGTTAACATGGGCTATGAAGCCAATGACGAGGTTTCGTACATAATGGACAGGGCGGAAAAGACTATTTTTGACGTGCTCCAGGAGAGAAGCAGCCGGGGGTTTCACCATATAAAGGATGTACTTCTCGAAACGTTTGATAAGCTTGAACAGCTTTATAACAGTAAAGGAATTATAACCGGAGTACCTTCGGGTTTTTCCGATCTGGACTATAAAACCTCAGGTTTTCATGATTCGGATTTGATCCTTATTGCTGCAAGACCTGCTATGGGTAAGACTGCTTTGGCGCTGAATATGGCACAGTATGCGGCTTTGCATGCCCGGGTGCCTGTAGCTATTTTCAACCTTGAAATGTCACGTGACCAATTGGTTAACAGGATGCTTGCCAGTGAAGTAATGATAGACAGCCAGAAAATGAGAACGGGAAAGCTGGACGACGAAGATTGGACCAAAATTGCACAGGCACTGGGACCCTTGTCCCAGGCCAACATTTATATAGATGATACCGCAGGATTATCTGTTATGGAAATAAGAGCAAAGTGCAGGAGACTGAAGCTTGAAAAAAATATAGGTCTTGTTGTAATAGACTATTTACAATTAATGCAGGGCAGGGGAAGGTCTGAAAACAGGCAGCAGGAAATTTCCGAAATTTCCAGGTCCCTTAAGATTATGGCCAAGGAATTGAATATTCCTGTTGTTGCACTGTCCCAGCTGAGCAGGGCTCCGGAAGCAAGGTCGGATCACAGGCCCATGTTAAGTGACTTAAGAGAATCAGGTGCAATAGAGCAGGACGCGGATATTGTCATGTTTTTATACAGGGATGATTATTATAATCCCGAAACCGAAAAACAGAATATAGCAGAGGTAATCATTGCAAAACACAGAAACGGGTCTACCGGTGCCATAGAATTGAGATGGTTTGGAGAATACACAAAATTCGCCAATCTAAGCAAGGATTCCTATGATGGCTAAAGGCTGCAAATGACTTAAATGAAGGGAGAAAACGGGTAAAGAGTGAAGAATGATGAATGGTGAAGCAAAAAGTAAAGATAAAGGGAAAAAGCCGGTTTCACAAAACAGTCAAAATATTTTAATGAAAGCTGCAGACTGTCTTAAAGAGCACTGCAAGGCAGGAAACGGCAATAAGCTTATTGTGGGAGTTTCAGGGGGTGCTGATTCAATGTGCCTGCTCCATGTTTTGAATTCCCTGGAAAGACCACTGGGAATTAAACTGGAAGCAGTGCATGTAAACCATATGCTAAGGGGCAAAGAATCGGATAGGGATCAGAAATTGATTGAAAAAGCCTGCAGTGAATTGAAAATTCCTGTGCATGTTTTTAAACAGGATGTAGGAGTGTATTCAAAAACCAAACGAATCAGCCTGGAAGAAGCAGGGAGAGAAGTCCGCTATTATTACCTGGAGAAAGCCCTGGAAAATTCAAGAGGCCATTATATAGCAGTAGCACATAATATGAACGACCAGGCAGAAACAATTTTAATGAATATATTCAGGGGCACGGGACCGGAAGGCCTTAGGGGAATGGAATCTGGCAGAGGGAATATCATAAGACCGCTGCTTGAAATAAATAGGAATGAAATAGAACAATATTGTATTGATAATAGTGTTGAATATGTAATAGACAGCAGCAATTTAAAGCTTGATTTTACGAGAAATAGGATAAGGCTCGCATTAATGCCGCAAATTACTGAGATTACCGGTATTGATCCGGTGAGGAATATCACCAGGATGGCAAAGCTGGTAAAAGAAGACAGTGCCTTTATGCATAAGGCTGCGCTGGATGCATATGAAAAGGTCCTGATAAAGGAAAGTACCGGTGTTATTGATATTGATATTATGAAATTCAAAGATTTACACCCTGCAATTAAAAAAAGAATTGTAAGGCTGGCCTATTCAAAAATAAGAGGTAATTTAAAAAATTTTGAAAACAGGCATACCGAAAATGTGCTGGATTTGGCTAAAGCATTAAAAACAGGTAAAAGAATTAATTTGCCCTGTAACGTCAGCGCCCTTATTTCGTATAACGTTCTGAGATTTACTGGTGGGGATGAAAAAAGAAAAACATATATTTGCAGGAAATTAAGTATACCGGGAACCACATTTATTGAAGAATTAAATGTTAAAATCAGTGCAAGTGTGATAAAATATGAAGATGCAAAAAGGGAATGCTTAAAAACATCACAACAATCAAGTATACAGCTTTTTGATTATGAAAAGCTTGAAGGGGTAATAAATATCAGGAATAGAAATAATGGTGATGTGTTTAAACCCTATGGGTCAAATGGAACTAAAAAATTAAAAAAAATGCTTATAGACGATAAAATTCCCAGAGAAGAAAGAGACAAGCTGGTTTTAGCGGCAGCAGGCAATGAAATAATTTGGATAATGGGATTTAAAACAAGTGATAAATTTAAAGTAACTGAAAATACTAAACATATATTAAAGATGGAATGTGAAAATACGGTTGACACAAATATAAAAGTAATAAAAAACTAACAGCGGGCGGCATACAGGGGGTAGAAATGTTAGAAGATTCGATAGAAAGGGTAATAGTATATAGAGATACAATTAAGGCAAGGGTAAAAGAACTGGCTGACGAAATAAGTATGGATTACAGGGATAAGGATTTGCTCCTTATTTGTGTGCTTAAAGGCGGAGTGGTTTTTCTAAGTGATTTGATGCGGGAAATAGATATGACCGTAGATGTGGATTTTATGCTTGTTTCAAGCTATGGAAGCGGCACTAAATCTTCGGGAAAAGTAAAGATTTTAAAAGATCTGGATGAGAGTATTGAAGGCAGGCATGTATTGATTGTAGAAGATTTGATAGATACCGGACTTACATTAAAGCACTTAAAGGATTTGCTTTTTACAAGAGACCCTGCCAGTGTAAGTGTTTGTACTATTTTTGACAAACCTGCAAGAAGGCTGGTAGATATGGAGCTGGAATATGTTGGAATTGAAATTCCGGATGAATTTGTAGTAGGTTATGGACTGGATTATGCAGGCAAATACAGGAATCTTAAGGATTTATGCACTTTAAAGCCTGGATTTTATACCCAAAAACCCTGAATAACACCAGATATCCGTAAACAATTTAAATATATTGATTTATTGTGTTTTACAGGTTATTATGCTAATATTATAACAATGAGCGAATATTATATGGTTTAAAGAGGCATATTTTTTATATGCTGTTCCCGTTAGCCAGGTGAACAGGAGGGAGTTATTTGAAATATTTTAAAGGATTAAGCTTTTATATTGTGCTTTTCGTGATAATCCTTTTCATACTGATTATGTACCAGGGTGGAGAAAAGCCGCAGCCAATGGATTATACTAACCTTATGCAGCAGATTATTGCCGGTAATGTAGACAGGATAACGCTTGAGGGAAACCAAGCCACAGTTATACTTAAAGGGTCTGCTAACAAGAATGTATTATTCATTCCCGATATGAATACCTTTATAGTTAAAATTCACAATTACATAGAGAAAGGTGAAATTATACTTGATCCAAAACCTGAGAGGTCGGCACCGTGGTGGGTTGCTATTTTGCCCACAGTTGGCCTTGTGGTAATATTTATCCTGTTTTGGGTGTTTTTTCTCCAGCAGTCCCAGGGCGGCGGAGGTAACAGGGTGATGTCATTTGGTAAAAGCAGGGCAAAGCTTAATACGGATGATAAAAAAAAGGTGACCTTTGCGGATGTTGCCGGTGCGGATGAAGAGAAGGAAGAGCTTGAGGAAATTGTTGAGTTTTTGAAACAGCCCAAAAAGTTTATAGAGCTGGGCGCAAGAATACCAAAGGGAGTGCTTCTTGTAGGACCTCCCGGAACGGGAAAAACGCTGCTGGCAAAAGCTGTGTCAGGTGAAGCGGGAGTACCCTTTTTCAGTATAAGCGGTTCTGATTTTGTTGAAATGTTTGTAGGTGTAGGTGCTTCCCGTGTTAGGGATTTGTTTGAACAGGCTAAGAAAAGTGCGCCATGTATAGTTTTTATAGACGAGATAGACGCAGTGGGAAGGCACAGGGGAGCAGGCCTCGGTGGGGGCCATGACGAAAGAGAGCAGACACTCAACCAGCTGCTTGTTGAAATGGACGGATTTGGTGTCAACGAAGGAGTAATTATACTTGCCGCAACAAATAGACCCGATATTCTTGATCCTGCCCTTTTAAGACCTGGAAGGTTTGACAGGCGTGTTGTTGTGGGACTTCCCGATATAAAGGGGCGCGAGGAAATCCTCAAGGTTCATTCAAGAGGTAAGCCATTATCTGAAAAAGTAAAGCTTGACCATATAGCAAAAATATCTCCGGGATTTACCGGAGCGGACCTTGAGAACCTTCTTAATGAGGCTGCTCTTCTTGCCGCAAGAAGGGATAAGAAGGAGATTGATATGGTAGACATTAAGGAAGCCATATTTAAAGTGATGATGGGGCCTGAAAAGAAAAGCAAGATCATGAGTGAAAAGGATAAAAAGGTAACGGCTTACCATGAAGCGGGCCATGCAATTGCAGCTAAGATTCTTTCCACCACGGACAAGGTTGACAGGGTATCTATTATTCCTGCAGGGATGGCGGGAGGATATACGTCCTTCAGGCCGGAGGAAGAAAAAGCTTACAGGACAAAATCACAGCTTATGGAGAACATTTATGTTGCCCTGGGAGGCAAGGCTGCGGAAGCTGTTGTATTAGGCGAAGTTAGTACGGGAGCATACGGGGACCTTAAGAATGCAAATAAGGTTGCAAGAAACATGGTTACTAAATATGGTATGAGTGACAAGATAGGAAATCTCATATTTGGTGATGAAAATGATGAAGTTTTCCTGGGCAGGGATTTTACCCAGCATAGAAATTACAGTGAAGAAATGGCGGCCGAAATAGACAGAGAAATAAGAGAACTGATTGATTCGGCTTATGATAAGGTAAGCGAGGTATTAAAGGAAAACTTGAATAAGCTGCACGGTGTTGCCAAGGCACTTTTAGAAAAGGAAAGACTTGAAGGGCATGAGTTTGAAGAAGTATTTGCCAATGCTTAGATAGTAAGAGTGCGTAAGTTAAAGCATTTTGCTTTTTATTTGAAACTGATGCGGTTCAAATTTTCAGGGTAAAATTTGTCCTGTCGCATTTTTGTTATTCACATATAACTTAGTGGTAACATAAAATTATATATGGTAACAGTATAAAAGGAAAATTTTTGTTGACGTATGTTTTCCTCTATGTTATATTGTTGATTGTGTTTGTACTACAGCGACAAATTTTATTTTGTAAGGCAGCAGTTGAAAGACGCGTTGATTGTTTTATAATTAAGCTTTATAAAGGTTATTTTCGCTATAGTATTAGGAACTGCTTAAGGTGTACATATATGTAATGTCATATTCATGCAGCAATAATTAAAGACGTTCCATATAGCAAATTCCTAATACACAACCCTTATCAAGAGAGGTGGAGGGAAGGGCCCGATGAAACCCGGCAACCGGCATATAAAATGCAAAGGTGCCAATTCCTGCAGGTGTAATCCTGCAAGATGGGGAGTTTGCGGTTAGTTTAGAACTCTTCTTCGAAAGATAGAAGAGTTTTTTTTATAGCTTCAAAATCTCCCGGGGGTTTACGTAATATTTGAATATACCCCAAAAACAACTAATATATTTGTGAGAGGAGAATTATGTATGGCCAAAAAACTTTTTACTTCAGAATCAGTAACGGAAGGGCACCCTGATAAAATGTGTGACCAGATTTCAGACGCCATTTTGGATGTAATCATTAAAGAAGACCCGCAGGCACGTGTGGCATGTGAAACTGCGGTTACAACAGGGTTGGTACTTGTTATGGGCGAAATAACAACAAAATGCTATGTTGATATTCCGAAGGTAGTCAGAAAAACTATCAAGGATATAGGATATGACAGGGCAAAATATGGCTTTGACTGTGAAACCTGCTCTATACTTACATCCATTGACGAGCAGTCGGTTGATATTGCCCTGGGGGTTGACAAGGCCCTTGAAGCAAAAGAAGGTGAAATGTCCGACAGGGAGATAGAGGCAACGGGAGCAGGTGACCAGGGTATGATGTTTGGATATGCCTGTGACGAGACTCCTGAGTTAATGCCCATGCCTATAGCACTTGCCCACAGGCTGACGAGGAAACTGTCGGAGGTTCGTAAAGACGGGACTCTTAAGTATTTGAGACCTGACGGAAAATCACAGGTTACTGTAGAATACGAAAATGATATACCGAAAAGAGTGGATGCGGTCGTAATTTCAACCCAGCACAGTGCTGATGCTGACCATCGGAAAATCAGGGAGGATATTATTGAATATGTTATTAAGAGTTCAATCCCCCTTGAGCTGCTGGACAAAAATACCAAATACTATATCAATCCCACGGGAAGATTCGTTATCGGCGGCCCCCAGGGGGATTCGGGCCTCACCGGGAGAAAAATAATTGTAGACACTTACGGAGGATATGCACGCCATGGAGGAGGGGCATTTTCCGGCAAGGACCCAACCAAGGTAGACCGTTCTGCAACTTATGCGTCAAGATATGTGGCAAAAAATGTTGTTGCAGCCGGCCTGGCGAAAAAGTGTGAAGTAGAGCTTGCATACGCTATCGGTGTGGCAAAGCCTGTGTCCCTTCTGGTTGACACATTTGGAACAGGAGTCATACCGGAAGATAAAATAGTAAAGCTTATCAATAAGCATTTTGATTTAAGACCTGCTGCGATCATAAGGGACCTTGACCTTAGAAAACCGATTTACAGACAGACGGCCGCTTATGGACATTTTGGCAGAACCGACCTGGATTTGTCCTGGGAAAAAACCAACAAGGCAAAAGCTTTAAAAACAGAACTTTAAGCAATGGTAATGTAAAGGGGACGGCTGTTATGACACATTTAACAAAATGTGTCATAACAGGCGATCCCTTTACATCTGACATTTTAAAAATGGTTTAAATTGTTATTCAATTTTGTCTTAAAAATGATATAATGGTTAGTAATACATCTCATTGGTCCATGCTTGCAAATTGGGGCAGTTTTTTTAATATTACAGTGATGTAGAGATTAAACAATACGGTATACAGAGGTTTGACGATAGGAAAGTAATGTGGTAAAATATGCCACAGGATACTGTTATGAATTTGTGACGGAATTAGAGAACAAACACTTTGGGGGTGTTTTTTTGAATCAGAAAATTTTAATTGTTGAGGATGAGAGGAATATAGTTGACATACTTAAGTTCAATCTCAAAAAAGAAGGTTATATGACTTTGGAAGCAATGGACGGAGAAAGCGGCCTTAATATGGCCTTGAATGAAAAGCCTGACCTGGTGCTTCTTGACCTCATGCTTCCGAAAATGGACGGATTTACAGTTTGCCGGAAGATAAGAGAATCATCACAGGTTCCCATAGTAATGCTTACGGCAAAGGAAGAGGAAGTTGACAAGGTCCTGGGTCTTGAGCTGGGAGCTGATGATTACATTACAAAGCCTTTTAGCCAAAGGGAGCTTATTGCCCGTATCAAATCAAACTTGAGAAGGCTTACCATGAATGAAAATGCAGCCAGGAATGGCAGCGTCCTTAAGTGCGGAGACCTGGCCATTGATATGGACAGGTATGAAGTCAAACGCAAAGACGAGGTAATAGAACTTACATTGAGAGAGTTTGAGCTTGTAAGGTTTTTGGCCATGCATAAAGGGCAGATTTTTTCAAGGGAGAGCCTGCTTGAAAAGGTATGGGGCTATGAGTACTACGGTGATGTGAGAACAGTGGATGTAACGGTCAGAAGAGTTAGGGAAAAGCTGGAAATAGAGCCTGCAAATGCTCGCTATATACTCACTAAAAGAGGTGTGGGATATTATTTTAACGGAGAAGTGTGAAGATTAATGACGAACGTGAGTATAAATGCCGCAAATTAATAAATTTGAGGGTTTAACATGTTGAAAAGTTTGCAATGGAGACTTGTAGGCATATTCATAATGATAACTATTTTTTTGATAATACCTATAGGTCTTTATTTAAACAACCAAATACAGGAAATACATTATAAGGATTTTAAGGATACCATAGAGAGGGTTATTTCCGACAATACGAGCAGTGAGGAAAAGCTTTCTGATTTTATGGCTGCTGCAATCTACAATTTCGGTATTGATAATTTTAAAAGCCTTACCGTATATAACAACAGTGTTTTTGAGTTTGTGGATTCAACGGACAGCCTTTGGAATGAAAGCAGTGAGCTTTTAAAAAATGAAATTTTACAATCCAGTAATTTTCTTGATGTAATGACCGGTTTGGTGAAAGTGGGCGAAGATGCAAGGCTTTTGAGAATAGGCAGCAAAAGCTATTTTGACTATGCAAAGGCTGTTGAATTAAGTGACGGCGGATTCATACTGTATTTCAGATATGACAGTGAAGGCTGGAGAAAAATAACTGAAAAGTTTAGCAATATATTATTGACAAGCATTATAATTGCAATTATAGTATCACTTGTATTGGGGTATATGCTGTCTAAAACAATAACGCTTCCCATTATAAGAATTACCGATAAAGCAAAAAGCATAGCAGGAGGTAATTTTGATAAACCCCTGGATGTTAAATCAGAAGATGAAATAGGACAGCTTACCAGAACCTTTAACCATATGGCAAGAAATTTAAAGGAAACCCTTATTGAGGTTTCAAGTGAAAAAAGTAAAATAGAAACTATTCTTAACTATATGACCGACGGTGTAATAGCCTTCAATCTGAAAGGTGATGTAATACATGCCAATCCTGCCGCGAAAAAAATGCTGGGTATTGATGAAATAGATTTGGGGTTTAATGAGTTTGCAAAAATGTATAATACGGATATTACCCTTGAAGAGATTACCTATCTGGAAATATTGAGCACAAAGGAAGCGGATGTGCCCGTTGGCAGCAGGTTTTTAAAGATGTATTTTGCCGTATTTACGGATGAAAACAAAAAAAGGGAAGGTATTATTGCGGTTTTGCAGGATATTACGGAGCAGCAGAAGCTGGATTTGATGAGAAGGGAATTTGTTGCAAATGTTTCACATGAGCTTAGAACACCTCTTACATCGGTGAAGAGCTATTCGGAGGCGCTTTTGGACGGGGCTCTTGAGAATAGGGAAATATCTGAAAGATTTCTTGAAGTAATAAATGCGGAAGCAGACAGGATGACAAGGCTTGTAAGGGACCTTCTGCAGCTGTCCAGGCTTGATAACCACCAGATGAAATGGAATATGAAGCAAATGTCCTTTTTGGAACTGGTAAAAAAATGTACGGAGAGGCTTAAAATAGAGGCCGATGTTAAAAAGCAAAGCCTTAAAAGCTATGCAATAGGAGAAATTCCGGGAATAGTCGGTGACCGGGATAGATTGGAGCAGGTAATTTTAAATATTATAAGCAATGCTATCAAGTATACGCCCGAAGACGGAGAGATTACCATCTACACGGGAAAATCATATAATGAGGTCTATGTGAAGGTTAAAGATAATGGTATAGGTATTCCCGAAGAGGATCTGCCCAGAATTTACGAAAGATTTTACAGGGTAGACAAAGCACGTTCCAGGGAGCTTGGAGGAACCGGCCTGGGGCTTTCCATTGCACAGGAAATAGTTGAAGCCCACCAGGGTAATATCAGCATAAACAGCCAGGTTGACAGGGGCACGGAAGTGATTGTCAGAATACCGGTAAATCAGGTGTTATAGGTGTAATTCTATCTTAAATAGGGTGTAATTGTTCTGTAATAAATAATAGATATAATAAGTTTATAAAAATAGGGGAAGGCTATGTTTCAGGTGCAGTTTATGAAGAAAACAGCAGCAGTTTTTATTGTGCTAGTTATGACGGCAGGATATTTTTCTGTAGTATCAGGATTGTTAACAGACGATGTTATACGCTATTCGGGCAGGAGCGGCGCGCCTGTTAATTTTGTTTCTCCTGCGTCAAGTGCGGAAACGGTTTTTACCGATGACGGGAAGTTTAGCGGGGAAGAAATTCTTGACAAAATTATTTCAGATAAACAAATTATAGAAACACAGGCAGAAGACATGTTTTTCACTATAACAAAGCCTGAGGATTTATCAAAGGAACAGACTGTATTGAGAAAGAAATATTTGCTTTGCGGGCAATTAC
Source organism: Clostridia bacterium (assembly GCA_028280575.1). Taxonomy (GTDB): domain Bacteria; phylum Bacillota; class Clostridia; order Acetivibrionales; family STF1-152; genus JANQLN01. The sequence continues at coordinate 58,966 of JANQLN010000060.1, forward strand.
ATAATCAGGATATCAAAGTTACAATCGCAGTATATAATGATAAAGCAAAAGCCTATGAGGAAATGAAATTCCAGGAAGACGGCAGAGGCATAACAACAAGTGAAAAAGGCTTCTTTACACAGGAACTGGCCCTTAAGGACGGAGTAAACGATTTTAAGGTTATTGCATATGTTGAGGATGCTTTTTCCGAAGATATGTACGGGACATATGATGAACTCTATGAAGAATTGGTTGAAAGCAATTCTTTCCAGGTTAAGTATTTTACCATTATTTCTCTTAATGAGTCTGTGAAATTACAGATACTCAATAGATTGAACACCCATGACTATTTTCTAAGAGTAAATGAAAAACTGAGCGAAGGTATGGAAGATTAGCAAAAAGGCTTTTAGCCATGGAGGATGGTATGAAAAAAGGAATATTGGAGAGGACCAAAACATTCATACTTATCTTTTTGGTGCTCACCAGTCTTATACAGGTAGGAATTCTGTGGGGTTATGAAAGCCACGGACTTCCTTTTAATTTTATTCAGATTTTACTGGCAAATTCTGCTAAAAAACAGGAGGATATTGACGAAGAGATGAGAAAAGCTTTTTTTACACCTTTTCGCATCTTGATATATGACGGGAATTATGAGGCATATCCTGTTTTATCTACCGGCAGCAACCATTTTTACGACCTTTGGAACGAAGCCCAGTATTATCTTAAGGAAGTGGCTTATTCAGATAATCTGGAGCGAATGGAAGTTGGAGAATGGGAGAATGCCTTAGATAATGAGTGCTACATATTTGAGTTTAAAAATCCGCTGCAAGCCGAACTGGTAAAGTGGTTTCTTAATATCAGTGAAGACTTTGAAATGGACAGCATATACAAGATTGCACTTGTTCCCGGCAGTTTAAATACGGTTTACGTACTTGGCAAGAGCGGGCTTTATAAAGCAGAAGTACCCTTTAATATAGATTTTAAAGCTTCCAGGTATAAAAAGATCTATACGGCTGTGAAAAAAAAGGAAACAAATGAGGCTTACAGCCTTTTCATGGATGTACGTTTAAACAATTACATTAAAAACGACGTACTTGTCCAGATTAACAATACTGCCAGGATATATGCCCCTGTATCGGCAATGATTCCTGACCAGATCAAGAATGAAAAAACTGTTTTGCTTTCCGAAATATTACTGGGGGCGGATAGGAACAGCTATAATATTACACATTCGGCCGGCGGCTATATCGTATTTCAAAACAGGAGCAATATTTACAGGATATACCCTAAAGAGGGCCGGATAGATTACAGATATACCAGAAAGTATTATGAAGATGAAAGGGGAAGCGTAAGCTCAGCGTTTAAAAATGCATACGGCTTTCTTACAAATATAAGAAATGAACTGATAAAAAATGAACAGTTGTTTCTAAGTGAGGTAAAACAGAATTTATACTCTTATTCATTCATTTTTAATTATAAGCTGGACGAATATCCTTTTTATTTTAATAACGTTTCCAATTACGAGAACGCAATAGAAATAAAGGCCAACAAAAATAGGGTGGTTGCATGCAGTTTTTTTGTCAGGAATCTTGTGCCTGACATTTTTGGAGTATCTAAAAACTATAATATAAGCCATGCATTGTCATTATTTGACAGGATAGATGATTTAGCAAAAACAAAGGATAGCGGCATAATGGTTACGGATATAATGGAAGGGTATGTAATGTATGAAAAAGAAGGCAGTGCTGAGCCTGCCTGGATATTGAGTACATACGGGGACACGTATGCAATAGAAATGCCGGAGGAAAATAATTAATGGATTGGTCAAGGGCAAAAAATATATTTATTATAGTATTTTTATTACTGAATACATACCTTACGGTAAATATTATTTTGAATAGAAACAGTGGGGAGATCTCGTTAGAAACTCTTAAAAATGCGGTGGATATACTCAATCAAAGAGATGTATACCTGGATGATAATATGGTAATGCCTTCATATAACAGGGAAACTCCCATGCTGGTGTTTGAAGATACAGGTATTGACAGGGAGAAAATAGCAAGTTTTTTAATGGGCTCTAATACAAACGGGTCCCAGCGCATGGAACAAAATGGTAAAACATTGGAGTTTTTGCCCGATATGACATTGGAGTATGTCAATAAAAACCCTTCCGACTATCTTGAAGTAAAGGATAAAAAACAGGTTGAAAAGTATTTAAGAAAATTCATGTTAAAATTGGGCCTTCCTTCTAAAGATTTTGTTCTGGATGAGTTCAGCTCCGGCAACGAAAATGGAAAAGCCAGGTTTGTCTATATGTATGAAGGGTTTTCCGCATTTGATAATTATGTTGTGTTCGGTTTCAATACAAAGGGTATAGAAGTTATGAATCTCAGGCATTTAAATGCAAACGGTTTTTCTGATAAAACCATGGGAATTATACCTGTACATTCTATTTTGATTAACAATATTGATAATTATGGTTTGACCAGCAAGGTAATAGAAAATATTGATTTTGGGTTTAAAAATGTGACACCCCGCTCTTATGAAGAAGGTGAAATTATGAAAATAGAAAGCCACAGCCCTGTATGGAGAATCAAATTTACGGACAAAAATGAGCATTTCTTTTATTTAGCCGAAACCGGTGAAAGATTGTACTAGTACCTTGCGTCATCTAAAAGTATTGTTTTGCAACGGTCTGATTTTCGCAATACTTCGTTGTTGTCAATCGGAATCCGGCACTTACTTATTAAGTCTTTACTCTATCTTACAGATGCAAGCGAGTAAGTGCCGAATTCCTCAATCCTCCGCCTCGTCTTGCAAAAATCATCCTCGTCGCAAATCCAATATTTTAAATGACGCAAGGTACTAGTGGTCTGACACAGTCTAGTAGCGGCCACATCCGGAAACTTTTTCCCATTTATTGTTATATCAAGTTTTCTATTGGGGTAAACAATTATTTCTTCTACCATACTCTCTATTATTTTTTCAGTAATGGAATTAATATTGTAATAATTCAAAATATTTAAATCTGAAATCTCATGAAATATTCAAAATAAAATTAACTTTAATAGCCTGCCAAAATTAAATAATCTGGCAATAATTGTACATAAGGAAAGGGAAAGCTCAGGAACTTCAATTCCTAATAACGCTTTCCCTCATAAAACATCTGCCCAAAGTGTGGGAAAACCTATTCAAAGCTACCTTGTTTTCTAGTCCCATATTACAGATATTCTTACGGCTTCATACTTGCATCCCTGTATTATTTATTTGTCCTTAAACTGCCTGCATGTAAAATTTCTTCTCTTTTTAGAGAGACTAACCCCGAATGCTATATCTCACTGCAGTCAGTTCTATTTTTCAAGAAAAGGTTTTTAAAAGATATTCATTCAATAAATATCTTTTTCGCACATTTCAAAGATTTCTACGCTAAGTTAGAAACCCATTTTCCCGTACTCATTAAGTGATGCTTCATATAATTGCCTTCCCCCGGGCAGATTCACACTTTTAAATACCGTAGGCTTCAATCCCTTCTCTATAAGGTTCTCCACCAGCTGAGACGTAATTGTCCACATTATGAAAGCAGACGCAAGGCCTGATGCAGGACAGATTTTCGTGCCAATTTCTTCCACATTTAGCATGGCATCACCCACAGGCGCACAGTTGTCAATAACTACATCCGCCGCTTCGAATAAGCGTTTACCCGAAGAATGATCCGATTTAATGCCGGATGAATACTCTATTGAAGTTACTGCTATAAGCTTTACTCCAAGTTCTTTTGCACAAAGAGCAATGTCCACCACGGATTCACTTTTCCCGGAAACCGATCCCATAATAAGAATGTCGCCGCGAATAACATTAGACGAGCCAAGAATGTACTTTGCCAGTCCCTCCATTGAAAAGGGTTCTTTTTCCCTTTTAATTACAGGATCCTCCACATTGAAGCTGTAGTCCAGGCGTTTGAAAAGTGCAAGCCCCCCCGCTCTATCGACCAACTCATGGTTGATAATATGTCCGGTGTCAAGCAGGTGGACCGCGCCGCCTGCCATTACTGAATCGGCAATTATTGATGCTGCTTTTTTTATAGCATCGGCCTGTGTGTTCTTTATTTTGTTTAATAAATCATCGACCGCTTTAAAGTACATTTCCGTATACAAATTTGAACCCTCCCTTTATCATTTACATATAAAAAATATTATCCTTGTACTCTGAAAGGATTTTCTTGTTATGCTCATCACCGCCGTCAACATTGGAGCTTATAAAGACCGGAGGTGTTATACCCATTTCTGTCAGCAGTTCAACCGCTTCAGCTGTAACAGCCGTAAGTATCGCAGCTCCGGAAACTGTGGAAGTAGGAGCAATTTTTTGATTCATCCCTTTTACATCAAGGGCTGAATCTCCATAACACCCGCAATTGTCAAGTACCAAATCGGCTGCTTCAAACAATCTCTTCCCTGAAGGGTGCCTGGAGGACACTCCGATCGAATATTTTTTATTGGTAAGCGCAATTACCTTAGCACCCCGTTTCTTTGCTTCAATCGCTGTGTCTACAGGAACACTGTTTCTTCCCGATACCGAGTGCATAATTAAAATATCGCCATTATTCAGCTTGCAGGATTCAGCTATTATAGCGCCATATCCGCCTAAACGCTCAATCCCGGTTGTCAATGTTATCGGTCTTGCATCAAGTATCATTCCCGGTATCGTCACAGGATTTATAATGGCCAGCCCCCCTGTGCGATAGAAAAGGTCCTGCGTAATCAGTCCCGCATGATTGCATCCGAATGCAAAAATATTCTTCTTTGATGCAATAGCTTCAGCAATCATTTCAGCAGCCTTCCCTATGTTTTCCATCTGCTTTGCCTCGATCTCGTCAATTAATTTTCTTATTTCATCAAAATACTTTTTTCCCAATCTCATTGGCTTTTTCCTCCCATTGCGTTTTGTAGGTGTAATCGCTGTATTCCTCCATCATACGGCATATCTGTTTGCTGTCAATAAAGTCCTGTGTTCTGAGACGCTCAATAACTACTCCTCCCACAACCGGCTCAAATAGAGGCATTTTTATTTTTATATCCGGTATTTCTGATGTGAGATACCCGCAAAAGCTTTCAAACATCAACCTGCTTCCCTTCCATGCTCCGCCTGCTATAGTAACCCCGTTTTCCTTTATTGCCTCATTCTTTTTTACCAGTGCCTCAACCTGCATACCCATCTGAATCCCGGCGTCGTTCATTATATTAATCGCAATATTATCACCTGAAGCTGCTGCTTTTGTGACAAGCGGGCAAATGGACGCAATTGTCGCCTGAGGTGAAGCCGAATTATAGACTATAGGTATAATCTCTCTAAGAAATCGCACTTTATACTTATCATAAATCAGTTTTGTTATTAAGGTTTCCGGGCCACACCCTTCATATTCCTTTACCACTGCCGCAATACCTTTACGCCCTATATAAAAACCACTTCCCTCATCTCCAATCAAGCTTCCCCATCCACCTGAACAGTCACATGCGTCTCCATCCAGCGCGAACACTACAGATCCGGTACCTGAAAGGGCAATAACACCTTTACGGCTCTGTATTGCCCCGGGCAGACTTATCTCTCCTTCATTAAGGGCAATTACCTCCTGCACTTTTGCATAAGCACTCAACTTTCTCCTTAAAGCATCAGCTGAACCTACCATAGAAACATACAGACGGTTGATGTATACGGCTTTTAGTCCGTTAAAGCAATCTCTTATGCACATTTCAATATTATTTTCTATATTCTCCCGCTTCTCAAAACGCGGATTTACTCCTCCGCCGCTTCCTTTACCCAGTAATTTTAAATTATCATTGTAAAGCAGAGCAATTATTTTTGTCCCTCCGCCATCTACACTCATATAGTGTTCCATACCGAGTCATCCTTTATTTGAAAAATCTCCTCCTGCCATCTGAAAAATCTCCATCAAGAATTTTTGATTTAGAATAATCCAGAGGTTTCAGCTCCCGTATCGCTGAAATTTTATACCTATCCACTTCTCTAAAAAAATCTTCTACCAGTTCTTTATACCTGCAGGTATCTTTTTTCCCCAGGGCAAGTCTGGCAAACTTAACCGGCAGTCCTGCTCTTTTAACCCTTTCAAGGATTGTATCGTCGTCAGCCAGCAGCATCGCCAGTTCAAACAACCTTTCAGCCTTTGATACAGTTTCTTCCGTGAGGAAACGGCTTGTAGGTGGATCGTAAATGTTGAGATGAATGTTTTCCTTTTCTACTTTGTTTTGCAGCAAATCTATATATTCTCTTATCGGCGCTGCGGCCATACCGTAATAACCTAATAGAAATTCATTCATTATAAGCCTTGTATCAAGGTCAGGATTCCATAACAGCTTTGCAAGCAAATAAGACCTGAGCTCCGCAAACTCTCCTCCGCCTCCGTCCGTGTAATTGCCTTCCTCAAAAATGCCCCTGACATTATTGTTAATCAGAAATTTAATATTGCTCTTTAATACGCCCAGATTGGGGAATGGCATGATATAGTTCGCAAAGCTGGTAACATAATCCCACATGTACAACCTATCGCAAACCTTTGACCATGCTTTCAAATCATCAGCGAATTCCCTGTTAACATCACACGATTCCATGGGATGAGAAAAACAGCACTCAATACTGCAAAGCCTTATTATCACATTTTTTCTAGGCCGGATCGTCCCCGGCGGCTTTCTTGTAAACTGGTATGCAAGAGTATCTATTAGCTTATCCGGATATTCCGCTTCAATTTGCTCAGCAACCTTGTTGACAAAATTGAGAAAAGACCCGCTATGGCTGCCTTCCTTCTCGTATAGCTCTCTACAGTTCTCACAGGTACACGGATTATAGCAGTCATTCTGCGAAACTGAAAATATGCGTGCTTCAGGATTATTTTTTATCCAGCCCTTTACTTTACGCACCAAAATATCCAGAACATCCGGGTTTGTCAGGCAGAGCTGCGTATGCTCACTTATACGCTTTCCTCCTATCTCTGAAAAATACTCGGGATGCTTATCAAAATATTCTTTTACCGGAAGCAGATAATCAAAAGTATGAACAAACGGCTCAGCATATTTTATCTTCCCTCCGTGTTCATTCCGCAGTTTATGAAACATTCCGTTCAGTCTGTTCCTTGCAGACCAGTCCCCGTCAAAGGCTTCAAAATAAAACACTTCTCTGTATTCCAGCAGAGGAATATATTCTTGATTTGAAACACATACTTCCAGTCTGTTTCTTTTTGGTATCTGCGCAACCCGGGAGCTGAACCACCTGTACCCCATATAATTCTCAATAAAATCATATACACCATATAATGTACCTCTCGGGTTTCCTCCGCAAATGGCAAGATAATTTCCTTCAGTCACTATAATATAGCCTTCGCCGCCAGGTACAGACATCCCTCTACCTCTGAACACCTTATTAAAATGTTTATTTTCCCCAATTAATATCTCGAACGGAGAAGCTTCCCGCTCATCGTGAAGAACCGGCAATACTGCTCCGGACACCTGCTGGATAGCTACCTGCAGCTCTTCGGCGGCATGAATTTCCGGCAAATCCGGCTTTTCACCGATAATAATCCTCCACTTGGTATTGCCATCCTGTACCAAAAGCAATTTTTCACATTTCATAATTAAGCCCCTCACTTCCGCAGATAACCAACACTAAGCCTTAAAATAACCGCTGATAAAAACGCCTGGCCTTTAAGACAATTTTATCACTGGATAAATTCAAGTGCAGAGCCGGATATCTATAATTATCTGATAAACTCCAAATCCAGTAATATTTCCTTTATTTCCTCTATTTCTTCGGGCGTTTTCTCAAGTATTGGTCTCCTTGCCTTTCCAACCTTTCTTCCCATCAGGTTCAATACAGTTTTAATTTGTCCTGGGAAATGCTGTCCTTCTACCATTTTCCACACAGGCAGTATCCGCTTGTGTATTTCACGAGCTGTTTCAAGGTCATTTTCCTTAACAGCCTTCCACTGTTTCACACATAACTGCGGAAATATTGTAAGTACTGCCGAAATAGCTCCACATGTCCCAAGCAGATACGAAAGGAAGAGAAGGTCATCCTGAGCGCTGAAGACCTTCGTTTTGTCTCCGCATAGCCGGACCATGTCATTCAAGCTGTGCATGGTTCCATAGCTTTGCTTTATACCGATAACCATATCCAGCTCGCTCAGCCTGCTCATAACTTCCGGTGTAATAGGATTATTTGCAATAACGTTATATACTATTACCGGCAGACCAACCTCATCCGATACTTCTTTATAAAAGCAGTAGTTGCCCTTATCTGTAGTCCCATAATAATGGGTAGGAGTAACCATAAGAGCATCCGCCCCCGCATTTTTTACAGCCAACCCCGTCCGTACTGCATCCCTGGTAGAATTTCTGATAACTCCGCAAATAACCGGAAGACCACGGTAATTTTCACGCTTTACTATCTTTATTCCTCTCGCCAGCTCATCGTCCGACAAAACCGCTCCTTCACCTGTGCTCCCGCCAAAGGCAAAACCATCCACTCCCACGCTGCTTAAAAGCTGTATTTCTTCAGCCAGCAACTTCTCATTAATTTCTTCGCCGTCATCAAAAGGAGTTACAACAGGCGGTATAATCCCTTTAATATCAATCTGTCCCATATTTTCTACCTCCCAGCTTGCTCCAGCTTTACTTTAAAGCTTTTAATCTCAAAAGGCTTTATATAAAAACTGAAAGTATCTCCTTTTTTATATAATGTATTATGTTCATCTGTAATATCCTCTTCCATAAGATTACATTCCTCTATTTTTTCAATATTCCTGAATACCTTAACCTTTACCGGTCCTCTTGTATTGTATGCTTCATACATTCTTACAATCAACTCATCCGAATCCTCCGCCATTTTGACAACCTCCACGACAACATTCTCCGCATCTATTTGCAGCATTGAAAAAGTTCCCGGTAATTCTCCCTCTTGCTCCCCTTCAATAAACATCCCATCAAGCGGCAAATTAAGGTCATACGCCATCTGAACAGTACATGCGTCATGCCATCTTCCCCCATGAGGATAAAGAGAGTAGGTAAACCGGTGAATTTCCTTGTCTGCATCGGGGTTGGGCCTTGTACCGCACCTCAGCAGTGTAAGTCTTAAATTTGAATCTTTGATATCATATCCGTATTTACAGTCATTTAGCAAGGATACACCATAGTTATTTTCGGATACATCCGCCCATTTGTGACCGCAAACTTCAAATTTGGCTATATCCCATGAGGTATTCCGGTGGGTGCTGCGCTCCAGATGGCCGTATTGTATCTCATATGTAGCCCTGTCAGAGTTGATATCCAGAGGAAACATGGTTTTCAGAACTATATCTTTCTCTTTCCAGTCAATAACAGTCTTAAAATCAATTCTCGGTACGTCATTATAAATTATAATATCCTGTGTGAGCATTGAATCAAGGAAGCGCCTTTTTATCCTCAAGGCTCCATAAACAGGTCCTTCGCATACAACCTTTATTGACTCAACATCTCCAACCTCCCACATTTTTTCAGAGTAGAACATATCAAGGTTCCAGTTATCCTCAGTTCTCGGCTTGTCTTCAAACGCCTGAAGGACGTTGCCTCTTTCTCCATCCTTAAGGATATTCCGCTGTGTGGATTTATCAGTAACTCGTACAAATTTTCCCTTTTCATTCAAATCTATCTCATAAAAACAATTGAATAATTTATTATATTTTACTGCAAGATTGCTGCAGGGTTCTTCGCCACTGGCTCTCTTTACAGAAAATACGGTGTATCCTTTCGGTGCAATTCCGGTGACATACGCTGCAAACTTTCCCTCACCTGTCTTCTGGCATGGTCTTATGTATCCATCATTCCCTTGAAGACATATATATTTTTCCCTGCCGGTATATTCAAACTCGACTATGCCGTCCCTATACCACGACAGAGGATTAAATACAATTAAGGCATCCCCTCCTGTGCCGACAGAACCGGCAATGGCCTTCTTTCCCTGTTTAAGTATGCTCTCACCTGTACTGAAGATTTCATCATAAATTTTATCCGTATCTTCATACACCTCTTTAATTGAGGTTCCAGGAAGCACATCGTGAAACTGGTTTAGCAGAATTCCTTTCCATCCTTCATTTAATGAATCCCTGGGATATTCCGAACCAAACAGGCACCAATTAAGCGACGCCATCCATTCTGCCGTGGTATAAAGAAATTCTGCCTTACGGTTAAGCTTTTTGTTCCTTGCCATTGAAGTATATGTGCCTCTGTGCAGTTCATAATATAATTCGCCTACCCATGCCGGCAGCCTTCTGTCATTCTTCACACGTTTTTCAAGCTCCTTAAAGAAATCATAAGCTTTGACCTTTCTTACCCCGGGTGCTCCGGCAATGCCTAACTCATATCTTCTCAATGTCTCAAGCATCTCCTTTGAAGGCCCTCCGCCACCATCTCCATAGCCGTACAGCAACATTACATCGGTATTGATTTCCTTCTGTTTATAATTTTCCCACGACTCCAGAACATCTCCTTTATCCGGCTGTCCATTGTATCCGTGAGGACAGTATAATACCAGGTGAGAGAGTACTTCAGACCCATCGATTCCCCTCCAGGTGAATGTATGGTATGGAAATTCATTGATTTCATTATTGGCAAGCTTTGCTGTCATAAAATAATCTATTCCGGACTTTTTCATAATTTGCGGAAGGGCGGCACTATATCCGAATACATCAGGCAGCCATAATATCCGGCTTGTCACTCCGAATTCCCTTTTAAAAAATCTCCTGCCAATCAAAAACTGACGAACAAGAGATTCTCCGGAAGTAACATTTACATCCGCTTCCACCCACATGCCTCCTTCAGCCTCCCATAGGCCTTCCCGCACTTTTTGTTTTATTCGCTTGAATACATCAGGATGGTTCTTCTTAATATATTCATATAATTGTGGCTGGCTGGACATAAACATATATTCAGGATACTCCTCCATTAACTTCAGAACCGTGGAAAAGCTTCTCACCACTTTATCACGGGTATGGGAGTATGTCCAAAGCCATGCTATGTCTATATGTGTGTGGCCTACACATGACACCAGGGCATCCTTTTCATATTCCTTGCCGTAAAGCTTTTCATTGAGAATACTGTTTGCAGCACCTATACTTTCATAAAAACCATGGGAATACGGAGCTCTCAAGTCAAGCATATTTACTGACTCATTCAGAAAATTAAACAGCTTTATCCTTTCAACGCTTTTTTCAGGTAATTGGGCTGCGAGCTCAAGGGGCGCTTTGAGATTATAATAGTACTGTTCAATCCTGCCGTCCAGTGTCCTTAATTCCGAATAAAACTTAACTTCATCAGTGTCAGGGGACTTTTTGTAATTTCTTTTTAATCCGCTGAAGGCATATATAACAATTTCATAGCTCTTACCTTTAGAAGCCTTATGTGAAATAAGGACTTCCCGGTGGTTTGTGTCTAAACCCTGGTACTCGGCTCCGTCAACATAAACAAGCATCTGAGGGTTTAAAGCATTCCACCCGTCCTTATTTGTTTCAACCCTTAAAACTGTCTTCTTCCCGTGAAAGTAATCAGGAATAACTACTTTCAGCCTGAATAACGCATATTGCCTTCCTCCATGAACACTCCAGGGTGAACCTGCTTTATATGTCTTCCAGTTATCGGTTATCGCAGTTACAGGCGTGTCCTTTCCTATCTCTCCATACCTGATTTCAATTCCTTCCAGCTTCATCCTTTCAGGATATAACAGTTCTTCAATATCACTTAATATTCTCTGTATTCTGCCATTAATAAAATACATCCCGTTCACTTCCTTTTTATAAAAGATTTTATTGTAAAAATACAGGCACATTCCCATATGGTATGACACATATATCCGGATTAGCTACCTTAATTTTATAATCTTCAATTATTTTACTAACTGCAGTATTAAATCCTGAAGAGGGAATGATATGCGCTCCCGAGGTTTTTGCAATTTCTTCCGCATCATCGGAAACAAGATAAAATTTGCACCCTTTTTCTGTCAATCCATTAGTGTCATAGGCATTTCTGCCCACTACATCAAAATCTTTCTTTAAGGCCTTAATAATACTTTTTGTGTCCTTCGAGTACCAGTACACAAACTTGTCTTTATCCTCGCCAAAACCTTCTGCCAGGCCGGCTATGAGGATAAGTACACCGTTATTCTTTAAAATTCCTGCTCCTGTACACACGCCCCGGAATGATTGATAGAATGAAATATCGTATGGAAATCCTCCGCACCCGCAAATTACAATGTCATATTTTTTATTTGCTGAAGCGGGAAATGTGCTTTTTATATAGTCACATGCACTATAAAACGCTGTGACAGGCGAACCTGAGCGAGCAGCTACCGTCTCTCCATATACATTGCTTATGGTATTCAGCATGAATATACGTTCTGTACCGATTACTCCCATTGCATCCGTCATATCCTTATGAACAGGATTTCCATCAAGTATACCCGTATAAGTAAGTGGATTAATCCTTTCACCATCTATCATCAGCTTATGGTTGTAAAGTATAGTCTGCCTGCCGCTTACACCTGGGAGCAAAGCTTTCCGTCCACCGCTGAAACCGGCAAAAGTATGATATGAGCATGCTCCTGTGAGAATAATTTTATCCGCTTCCGCTACAATCCTGTTTATATATATATCATTTCCGGAAGCCGTCCTGCCCATATATTTCAGGTCATTGTCAGATTCGTGGTTAAAAACAGCATACTGTCCGTATATCATATCCGAAGTTATTTTTTTTATCTCACACTCAGTATTTCCTCTATGATTACCGGTAGCAATTATGATTTTAACATTATCCCCACTTAAACCCTTTTTTTCAAGTATCTCTGAAACAATGGGCAAATATACTTCAGATGCACATCTTCTGGTTATATCGGGAACAATGATAACAACACCATCCCCTTTTCTTATCCATCCCTGCAGGGAAGGCCGTTCGAGCGGACTGCCGAGAGCTTTCCTTATTATTTCCCTTTGTAAGCCGACACTGCCAATCTTGTTTAAGGCAAGGACTCCAGGCGTCATTACATCTATTCCTGCAGTATTTTCCAGAACCAGTTCCTTTATGTCATACGGTATTCGCACCATATATGACGTCCTCTCTTATATATTTTGTGTAGTTCCTATGGATACCTTCAGCGCATTTGAGGATATATCCGATTGAGACTTAATATTTCTTTGCTTCCGAAACCAGGCAGACTGTGCCGTACTCACTCTTTATTGTCTATTACTCCTCTAATATCCTCCAGAGATATTTCAAGATGCTTAATCATGCTTTTCTGTGCTGTTTGTGCATCTCTGCTTTTTATTGAATTCAGTATATCCTCATGAGGTTTAAGTGCATGAATCACATTTTCCCGGACAGAAAAAGCTTTATTTCTATACTCTATAAAAGCATCTGAGATTTTCTGGTTTATGCTTATCAGCAATTTGTTGTTTGTGGCTTCAACTATTGTGTTATGAAAAGACTGGTCAAGGAAAGACAGTTTGATACTATCTCCCGAATTGATAGTATGCTTAAACTCCTCGTGTATCATCTCCAATTTGTCAATATCTTTTCCATCGGCTCTTTCTATAAGCAGTTTGACGGCTAACGGTTCAATTGCCATTCTGACATCTATGAAATCCATTATTTCCACACCATGCTCTGTAAACCACTCCACAACAGTTTCCTTATCTTCTTCATTAATCTTCGCCACAAAAGCCCCTCTTCCGGGCTTAACCTCCAGGTAGCCTAAAGCTTGAAGTATTCTATATGCTTCCCTGACTGTAGACCTTCCTACATTCAGCATACCACCTATTTCATTCTCCGTAGAAAACTTATCCCCCACAGAAAACTGTCCGGATGTAATATATTCCTTAAGGCTGACTAATACTTTTTCTGTTCTTGACATTTTTTCCAAAGGCTTCACTCTTATTCCCTCCCGTGTCATTTTTGTATGATGTCATACTAACAATATATACATATCTACAAAAATTGTCAACCTTTAACCTAAAATATCGCCTTCATATTATTGCAGGAGGCGGAGGCTCGTCAGCACCGGCCGACAAATTGAATTCAACCTCCTGTCCAAGGCTTTTTGCTTTTATTTTCCGGATAACTACGGGGCATTGTATAATAATAGCTCAATTCTTTTGTGCTCCTATGCTGTCGGCATAAGCAGAAAAACTATTTAAAGCCATGCTGCTGTCCGAAGCTATATTGAAAACCCACACCCTGTCGTTTTCATCCACACTGTCAATACAACGTATATTTTCGCAGGATGTTAATAATGATTTCAATTCACTGACAGCATATGCTAATGTTTCATTTTCATAATCCGTTATTATATAGATATTTTCAATCCTATCTGACATTATCTTACCCTCCTTACCGTCCGGCCGTCATACAAATTGCACTATAAATTATCCCTTTACAGACCCAAGCATTATGCCTTTTATAAAGTATTTTTGCAAAAATGGATATATACAAATAATTGGTATTGTAACCACCATCATTGTAGCCATACGTATAGTCTCCGCCGTGTACGTGGTAGACCCCTGCATATCCAGCCTCTGGTAGTCGGAAACTGTCGCTGCCATAACACGGGTCATGTCCGCCTGTTTTATTAAATCCATAAGCATAAATGAAAGTGTTTTCAGCTTATTATCAGTCACAAAGAAAGCCGAATCAAACCAGCTGTTCCAATGAAAAACGCCGTTGAACAGTGCTATAGTAGCAAATACCGGAGTAGAAATAGGTACGATAATTCTGAAGAATATAGTCAGCTCATTAGCACCGTCAATTCTGACAGACTCTTTTATAGCATCAGGTATCTCCCGGAAGAAAGAAATCATAATAATTGCGTTGAATACACTAAACTGATATGGTATGATATACACCCAGAAGCTATTCAACAAATGCAGATTCTTAAACAGAATAAAGGTCGGTATCAAACCGCCGGAAAAAAACATCGCAAAAATTATTAGATTCATGTATGTCTTCCTAAAAAGCAATTCCTTATGTGATAAGCTATATGACACTATTCCGGTAAATATTACGCTGGTTACGGTGCCAATAACAGTTCTAAGCACCGAAACAAAAAAAGCACTTAATAACCTCAAACTGGAAAATACCGCTTTATAATTTTCTGTGGTAAAATCTCTTGGCCACAGAAATATACCTCCCCTTATTGCATCAATCCCATTATTAAAGGATATTATCAATGCATAGAAAAAAGGATAAACCGTAATTATAAATACAACCAATAGAATTATGGAAACAATTAATTCTATAAAAACATCCTCTTTGCTGCGGATTTTCATTCTCTTCACTCCTCATACAAACAAAAAGCCTATCTTTCCAAATGTTAATTTTTATATATTTTTAATAGCTGCCGTGTTTCTTCTATGTATAACTGAGTTTTGCCATGGTGATTATAATCCCTCTCCTGTTATTTTTCTAGCGAAAAAGTTGCTGCTGTAAATCAAAATAACGGATATAACCGATTGTAACAATCCTATTGCTGCTGCATATGCAAAACGCCCCTGTGCCAATCCCATGCGCAATGTATATGTCTGCAGTATTTCTGATGCACGGAAGTTTGCTTTATTACCTATAAGATAAGCTTGATCGAAATTTGAGCCGCCCAAGCCGCCGCCCAATAAATTCCCCAGGCTCAGTATCAGTACAATAATGATTGTTCCTTTGATGCTGGGCAGAGTAATGTTCCATATTCTGCGTATCCTTCCTGCCCCATCAACTATTGCTGCTTCATATAGACATGGGTCTACGCTGGAAATCGCAGCTAAAAATATAATAGCCCACCACCCCATGCCTTTCCAAATATCACTTAAAATAACTAATGGCAGAAAGTACTCCGCTTCTGCTAAAAATAATAGTGAATCACTAATAAGCCCCATTTTAACTAAAAGTTGATTAATAAGGCCGTTTTGCTGGTTGAAGAATGAAAAGATCATACCATAAACAACAACCCAAGATATAAAGTGCGGCAAATAGCTTACAGTTTGCACAACTCTCTTAACTTTTTGGTTACCGACTTCATTCAGGGCAATAGCGAATAAAATAGGTATGGGAAAAGTGAAGACCAGTTTAAGCATACTCATTGCTATAGTATTCCTGACTACCATAGTAAAGTTAATATCGTTTACAAACTCCCTGAAGTATTTAAGTCCGACCCATTCGCTCGTAAACATGCCTAATAATCCTGAAGTCAGTTTATAATCTTTAAACGCAATAATAATGCCGGCCATTGGGATATATGAAAAAATGATCAGAAATATTATACCAATTATTGCAAACACCTGCAATTCAAATTGCTTTTTAAAGCTCTTCATAAAAGCTGTTTTTTTCAACACCTATATACTTATCCCCTTCCATTATGCACCAAATACGCATATTATTTTCAAATATGTGTGTATACTATTCTATCAAGGATTTAATTAATTTTCAAACCTTTTTATTTCTATTAGTATCGGTAAATATAGTTATACAGGCTATACAGGGATTGTCCTTGCATAACCTGTATAAAAACCCTGAAATATTATTTAGTCGAGCAATGTTTCATATCTGACTTTTGAAATTGCATATTTTTCAGTCATGTAATTATTCAATTGCTCCAGTCCGATTGCTTTTGCGTCTTCCATCATTTGATTGTATTTTTCTATAGCTTCTGCCTCGGATGAAGCTGTTATGATTTCAATCTCTCTTGTACTAAACAACTCATCAATCTGCACCATTATAGTTAACTCATCCGTATCTGCCGCCGGCTTTGAAAAACTTAATGCCGGGTTTCTTACTACATACGGTTTTATTGCCTTTAATGTTTCAATCATGTCTTTTCTGGAATCAGACGATATAGATATCCCTTCATACATACCGCTTGATCTCCAGCACCATAGACCTATTCCCGTATCATTTATTGTAAGCTTTTCAAATCCGTCCGGTCTTGATAATAGCCCCTCTTTATTCAATGTAAAGTGCTCCCCTTCAATACCAAAGTTTGTGAGCTTCTGTCCTTCAGGACTGTTAAGAAACTCTATATATCGGATAGCCCTGTCAGGGTTCTTGTTGTTTTTAGTAATAAATGTACTTGACCACCCGGTTCCCATATTAAGTTGTACATATTTCATCTCTCCGTTTACTTTAAGGGGATTCAGAAGAGGGGTCAGCTTAGCATCTGTATTGCCGCCCTCAAATATTTCATTAAATTGATCAGATGTGGGTGCATTGCCTGTTACTGAAAAAACATTCCCTGAAGAAACTACCTGGTTATACTGATCCCCCGCATATGCAAATATTTCTTTAGTAAAATACCCTTTTCTGTACATATTATTGGCAAGCTTAAAATACTCAAACCATCCCGGATTGCTTATATAATGGCTAACCGTATCACTATCTACGTACAGGTTTTTTTCACATCCATACCACAAAGCAAAACTATCCCATGAACCCGGACGTTTCACATACATCAGCATATCCGGATACTTCTGCCGTACCTGTTCATAAACATCCAGCAGGTCATCAATTGTTTCAATGTCCGGATTGCCAATCTCATTCATTATATCTTCCCTTATATGGAACGAGGAACTTCCCGGAGACGGAACTACTCTTTCATCCTTCCAGTCCTGATTGTTTGCATAATGAGACTTAAGCGTATAGAAGTTTCCATCCTGCGCGGTATTGTTAACAATTTCAATCGGATCAATTAAATGCATATACTCAGGCGCGTATTCCTCTATCAGCTCATTCCATGGATATGATACTTTCGGCTCCCAGAACCTTTGAACCAAATAGTCCGTATAGACAAGTTCAGGCAGCTCACCGGAAGCAAGAAGCACCTGCAGGTATGTCCTATCAGTTCCTTTGACGATATCCATAGAAACTCCCGTCCTTTTGGTTATCTCTTGTGTTACCTGACAGACCCCCCATGTATCAATCTGCCACCAGCCATAGTCAATATAAGCTGTAAAGGTAACAGGGGATGTATCCTGCTTCCAAGATATATCGGGAGAATCCCAGGTAATACTGGAATAGTCAACTTCATTCACGGTTTCTCCCTGATTTGCCTCATCTTGTTCGGAAGCCTCTTTATCCTCTAGCTCTGTACTGCTTTGGCCACAACCTGCCAATACCAGTAAAAATATCAGACTTAAAGCAAGTGATAGAATCCTGGTTCTTTTTATCATAATATAACCTCCTTTTGATTTTTTTATTTTTAACATTGCACGCCATAGCTTCCGCTATGTAAAGCTGACCAGCTTTTTCTGAAAGCGGTTTTCTTTACAAGTCCCTGTAAGTAGCCTTAAAAAACACTCTCTAAACGGCTACCTGGGCCTATTTAAACTCAATTCCCTCCCTTCTTCCACAAAGCATTAAAAAGCATTATCACCTCCCATATATTTATATCTGAACCTCAAACGAATTCATAAATATCCTCCTCGAATATCCAGTATCCATTAAAAAGCCATAAAAAATTCAATCTCAGGTACGCTTTGCAATACTAAGAAAATAATCTTTAATGTCAGCTCTGTTCCAAAAAATGCCCGGAAGAACTATATACATTTACAACTTAAATTATCTACTTTATAACCTCCAACCTTAAGAGGTGCTCTTTTATTACTTCCTTCTCACAATCTGTCGCCACATCCAGAGGCGCACGCGCCGGACCTATTTCCAATCCTATTATCTCCATAGCCGCTCTAAGAATCGGTATCGGATTGGTTCTTCCATTCTGGCATAAAGCCTTAAGGAACGGATCAACCTTCATATGTATTACTCGCGCTTCATCAATGTCTCCATTTAAAAAATGAGTGATCATTTGGCGAATAATGTGTCCTATAATATGAGAAGCTCCGCTGACAACACCTGCGGCGCCCTGAACCATGCCGCAGAGAATCATTATGTCGTCTCCGTTATATACTGTGAAGGGTTCATCAGCAGCGTTTGTGTACTCAGTCATTTGAGTAGGATTAATTCCGGCCTCGTCTTTTATTCCTCGGATATTATGGATTTTTGAGAGTTTAGATACAATATCAACACTGACATTTATACCTGTAAAAATAGGAATATTGTATAGAATTATTTCGAGTGCTGTCTCCGAAGCGATTGCTTTATAATGTTTATAAACCGCTTCCTGCGTAGGCTTGCAATAGTAAGGAGCAACTACCATAGCCGCATCAAATCCTGATTTTTCCGCTTCCCTGGTCAGCATTATTGCTTCTCTTGTAGAAGCCGCTCCTGTGCCTGCAATAAGCGGTACACGTCCTTCATTAGCTTTCAGCACAGTATTGAACAGCATAATTCTCTCTTCATAAGTCAATGTATTGAATTCTCCTGTTGTACCAGCTACAATAATAGAATCACAAAGCTTATTTTTAATTAAATAATCCGTAAGATACGATACATATTCATAATTAACATTTCCATCCGACTGATTAAACGGGGTAACTAAAGGTACAATAATTCTTCCAAATTTATCTCCCAAGCTCATTCAAACTAAACCTCCTAAAAAGACTCAAGTAAATTGTATGACGTCATATAATTATTGTAGACTAAAGGCAAATTTTTGTCAAGTGCTTTTCTTGATGAGAGTCATATGGTTTGCATAAGATCTGTGTGTCCAGTACTGTCTCCTGGCAGTAAGAATTTACAGTTTTTTTACGAGTGAAAAGCTTAAAATGGAAAATAGACCTTTTATACTATATATAGATATTATTTGCTATTGTTTACACCATATATTGTATTGAAAAATCGGCATGGATAACTAACTTGACATAGGCGGCGGGAAATAGACCTTTTATTTAAATAAATTAAGTGCTATAATAGTTTACAGGTCCGGGGAATCTGCTTAAAAGCAGTACATAAGCAAGCAATTTAACAATATATTTTAAGCCGGACCAAAACTCCTTAAAGGAGCATTTTGCGTTGTCTCTTTTAGTATGGCGGCAATAATTTGTGCAGCAGCGCAAAAGCTTTTACCGAAGATAAAGGCAGGTGCATAATTTGGACGGATTTGTCATTAAAGGGGGAAAACCACTAAAAGGAGATGTATACATAAGCGGAGCAAAAAATGCGGCGGTTGCTATTATACCCGCAGCTTTGCTTATAAATGGCTGGTGCCGGATAGAAAATGTCCCCCATATAGGAGATGTGGAGGTACTTCTCAACATATTGACCCAGCTGGGTGCGGAAATAAGGTATGAAGAAAATGATACCATTTACATAAACTCCGAAAATATTAATTCGTGGAAGGCGCCATACGAGATGGTTAAAAGTCTCAGGGCGTCTTATTATCTTTTAGGCGCCCTTATGGGAAGGTTCAAAAAGGCGGAGGTGTCATTCCCGGGAGGGTGTGATTTTGGATTCAGGCCTATCGACCAGCATATTAAGGGATTTGAAGCCCTGGGTGCAGAGGTGGAAATAGAGCATGGCCTGGTAAAGGTTAAAGCAGACAGGCATGTAGGCTCACAGATATATCTTGACGTTGTAAGCGTCGGTGCAACGATTAATTTGATGCTTGCAGCATCTACCGCAGGAGGATTAACTATTATAGAAAATTCTGCCAAGGAACCCCATATTGTAGATGTTGCCAACTTCCTCAATGCAATGGGTGCAGACATAAAGGGTGCAGGCACCGATGTAATTAAAATACGAGGCGTACGCGAACTGACGGGCGGGGCAGTCCATTCAATAATACCCGACCAGATTGAAGCGGGAACTTTCATGCTGGCCACGGCAGCAACCTGCGGTGATGTTAAAGTCAGGAATGTAATTCCTAAACATATGGAATCACTCACTGCAAAGCTGATAGAAATGAAGGTTGATGTACAGGAAAATGGAGAATGGATCAGGGTAAGGGGAACAGACAGGCTTGCAAGAGCCAACATTAAAACGCTGCCATATCCGGGATTTCCTACCGATCTTCATCCTCCTGCTGCAGTACTTTTAAGTATGGCATCAGGAACAAGTACCATGACCGAGGGTGTCTGGGACCTTAGATTTCAATATGTGGACGAGCTTAAAAGAATGGGTGCAAACATAAAACTGGAAGGAAGAATAGCAGTCTTCGACGGAATACCCAGGCTTTCCGGAGCTCCGGTAAAGGCTATGGATTTAAGGGCAGGAGCAGCTCTGGTTATTGCAGGATTGGTTGCGGACGGAGTAACCCACGTACATAATGCAAAGTACATAGACAGAGGATATGAAAGGCTTGAACAGAAGCTTTTAAATCTGGGTGCTGATATTTATAGGAAGGACTTATGATAAAATTTTGCAGTCTTTTTAGCGGCAGCAGCGGAAATTCAATATTTGTGGGATGCGGTAAAACCAAAATCCTTATTGATGCGGGTCTTAGTGGAATTAAAATAATTAAGGCCCTGGAATCGGTGGATGAAAATCCTGGTGATTTAAGTGCAATTTTAGTATCTCATGAGCATATTGACCATGCCAGGGGAGCAGGAATATTATCCAGGAAATTCAATATACCCATTTATGCCAATGAGGAAACATGGTCCTCAATGGAAAGCATGCTGGGTCCTGTCAAGCCTGAAAATATAAAGTATTTCAATATTGATATTGAAATAGGGATAGATGATTTTTGCATATGTCCCTTTTCCATACCCCATGACGCCGCAAACCCCGCAGGATTTAATATGTATGCTGAAAACCGTAAAATAACCATAGCTACCGATATCGGCCATATGAATAAAAAATTACTGGACCGTATGGAAAAAAGTGATATTCTGCTTATTGAATCAAATCACGATGTGGAAATGCTGAGAATAGGTCCCTACCCATGGAGCCTTAAACAAAGGATATTGAGTCAAACCGGGCATCTTTCAAACGATATGGCAGGCAAGGTAGTAGCTTATCTGGCGGAAAAAGGGACAAGGTTTTTTATGCTGGGGCACTTAAGCAGGGAAAACAATTTCCCTGAACTGGCTTACAAAACCGTATGCAATGAGCTTGAATCAAAAAAAATAAAAGCTGGCAAGGATATTTCATTGGAAGTGGCATTAAGGGACTGTACAAGCTCTGCTTTGAAGCTTGCATAAGAGACGGACCCCGGGTAAACTAAAAGGAGAGGAATTTTTGTCAAACTGCACGCTTATTAAAAATTTCAACAAGCTAAATTAAAATATTTAATTGGGGCAAGACCAATAGATCACTGGTATATTTGTCTTTTACAATAAAAAAATTAATACGGTAAGCTGTGAGGTATTCTTGAAAATAACAATTATTGCAGTAGGAAAGCTTAAGGAAAAATACTTAAGGGAAGGTATAAATGAATACGCCAAAAGGCTATCCGGATTTTGCAGGCTGCAGATAATAGAAGTCCCTGATGTAAAAGCTCCTGAAAATTTAAGCCGCGCCCAGGAGGAAATGGTCCTGGCAAAAGAGGGGGACAACATACTAAAAAGGATAAAAGGAAACAGCATGTTAATATGCCTTGATGTATCCGGAAAAAGATTCAATTCCGAAGCTTTGGCATCTATGGTAAGGGAAAAAATGCTCATGGGAGAATCAGACTATACCTTCATTATTGGAGGCTCCCTTGGTATTGATAAAAAGGTTTTGGGCATGGCGGACCTAAAACTGTCCCTATCCGACATGACATTTCCCCACCAGCTGGCAAGGCTCATTCTCCTGGAACAGGTTTTCAGGATTTTCAAAATAATAAACGGTGAACCGTACCATAAGTGACGGCGAACGGTAAATTATAACTTAACAGACCACTATTATAAATCAAGATATTCTTTTTGAAGACAAATTTGATATTGTTTATAAATCTTCTTAAAAATAAAAAATACGAGTGGTAAAGCAATTTGCCCGGTAAGATTAGTATAGTATCCGCATCAATTTGTGATATAATGCTGATGAAAAGATACTGAAATTATAAGGATAGGGCCATGTAAATTATGCTTATAGGAGAGAAGCATATGATAAAATATACACTGCTTTTAGAAATACTTATTTCTGTCTGGTATATAAAAGAGGTAGCTGTAAATAAAGACCATAGCCTGTTTGTTATGATAATGGTGCTGCTTATTTACCACTGCTTAAAGGTTATTTATTATATATTTTCAGATAAAAATTTCAAAAAGTATATTTCAGCAGGTTTAACTATTATGATTGCGGTGCTTGGCTACAGTGTTTTTCACCCGGCTGCTTATTTTTTGTCGGTTAATCTGGCTCAAAGCATTGGTGAGTTTAAAAAAGAAAACATATATTTTTCATGCTTCTCATTAATTTTTGCATTTTTTATACCCATAAACTATTTGCAAAATTTTATTTTATTAAATATGTTTTCCCTGTTTTTAATGTTTGCAGGCATCAGCATGGAGAAAAAATCCGAAAGGCTGTCTGCCCAAAATATGGCATTGAAGATTGAGATGGAAAAACTAAAGGAAGCGGGTTTAAATTCCAAGCAATATATGCTCCATTTAAGGCATGCGTCAAGGCTTGAGGAAAGAAATGCCATTGCCCAAAAGCTCCACGACGAGCTTGGGCATACATTATCAGGCAGCACCATGCAGCTTGAAGCTTCACTTCTTATGATGGATAAAAACAGGGAAAAAGCAGTAAACATGCTGAACACGGTTATTAAAAATTTAAGAGAGGGCACAGAAGCCATAAGAAAAATTTTAATGAGGATTAAGCCTGAAGCTGCCAGTATAAACATACAGGCTGTTAAAATGCTGGCTATGGAAACACAAAAAAAAAGCGGGATTATGATAGATGTTATATATAATGGAGATATTGCAGATATAGACTATGTAAAGTGGCATGCTGCCACTATTAATATAAAGGAAGCCTTGACCAATATGATGAAATATTCAAATGCTACAAAATGTATCATAAAGTTTGAAAGGCTTAATAAGCTATATAAAATATCAATTAATGATAATGGAATAGGGTGTAATGCCATAAAGCAGGGAATGGGCTTACAAGGCATGGATGAACGGACGTTGAAGATAGGCGGCCGGCTTATTTTGGACGGAACGGACGGCTTTTGCGTCATTATGCTGCTGCCCGTTTGAGGAGAGGATAATAATATGCCGATAAATATAATTATTGCAGATGATGATGTTCTGATTCGAGAGAGTTTAAAGATTATTTTTGAAATGGATGAAAGGTTTAATGTTGTATGGGTGGCTGAAGACGGTAAAGAGGCTTATGATATTTGCAGGAAAAAGGAAATTGATGTTGCCCTTTTAGACGTACGTATGCCTTTTTTAAACGGAGTTGAGGCAACTGCGAAAATAGTATCGGACACATCTGCAAAGGTTTTGATATTGACGACCTTTGGTGAAGACGATTATATTAAAAATGCATTTCTAAATGGTGCGTCGGGTTACCTTTTAAAAAATAATCCTCCCGACCAGATCAAAAATGCAGTTATATCTGTTAATGACGGAAATGCAGTTGTTCAGGATATTGTCATGGAAAAGATTAAAAACCCCCGCAGCAAAAACAATAAAGAGGATAAACTAAAGGATTTGACCCTTCGTGAAAGAGAAGTAGTTCAACTAATTGCCAAAGGCTTAACCAATAAAGAGATAGCAGATAATTTGTTTATTTCCGAAGGTACGGTAAGAAATACGGTAAGCCATGTTTTAGGCAAATTGTCATTAAAGCACAGGACCCAGATAGCCATATATTATTTAGAAGAATGAAAAATGAA
Organism: Clostridia bacterium; assembly: GCA_028280575.1. Lineage (GTDB taxonomy): Bacteria > Bacillota > Clostridia > Acetivibrionales > STF1-152 > JANQLN01. Next base: position 83,674 of record JANQLN010000060.1, read on the forward strand.
TATTTATAGCCGTCAGCATGCTTTTGGCAGGGGCAGCTAAAAATCGTTACATTTATCATGGTATAAATCATGACACTCTTCACTGCAAAAGAGCGTTATTTTTGGGTATGATAAAAAAGAATAAAGCTAAAAAGAGGTGGTGTGAAATGGATGTTGTAAAGGTAAGGAAACTGGTTAAAAGATTTGGTGATATAACTGCGGTTGACAATGTGGACCTGGATATCAAAGAGGGAGAAATATACGGCTTGCTTGGACCTAACGGCGCAGGCAAGACAACAATAATAAATATACTTTGCAGCATGGTTAAAAGGGATGGGGGTGATTTGAGGCTTTTTAACAAAAGGGTGGATAAATCAATAGAAAGCATTAAGGGAAGGATAGGCGTTGTACCTCAAAATATAGCTATTTACGACGACCTGACAGCAATAGAAAATGTGATGTTTTTTGCTTCTTTATACGGATTAAAGGGTGCTTTGTTAAGAGAGAGAGCTTTGGAGGCATTGGAATTTGTAGGGCTTTCGGAGCAAGAAAAAAACCTGCCGGCGACATTTTCCGGCGGCATGAAAAGAAGGCTGAATATTGCATGTGCCATAGCTCACCATCCTGATTTGATTATTATGGACGAGCCTACGGCAGGCATAGACCCTCAATCAAGAAGCCATATTTTAAAATCTGTGAAAAAGTTAAACAGTATGGGCAGTACAATAATCTATACCACACATTACATGGAAGAAGCAGAGCATTTGTGCACACGAATTGGCATTATTGACCATGGAAAAGTTATTGCGGAGGGTACATGCGAACAGTTACAAAGCATTGTCACAGATAGAAAAAGCATTATTGTTCAAACGGGAATTGACGAAGAAATTAATCCGGAAGGCCTTAAAAATATAAAAGGTGTCCTGGATGCTTCTGTTGATGATAATAGGGTTACCATAGAATGTCTCAAAGAAAGTAATTGCATTTCGGATGTTATGGCATTTTTTACACGGCAAAAAATTATGGTCAGTGACATAAGAATGCAGGGAGTAAATCTTGAAACTGCATTCCTCAGTCTAACGGGCAGGAGGCTAAGGGATTAGTTATGAATATATTAAAAATTGCTAAAAAGGATTTTAAGCAGAATATTCGAGATATTAAGTCTATGGTTATCATGACGTTAATGCCTTTAATTATTATTCTAATAATGGGTATTGCACTTTCAGGAGTTTTCAACGGAAGTGAACTGGCTATGAGTGATGTACATGTGGAATATTTAGTGAAAGGCGAAAAGGGAGCGCTTGCAGCCGGATATGAAAACCTTATGGGCGAAATGATAAAGGCCCCGAACAGCTTTTCTCTGGCAGAAGATAAAGAGCAATCTATTAAGCGTATAAAAAACGGGGATATATCATGCATGGTTGAGATTGATGAAGAAAATAAAACCATATTGTTTTACAAAAATAATATTTATAATACGGGTGCATCTATTGTAGAAGGCGTTTTAAATAACTATGTTAACCGTTTTAATGTTGTTCGTATGATAATCAGTGTAAATCCAAAGCTATTTGAAAATGCAAAACTTGAAAACAATAACTATATTACCTTAAAGGGCCTGGATAAAGAGGACAGCCCAGGTTCTATGGATTACTATGGGGTGGCTATGTGTATTCTGTTTGTGCTTTATGGCATACCCATTCCGGCAACAAGTATTATCAATGAAAAGAAAAAAGGAACTATAGCCAGGACCCTTATATCACCTGTGGGTAAAATAGAGCTTCTTCTGGGAAAGACTTTAGGAGCAATAGGTGTTATTACCATACAAATCGGTTTGGTTATATTGGCAACACTGCTTATTTTTAATGTGAACTGGGGAAATAATCCGGTTTATCCGTTTGTTTTGATTTTTACACAGATAATTATGGCTGTGTCCATAGGAACAGCTTTAGGAATTTTATTTGACAGCGATGCAAAAGCTATGGGACTTATACATGGAGTTATTGTAATATTTGCACTATTTGGCGGAAGCTATATGCCTTTGGCCGGCCTGGGGCTGTTCGGTGAGATAGGCAAATTATTCTCTCCTGTTTGGTGGACCAATAATGGAATATTCAAAATGATATATTCAGGCGAAATGGGGACTTTTTATATTGCCGCAGCATTAAACTTGGGAATTGCGGTCCTTTTTCTTTTAACGGCCTGCTGGAAGGTAACCAAAAAGGAGGGAATGCTAAATGGGTAAAGTGATGCTTATTACCATTAACATATTTAAAAGAATGTTAAAAAAACCGTCTGCTTTCATGCTTTATATACTGCTGCCGATAGTTACAAGTATCGGCATGTTTATTCTTTTTAGTTTGGACGGGAATGATAAAATGAATATAGCTGTGGTTGACCTGGATAACACCGTATTATCGCGTTCGGTCATAAAAAGTATTGAAAACACAAACGGATTCAATATAATTGACACACCGCAGGAATTACTTGAAAAACATATCGCTGACAGGTATTTTTCCTTTGGATACGTTATACCTAAAGGTTTTGAAAAGACCATACTATCCGGGAGCAATCCAAATATTGACGTTGTATCCATAGATATAAACACCGGTACAAGCTGGATTAAGGAAATTACCAATTTTCATATTGATAATTTGAAAGCCGTGGCAAAAGCAAGCGGTTACCAAAAAAGAGAGATGTTTGCCATGCTTGACAGCATACAAAAAGGTGCTGTAAGCATTAATGCTGTCTATGTGAATGATGAGTCAAAGGTTAAATCTGCTACCGTAAGAACTTTTGGGAATTATATGATATTTTTAATGATAACTACATTTTTAATAGCCTTTAAAATCCTGGAAGAAAAAAGATCGGGTACGTTTGCAAGAATAGGCATGTCGCCCGTCCACCCAAAAAGCTACACTTTTGCAAATATTTTAGCCAACCTGATTGTTGTCATGGTTCAAGTGGGGTTAGTTATGCTGGCTTTAAAATTTTTACTGGGCATTGAGTTCTTTGCAAGCCCTTTGATTATCTACCTGGTACTAATAATCTTTGCCCTATGCGGCATTAGCCTTGGAGTGCTGATTGCCGCATTTTCCAAAAATTCAACTATGGCAGGTGCGCTGATGGGAATGGTGGTATCCCCGTCATGTGCGCTGGCAGGATGCTTCTGGCCCATAGAATTTATGCCCGGATATATGCAAAAGATTTCTTATATCACCCCCCAAAGGTGGACGCTTGATGCTATTGAACTCATACAAAAAAATAATAGCTTTGTAGAAATACTGCCTAATTTGATTGTTGTATTAAGCTTTACATTTTTGTTTTTTCTGGTAACCATATACAGGTTTAAAGCGACAGAAGCGACAACCTGACGGTTCTTAGCTGCCACAGTATAAGTTTTTATGATACAATTGTTTATAGAGCAAATTGCTTATTTTTGATTTTTAAACGGAGCATACCAAATTTAGCATGCTCCTTTTTTTATAATGCAAATTGCTTTTTTAATAAAAGCTTTCTATATATTAATGGCTGATGTTACATTAAAATATTACATTTTCATTTCACATGGCAATGCTGATGTGTTAAAATAGAATTAATACAAAAAGCTGACATGCCATATGGAATGTCTTTAATTTTATATAACGTCATAATGCAAAAATTAAAGTCGTTTCATGTAGCGTATTTGAAAAGTCAAATTGTATAGAATTATTAGGCTGCATATAAACAAAACGGGGGTTATACGGTAAGATATGAAAAAGATAATTGCCGGTTATCTTAAGGGCCTTGAAAATAAAACCTTTGATACCGGTAAACTTCTTGATTACATTCAGATCAAGCATGTAAGCAAGTATGAAGAGGAAGGAAGCTATAGCGGCTTTTACCTGGCGGTCCGGAGTCTTGCCAGGGAAGGGTATATAAAACCTGTTAAATCTTCAGGCAGGTTTTTTATGACACCGCCTCTTTTTAACAGATACCGCAAAACCGTTTTGCTGGAGGACGAAATCATAAGCAAAAAAGAAATAGAAACCTTAAAAAGAGAATTAATGTGTATGAATCCTAAAATGGACAAGCACTACTATCTTGCCCGCCCTGATAAATTCCTGGATGACAGGGAAAGAGCAAATCAGCTTAACGACTGGCTTAACAGCCAGGACTCAAAAGGAGAGCCATTATGCCGCAATACTGTAAATGAACGCTCTTTTGAAATATTCAACAACGAGAAATATCTTGCCGGAAAGGGAATTAAAATGCTTTCAAATTTAGGACTTACCCTGGAGGCTCTTAACTGCTACAAGACCTATGAAGCCTTCTTTTATATATTATTTGACAGCAGGAAACGGGGTAATGTGCTTATAATAGAAAACAAGGATTCGTTCATGTCACTGCTTTACCATTTACAGAAGCAAAACAGGCCCTGTATACACAATACGTCAATCAGCATGCTTGTATATGGTGAAGGAAAAAAAATAATCAAAAGCTTTAGCTTTATGGATGAACTAAAAAGACAGATAAAAACAGATAAAATTTATTACTGGGGAGACCTGGATTATGCAGGAATAGAGATTTTATTAAAGCTTATTGGCAGCTATGGAAATTATAACATTATACCTATGGTCAATTTGTACGGGGATATGCTGGAATGTGCAAATAATCCTCCCCGGGTCAAAAGCAAACAGAACAGGGTTCCCATTGACGCATTCCTTAAATTTTTTGAAAGTGATATCTCCGACAGGATAAAGGATATAATTTACAATGGGAAATATATTCCACAGGAGGCAGTGAGATTTGGATGATGCGGGTGATGGAATGAAGGCAGCCGAACACTACACATATTATAATATGCCGGCCGACGAATGCCTTAAGGGCTTCGGACAGAGAATGCGAAATATGGCGCCTTTTATAAGCTTTGTGAAGCGGCTTGGAGGCATACAGAAATATCCTGATTATGACATGATTTCCCTGGGTTTTGGCACCATGCTGTATATACTTGAAAATATGCTGATTGGGAAAGAGGAATGCTGCATGGATGATATTGCATTTTTTCTGCAGCGGACCGTGGACAGTACGTATAAAAGGCCTGTGACCATGGAAGAGGCAAAGGAGCTTGCTTTCCATATAAGAGATGCTATTATGGGCAGCGGAGAAATCTACAGCTATGAATATATGAATCTTGAAACCGGCAGTAATGAAACAATAGATGTACGGCTGACGGATGTGGCATTTTATAAAATAAAGAAATCCAGCAGGTACAAGCTCACGGAGCAGGGAATGGAAATGCTTTTTAAAACCCGGGAAATATACTCAGAGTTTCGGATAAATGTTACCCAGCTTTATCTGAAGCAGCAGATAGAAAAAGGTGTTTTCAAGGGTGCCCTTCAAACAGTAAATGAGCTCAATCTGCAGGTAAGGCAGCTGCGTGAACGCTTGACCGAGCTGGTTGTAGGCATAAGGCAAAACGTGCTTGGGATTCACTTTACCACTGTCAGGGAAGTTTTTGAAAAGGTCAGAAACCAGCTTGAAAAAGAGCACAGGGAATTTGGAAATATAAAGTTTATTCTGGCCGGCCAGAGGAAGAACCTTGAAAAAATACAATTTAACCAGTTTACCGAAAAGGACAGGCAGGCATTAAGCCAGATACAGGTGCTTGCAGAACGGCTTGAACTGGTTGTGGGAGAACATGATCTCCTGTTTAGTGAGAAGCTGGATATAATATCCGAATACATCAGGGTTATTGAGCTGCGAATACGGCTTGGAATAGCTGAGCATATTGATTTCGAACGGGATGTAATGGACGCTGTGATAAGCAATTCTCCGGCAGTTGAGAGACTTCAGCAGGTCTTGTCGCCGCTTGTCTCAAATATCAGGAAAAACCGCTCCTTTAATATTATGAAATCATTCTCGCTCCAGGGTATCAGGAGTGAGGAAGAGCAAGAGAAGGAATATGTTGATGTGGAGGGAGAAATTGAGCAAAGGGAAAAGGAGCTGAAGGAGGCCGCATATCGCAGAAATAAAAAGATAAAAGCCTATCTGGCTTGTATTTTAAAGACTGTTTTGGAACAGGGCAGCGTTTCTCTGGAAAAAATACTGGCAGCTTTTCCAAAAGAAATGTATGAAAGGGCATGTTATGATTTTGATTTTTACAGTACAATAATTATGATGCACCAGAGGGGGACACTTGATTTTGCTGCCATCGGCGACATGGCGGACCAGCTCATATTTGATTTTTCAAGCAATAACATAAATTTGGAATACATCATATGTGAAATGTTAAAAGACAGCCCGGAAGAAATGAAGGCGGACACTTTATCTGTAACTTCATCAAGGCAAACCATAATGCTTCCCAATGAAAATGTTATTACCAATTTTATTTTTAGCACAGGAGGGCCGTAATGGAAAAAGTCAGCACCGAATCGGTAAAAAATGCGCTTGCAATATTTCTCAAGCTCATTGAAAAAACAAGTATTTCCAATGGGGAATTCCCGGACTTTTTTGAAGCATTGGAAGACGAAGAAACAGAATATGTATTGAGGCTTATTGAAGAGGAAGCGGATATATTAATAATACGAACCGGGGACTCAATTTTCTATTCGCCGGGAACAGAAAACACATTGCTTGGATATAAAAATGAAGAGCTCAGAAAAGAGATGCACCTTGAAAATAACAATGAGCTCTACACCGCCTATATTGTAATGCTCGGCATACTTATAAAATTTTACAGCGGAGAAAACTACAACAGCAAATGCAGGACAATTTTAAAAACCGAAGAACTGGAGCAGTTTATTACATCTAAGATGGCGGCGGCAGCCCGGGAGGAAAATCCTGAGCAGAGAGATGAGGAGCTGAGCTTTAATTTTTCAAATGTTGCAAAGTACTGGCTCAATATGCCTGCATATGACGAAAAAATTACAAGGCTTGCAGCTTCCAGGAGGACGAGAATAAGCCTTATAAGCAGAGTGCTTCAATTTCTTAACAGCCAGGAGCTTATTAATGTTGATAACGATGCTGAAATATTCACAACTGCCAAAATGGACGCCATGGTAGCCGGATATTATCCGGAAAGCTCAAGGAAAAAAGAAATACTGGCATATATTGAAAAGCTTGACGAATAGAAATAAATTGTTTAAGACCGCTGAAAACCCATAATTGAAGAGTTAAAAGGAGCAGGTGAGCAAAGTGCCTAAAGTTAACAGGTTTAGAATTGTCAATTTTAAATATGATGACAATAAAAAGTATATTGCAGATGAAATATTCGAGATGCAGAACCACAACACATTGGTGAATTTGGAAAACGGGGGAGGAAAAAGCGCAATGCTCCAGCTTGCACTGCAGGTAATGCTGCCCAATACCCCGCTGGGCTCAAGAAAAATGAGCGATTATTTCAATTTGAATTCAGGAACCGTGCACATTCTCATAGAATGGTATCTTGATACCACAGGCATGAACCAGCAGTACCTGCTTACCGGATTTTGCTGCCGCAAGGGGCAGGAGGGACTTAACTATTTCATGTATGTGAGGCCCCATACGGGAAGCGATGAATATGACATAGAAAACATGCCGGTTTTAAGTAACAGGCGTGAAGTAACAGGATACCATGAATTCCACCGCTATATCCGGTCCCTGTCAAAGGAGCCAGGAACAAGGATAAATCTGTTTAGGCAAAATGACCGGAAAAAATACAGGATCCAGCTTGAATCATACAACCTCTTTGAGGAAGAATTCAGGGCTATCCGGACAATCAACCAGAGCGAAGGAGGTATTGAAAAATTTTTTGAGAAGACACGTACGTCAAGGCAGGTTGTAGAAAGGCTTATCATTCCTTCAATACCCTCTGGGAATGAAGAAGAGTCGGGTGTACTGGCTGATTCATTAAAGAAGCATATGGACAACCTAAAGACAATTCCGCAGTTGCAAAACAGGATAAAAACTTATGACAGCTTCTGCATAAGGGCTGAGGATTTTCTGCTGCATGTAAGGCACTATGCCAAAGTTTATAGCAAACATCAGGGGTTTGCATCAAATATTATAAGCCTTGAGAATCTTTTGAGAATCGCACATGATGTGAGTGAGAAAAAATATGAGGAATGCTCATATAAAAAAGAAGAAGCTTCGTTAAAACATAAAGAGCTTGTTTATAAAAAAGACAGCTTTAACTATTCAAAGCATCATCATGAAGCTGGTTTTCTGGCTGAGAAGTCTGCCGAAATAAAAAGAGACAAAAATAGCCTTGAAAAACATCTTGAAGGATTGAATACGGATTATAAAAACAGCTTATCTGTAAATGACTGGCTTGAAATGAATGATGAAAAAGAAAAGCTGCTTATCAATAAGGCCCGGCTTAAAGCCAAGCAGCAGGAAAAACATGAATGGAATGAACAGTACCAAAAAATTCTAGTTACATTGGAATATTTATACAACAACTGGCTTGATGAACTAAAAAATGAACTGGAAGAATTATTTGGACGTAAAAGCAGCCTGGAACAAAAAATAAGAAGGCAAGAAAACCATAAAGGTGAGATAATGTCTGAAATCCAAAATACAGACAATAAAATATACCATTTAAATAGAGAAGTTGAAAGATTAGAGGCCGATATAAAAAAAGTTATATCATTTATAGACGGAAGCCACAGCTTATTTTTAGATCCTCAAAAGAGCCTGGAAGAAATGGATGCTGCAATGGGGGAAATGGAAAATGAAGTAAAAAAAACAATGGAGCATATAGAGAATGTAGAGAAAAAAATCCAGTCTGTCGAGACGGAAAGGGGCAGAATGGATATAAAGGTTGTGGGGAACCGAAAAGACAAGGATTCCATGGAAGGAGAGCTTGACAGGATTAAAAATGACCGCAGGCTTTTAGAACAAAGGATGAAAAACTATGAAATAAACACATCCATATACAAAGACACCATATATAATAAAGTACAGGCATTGATTGATAATCAGCGGGCTGAATACAATCGTATCCTAAGCAGCAGGCTGTCCCTTGAAAACAAGCAGCTTGCCTTTTCCGAAGGCGGCGACTACATTCCCGACTATGCCATAAAAAAGCTTGCGGACCTGTTTAAGGAAAACGACATAAATGCCATACCGGGGTCGGTCTGGCTCACAAACCAGCGAAGTGAGCTTAAAAGGAAGCTGGCGGAAGAAAATCCCTACCTGCCCTATTCGGTTATTATAAATGAAAAGTCCATTGACTCCGTAAAATACCTGGCAAAAAAAATAACAGGCTGTGTTGAAGGTTATCCTGTATGGATTTTGACAGGTGGGGGTGAAGCTATTGTTTATCCGGGGAATGACGATGGAAAAAACCAAAAGAGCTATGGGCTTTTTGACAGGAAAATATATATTTTTAATTCAGAGGCTGTAGATTTATCTGTTGATGTGAAAAAATTTAAGGAATATGCACAAGGTTTGAAAGATAAAATCACCCGCATGGGTGATTCCATAAAAATAAAACAGGATGAGCTATCGGCTTTGGAAAAGCTGGGCAACGATATTGATACATTTATTGAAAAAAATCCTGAAGCCCTGGTTGCCGGAAAAGAAGAAGCCCTGGGAGAGAAACTGGATGAAATCAAAAGGGATGAAGATCACCTGGAAAGCTTGAAAAACCGGTTAAAAGGATTAAAAGGAGAAAAGGACAGGTCCGTGGGTCTTCTGGAAGAAAAAAAGGATAAGCGTCTGCATATGCAAAATCAAAGGGAGCTAATGGAGCAGTACATTGAAAAATCAGAAGACAGAAGCTTAAAAGAGAAAGAAGCAAGACGGCTTAAAGTAGGGAGAAGAAAGCTTAAGGACAGCTTGGATTCTGCGGATAGGGATTTGGAAGGGTCTAATAAGCTTTGCCTGGAGCTTGAAAATAGAACCGGGTTTTTAAAGAGAAACCAGGACGAGATTAAAAAACGGCTAGGTGATATAAAGGACAGCATGGAAGGTGAATATGAAAAAATGAACACAGACGCTGTCCTGGAGGAGCTGGAGGCTGAAAAAGCTGCCCTGGAAAAAGACCTGGGTGATGTAAATATGGATTTTTTGCAGGAGCTTATTAAAAATCATCAGAATAATATTTCTAAATGTGAAATAAGCATATCCAAAAGGGGAACAGACAAAAACTGGCTTGAATCAATGCATGAGCGTGTTCCTCCGGACAGGATAGATGGGCTGGAACAAAAAATAAGCGAGGCTGAAAATGAAATAGATGTAAAAAAATCAGAAGAAAGCAGGCTGGCTGAAAGAGTGAACAAGCTGCAGGCACTGATGGAATACATGGAAGAGGATATAAGAGTAAAATATGAAAAAGCGCCGCATATTTTTGGTGCAATCACAGATGAGCATGGTAAACGTCTTAATAAAGACATCCAGACTGCAAAAAAAAGACTTTCAAAGCTTTTAAGTGAGCTTTCACAAATACAGGAAAGGCTGGCAAGCCTTAAAAACAGTACAGACAAGGTATCCGAGTTTGTAGCCGACAATGAGCTTGGAAAATATGCCGGCCATACCGATACCGGCGGTTTCCGTACAAAAGACCGTGTAATTGACATGTGGGATATGGCCTCCATACCGGATAAAACCATTGCGGCTTTTTATAATGAAGCCAAGCAGGAATACAAAGAGTCAGAAAAAGGCCTGGACAATGGGAGAAAAAATATTGAAAAGGAATATGGCCTTTTATGCAAAGACAGCAGCCTTAATATGAATCAGAATATCAAAGGGCTTATATCAAGGGTTGGAGAAACCGACATCTATAATTTTGAACTCATAGACAGTATATTTCAAAGTGTCTTTAAAGCTGTTGAAAACCTCAAGCATGCCGTACAGGTACAGCTTGAAAACCTTGAACGGGACAGGAAGGAAATGATTCTCAGATGCCTTAGGAAGGCGCAGGCCGTATATGAAGAAGTGAAAAGCGTTGACGGGTTTTCTAAAATCACCATAGGAGGCAAAAAGCAGCGGGTTATAAAGATAAAGACACCGCCCATTTATGAAGAACAGGCAGAAAACATGATGGGGCAATACCTTGATGAATGCATAAGGGAGCTCACCGACAGACGTTCCGGACATGATTTTGACCCTGCAAAAATTGAGGATGAAATAAGGAAAAAAATGAAACCCACCTGCCTTATGGATGCTGTTGCACCCCTTGGCTCTTTCAGGATAGAGGTTTGCAAACCGGGACATGACATGGAATCCTCCAGATATATTGAGTGGGAGAAAGTCATAAGCTGGTCCGGCGGAGAAAAGCTGGCAGGATTTTTTGCCATGTTTATTGCAATTATTTCTTATCTTAGATATAAAAGGACCCACTGGCATGAGTCCACCAAGGTTATCTGGATAGACAATCCCTTTGGACAGGCGAACGCCGGCTACCTGCTGGATTATATTTTTGAGCTTGCAAATACCACAAATACACAGATGATATGCCTTACCGGACTGCAGGAAACCTCCATATATGAAAAGTTTGACGTTGTATACAGCCTTGTCCACAGAATGCTGGGCCCAAGCAATAGCGTAATACGGTCCCGGAAAATCAAGTCGGATACAGGTATGGATTCCGGCATGTACAAGGTCAACCATACCCAAATGAATCTCTTTGCGCCAGGTGAAGGTTCTTAGCTGCCGCATTATCGGGATTTTTATATATTTTGTAAAAAAGTACTAAAGTTATATTGGAAAATGGCCGATAATACTCATGGAGGATTAAACCTTGTGTTTGAACCAGAACCGGCCGGATGGGAAAGGTACGGGTTTAAAACTTCAAAAATTATTGGGCACGGATGCCCAAACATAAAAACACATGGAGGTATGTATTATGAGAATCAATAACAACATTATGGCAATGAACACCCATCGCCAGTTGGGAATCGGGAATAGTATGGCGTCCAGGTCAATGGAAAAATTGTCTTCAGGCCTAAGAATTAACAGGGCCGGAGATGATGCGGCAGGTCTTGCAATTTCGGAAAAAATGAGAGGTCAGATAAGAGGGTTGGGCCAGGCATCAAGGAATGCTCAAGATAGTATTTCTTTAGTTCAAACTGCAGAAGGTGCATTGAATGAAACCCATAGTATTCTTCAAAGAATGAGGGAATTAGCAGTTCAGGCATCAAGTGATACAAATACAACCGATGACAGAAATGAAATACAAAAAGAGATTAACCAGTTAACATCGGAAATTGACAGGATAGCTACTACTACAGAATTTAATACGAAAAAGCTGTTAAATGGCGACTCCGGTACAAAAGTAATTTATGGAAGCAATGCAAATGTTCAATCTGCAACATCTACCAGTGATAATATAGTAGCCGGTTCATATGAAATTGTCACATCTACGGCAGCCGAGCAGGCTGCAGCCGCGGGTGCATTATTCGATAATACAGATATTACAGTAAGCGGTACACAGACAATTGTTGTTAATGGACAATCAATCGACTTTGACGCAGTTAACAATGACGCAGCTACTACTGCAGCTAATTTTATAGGTGCAGTTAACAGTTCCGGGTTAGGTATAACCGCTTCCGGAAGTGAAAGTAGCATAGTTCTTACTTCTAATGAATATGGTTCTGATCAAGTGATTACTATTACAGCCAGTTCACTTACTGCTGCTATGGGTCTGACAACTGATGCTGTAACAGATAAAACAGACGCTGGAGTGGATGTTGCTGGTACCATAGGTGGAAATGCTGCTACCGGCAGTGGAACTACTTTAGTTGGTACTACCGGAGATACTATTGGCCTAAAAGTAACATTAACTGGCACAGCAGCGGCGGCTGCTGCAGGTACAAAAGGTGATATTCAGGTTACAAAGAACGCTTTAACTACACAAATAGGTGCAAACGAGAATCAAACAATGACGCTGAATATTAATAGCATGCAATCTACCGACTTAAGCGTTAATTTATTGGATGTAACAAGTCAAGGCGGAGCAGCCTCTGCAATCACTACCATTGATGATGCCATAAAGACAGTTTCTTCCGAACGTTCTAAACTTGGTGCTTATCAAAACCGGTTGGAGCATACTATAAATAACCTGAACACATCTTCTGAAAACCTGCAGGCTTCCGAATCAAGAATTCGTGACGTAGATATGGCCAAGGAAATGATGGAATTCACAAAGAACAACATTCTCCAGCAGGCAGCCCAGGCCATGCTTGCCCAGGCTAACCAGGCACCCCAGGGAGTTCTTCAGCTGTTAAGGTAAGTGACCATTCAATTACAAAAAGGTCAGGGAGTTTTTTCTCTGGCCTTTTTAATACAATTTTAAGGCTAATAAATCTATCCTAAAGTCAGCATATAAAATTACCGATATTTATTATATGAAATGGTCACGGAGGGATTCATATGAGAGTGGAAAGCACGGATGCTTCAAATACTGCGGTTGATATTCAAAACCGGATGAGTACGGAAAGGATAGAACAAAATTTTGGTAAGGACAGCTCATTTGTCCAGGATAGGAAAATAGGGAATAAGCTGTCTGAAAAAACTGTAATTGATGCTATTGAAAAAGCAAACAAAGCAATTGTTATTTCAAGAAGACAGCTTGAGTTTAATATTCACGACCAAACAAAAGAAATAATGGTTAAGGTTATTGATACCGAAACAAAGGAAGTTGTCAGGGAAATACCTCCTGAGAAAGTCCTTGATATGGTTGCAAACATTCTTGAAATGGCAGGTATACTGGTGGACGAAAGAAGGTGAAGGTATGAGTTTGAGCAGTTTGACTCCTTATTCAAATTCACTGAGGATAAGCGGTCTTGCTTCCGGTATGGATACAGACCAGATAATAAGGGATTTTATGAAGGTTCAGCGTGTTCCCTATGACAGGCTATACCAGAAAAAGCAGCTTGCCGAATGGAGAAGGGATGACTACAGGTCTGTTATTTCAACACTTTCGGAATTTAGAAGTGGTTTTTTTGATTATTTGAAGCCTGATAATAATATGTTGTCTAAAACAACCTATAAGCAGTTTAATATTTCAGCCGTTGACAGTGTTTCGGGAAGTACTTCCAGTGCAGTTTCCGTCAAAGGCAGCGTAAATGCTTTCAGCGGAACCCATACAATACGGGTGGACAGGTTGGCAACGGCTGATGAAGCAGTAAGTGCAAGTGCAGTATCGGCAGCACTTTCCGGAACTCCCGGCAGCTATAATTTAAGCGGCAAGGCTATAACAGTGACTTTGGACGGTGTATCAAGGGAAATAGCTCTTGATGACTATACTGGCCTGGATGACTTGATTGCCAAAGCTGATACCGGGCTGCAGGATTTACTGGACAATGCTTTCGGACCAGGTAAAATTACTGTAAGCAATGCTTCCGGCGAATTGAATTTTGAAACTGCAGGCGGGGCAAGCAGGCTGATTTTAACTAGCGGAAGTGGAAACAGCGGCCTTGATGAACTTGGATTTGGTTCAGGAGACAGTAATAGAATAGATACCGGTAGTACCCTGGAAAATCTTGCCCACAAATTTTCTGCTGCCCTTAATTTTGATATTAATGACCAGTTAGTGTTTACTATCAATGATAAAAATTTTACTTTTGATAAAACGGATACACTTTCATATGTAATAAATACAATAAACAGTGATGCTGACGCAAATGTGAATATCACCTATAATGAAGTAAATGATAAATTCACTATAAAAGCCGACCAATATGGGGCAGGTGAAAATATTCGGGTATCACAAACAGGAGGCAGCTTTTTTGACAGCATAGGCATTTCAACAGTTAATCCTGTAACCACTGAAGGTGTTGATGCGCAGGCATTGATAGACGGGGAGATTGTCACAAGAAGCAGTAATACTTTTAGTGTAAACGGAGTCCAATATACTCTTTTATCGGCAAGCAGTAATGTCCAAAATATTACTGCCACGCTTGATGTTGACAATATTTATGAAAAGGTAACAGGTTTTGTGGAAAAGTATAATGAAATCATTGAAACTTTGAATGCAAAATTAAGTGAGGAATACGACCGCGATTATATGCCCTTGACGGAAGAACAAAAAGATGAAATGGGTGAAAAAGATATTGAGATCTGGGAAAAAAAAGCAAGGACCGGACTGTTAAGAAATGACCAATTGCTTCAAGATATTGTTACCGGAATGAGAACTGCCCTTTATGAGCCTGTTGACGGCTTGAATATTTCATTACATGAAATAGGGATTACTACCGACACCTATGAGAAAAGGGGCAAGCTTATAATTAATGAAATAAAGCTCAGGGAAGCTATAAACAATTCACCGGATTCTGTAATGGAGCTTTTTTCAAGGCAGTCCGATATTGATTATACCGACTGGGATGACAGGGAAAAAAGGACCCGTGAAGAAGGGCTTGCATACAGGATATATGACATACTGCAGGATAATATACGTATAACCAGGGACGATAACGGGTATAAAGGCAATCTTCTTGTAAAAGCAGGCAAGATAGGGGATTCATCTGAAAATGACAACATGCTGTATGATTATATTGAAGATTATGAAGAAAGAATGGATGCCATATATGAAGACCTGATTTCCAAAGAAGATGCATACTACAGGAAGTTTACAGCCATGGAAAAAGCCTTAAGTCAAATGAGCATGCAATCAAGCTGGCTGGCTTCCCAGTTTGGCGGAGGATTATACTGAATCATGGAGGTATGAAAATGACAGCAAATACTGCGTATAAACAGTACAGGAACAATTCAGTTTTTACTTCCACACCGGAAGAGCTTACTCTTATGTTATATAACGGGCTTATCAAGTTTATAGGAAAAGGTATGGCTGAAATGAATGATAAGAAGCTTGATGCTGCGAATGACAGTATAATCAGGGCACAGGACATAGTACAGGAATTTATGTCTACCCTGGATAAAAGGCTTGAAGTCTCAATCAGCCTGGAGCTTTTATATGATTATATGTACAGAAGGCTTGTTGAAGCTAATATAAATAAGAAGGCTGAAATACTGGAAGAAATTTTGGGATATGCAAGGGAGCTCAGGGATACCTGGGCCGAGGCAATGAAAATTGCCAAAAAGCAGGGAATGAAAAGACAGGAAGCAAAATAGCTTACATTGGCAGTGAAAAACCATTCAACTTTAAATAACAACTACTCCGAAACATTCACACTGTTGACATAAGGAACATAAAATATAGGGTACTATACTATTTGTACTTATTTCCAAGTTTTCGGAGGTGAACCATATGGATAATTATCAACAAGCTGCAGGAGCAAACCAGCCGATGCATTCCATGCACCATATGCATCATATGCAGCCAATGCATTCCATGCATGAGATGCAGCCAATGCAGTCAATGCATCATATGCAGCCGATGCAAGCAATGTACTGCATGTGCTATATGCAGCCAATGCATTCCATGCACCATATGCATCATATGCAGTCAATGCATCATATGCAGCCAATGCAATCGATGCATCATATGCAGCCAAACCAGTCTATGTACGCAATGCAACCTATGGAGTAAAATAAAGGGGGGCCATATCAGGGGTCCGGACGGGCTCGCAGACTTTCCGGGCGGACTCCTGATATGGCCCCTTTCACATCAGCTGCCCCATGATATGGCTGACTGTTTTAAACGGCTGCTTGCATATGCTTCCTTCAAGCTCTTATAAACATGGACAACACGGTCATAGCCGCACTGGCTGCTCAAAACACAATTATCACAAGCCCAGCAGCAAACATTCCCATAATTTACAAGCACTTTGCCGGGGTCTAAAAAGTCCCTTTCAACACCCTCCATGCAGGATGCCGTATAAAATGAACCAAGTACTTTTTTTGCTTTTCCTTTATCCATTCCCCTGCCTAATGCTGACAAATAATCCCGTACACATCCATAGAAGGTGAGCAGGCTTTTATTTTGGGAATCAGCCCGGATATTTCCAAGAAACTGCTTAAATGAATTCAAGGCGCTTGCATAGTCTTCCCTGGTGCAGTACAGGGCTGTGAGCATAAGGTTTTTTTCGCTGTAATACCACGGAACATTGTCACCTGTGGGAGTATTAATAAATTTTATGACAGGAAAATCCATATTGCCGCATTCATTTTCAAGATAATATATCAGCTCCTGCATTTGTTTATCTGTTATATCTTTTATATTTCTTATGTACCTTTTTACCCTGTTATATTTGGAGTAGTATTTGATTTCCTTCAAGCTGTAAATTTGTTCTATTTCGCTAAACCCCGGTACTATGACATGGAATGCAGGAAAGCCCAGGAATGAAGAATCCCTTATAAATACGTCAAAACCCTTTTCATATAACAGCCGGCACAGGTATTTGAGCATATCGGAATTATTTGAAAGCTTTTCCTTATGACAGCCGCTGAACTCATAATCCGGTGTATCTCCGAAGATTTCAGGCGGATAGTAACCTATTCCATTTACAAATATGCTCAAAATGTTCTTGTGCTCATCATCAGGCTTACATGAATAATCGAACCTTTGCATACCTATCATCTTTTTTACATTCTGTCCCTGCAAAAGCTCTGTCATTGACCTTTCCGCAGCTATTTCAAATTTGGGATGGGCACCGAACTTCACAAAATAGGATTGATTTTCCCTGTCCTTAAAAAATGCGCCAACAACCGGGTATTTCTGCCCAAGGGAACAATCCTTAAGGCTTACTTCAAAATTGCCTGCCGATTCAAGCTGTCTTAGCATGTTGTCAATGGAGGGGTATTTTTTAAGGAAGCTGTCCGGGATGTCGGGAGGAACAATTTTTCCAAGTACAACTTTTTTATTGACATACCTTTCGACAACCTCTGATATTCCCTGTACCAGAGCTTCCTGGACATTATTTCCCGCACACATCCCATTTGACATATACATTTTTGAAATCATTTTGACCGGGATATAAGATATGCTGCCCGATTTCATGCTGCGGTATGGAAGTGCCACAAAGTCGTCAGGCGTTTTTTCATATGAAACCAAAAGCCATTCTTTCATAAGTTCATTTATATCAATACCTGCAGGTATTTTTTCAAATTGTATTTTTGTCCATTCACCAGGATCATTCAAAAAATTGCTTATGGAAATATGCTTTTCATCAGGTGCATAATAAAAATCCATGTATTTAAGGGTATCAGGGTCCATATCTATGCTGAGCCTGAAAAACGACTGGTTTTGGAGACGTTCCATCATTTCTCCGTATGCGCTTGCCAATGCATATGCATGTGATGTTCCTTTCCCGTTTGTGGCTATACCGGCAGCAGGTATCTTAAGGGATACGGAATAAAAATCCCTTGCTGAATTTTTCCATGCGGTTTCAACTGCAATAATGCCAAGCCTGCCCAGAATAGACCTGGCTTTGGTTATTGTTTTTAAGGGCGGCGCATCCTTGTATTTTTCATTATCATACATTTTTAAATCCCCCCTTCTTTTTCCCATAAATATATTTTATTCCTTTTAATATTTTATTGTTACTGTTGACATAAGGGAATATATGGAGTAGAGTAAAAGAGAAGGAATTTCCATTGAATGTTAATAATGATAGTACAGGAGGTTTTATGGATAAAGAGTTTAGAAATCTTGCTGATATTGTATCCAAAAAGAAAATACTTCTTGAAGAAATGCTCGAATATACCCGCAGCCAGTCCCAGGCTATAACAGAGGACAGCCTTGAGCAGCTTCAAAAATTGATAGATAAAAAACAGAAAAGGATTGAAACCATAAACAGGCTGGATGATGAATTTGAAAATATTTTTAATCAGGTCAAAAAAGGCATGGGTGCTGAGTCCCTGGAAGAAATAAAGGCTGGGAATATTAACGGTGTCCTGACTCTGAAAAACCTTGTGGCAGACGTAATGAAGCTTGTTAAGGAAATAGGGGTTGTCGAAGAGGAGAACAGGAACAAAGCAAAAAGACTGTTAAACGCATTCGGAAGCAAGATAAAAAATATCAAGAACGGTAAAAAGACTAATAATGCCTACAGGCAGGGCTACTTTGCCGCACCTTCGTATTTTATTGATAAAAAGAAATAAAATATTATTCCTGACAGGAACATATTAATTTTATGCTAAAAAAGACTGCTAAAATCAAGCTGCAAAGGACCCGGCTCAAAAGTTCCCCCTGTATAAATAAAGCCTTTTCCTGCTCAATAGTAACCTCTAAAAAAAATACTTTGATATAAATTTACAATTAATTATAAAAAATTTAAAGCCAAATACGAGTCTATATTTTTGAAAAGTCAAGAATATATGCTTAAGTAGGTATAAAACAAACAAAAAGCCGGAAATAATACAAAAAAATGCAAAAAAAATTTTTAAAAGTTGACAAGAAAAATTGTAAATGATATAATTGCTACGGTGGATTTTTCAGACCTTTTCTGTAGCAAAATTACCGTGGAATAAAAGTAAATATCTGGAAATCTATATAAATGGATTCCCTTGTATTGGAAGTATATAAATAAATATAGGTGGTGGAGTATGGAAGTTATTGACCTTAAAAAGAAAACCCTGCAGGATTTGCGTTATATTGCAAAAATGATGGGCATTAAAAGTGTGACGACATATAGAAAGCAGGCTCTTATTGAAAGGATTCTTGAAAGCGGAGATGATTCTTTAGGCGGAGAAATCAAAACGGATGTTCTGGAAGAGAAAAGCACGGAGGGAGAACCTGAAGCCAGGCCCAAAAGGAAAAAGAGGCAAACTCTCCCGGCAGCAAAGAAGGAAAAGACCGATGAAGCTTTCCAGGAAGTTAAAGAGGAAGAGGTAAAAGTAAAGGAAGAAGCACCCCAGGAAACTACGGCGGGCAGCGAAGAACCGGTAAAACCCCCGCAAAAAAGACGCAGGGGCAGACCCAGGAAGAGTGAAAAGGCCGCTTTGGAGAAAGCGGATAAGGCTGTTGAAAAGCCTGAACCAAAGAAGGAGGAGCCTTTACCTGACGATAAAAAGGATATTGAGGAAAAGGCGGCTGTACAAGCAAAAGAAGAAAGCGAAGAGAAAAAAGAAGAACAAAAGGCAGAGCAATTCCAGGACACAGATGAAGATAAAAGTACTTATGCAAAAAGAAAGTATGGGTACAAAAGAAATGGAAATGATACCAGAAAAGAGAGCTGGAACGGCGGACCGCCGCAAAGCGTCCTTGAGAAAATTGAAAGTGACGACCCTGTAGAGGGTGTGCTGGAAGTACTGCCTGACGGTTACGGTTTTCTAAGGAGCGATAATTACTTATCGGGTTCAAAGGATGTCTACGTATCCCCTTCACAAATCAGGCGCTTTAATTTAAAAACCGGTGATAAGCTTAAAGGCAAAGGGAGAATACCGAAGGAAGGAGAAAAATTCCAGGCACTTCTTTATGTTCAGACGGTTAATGGTGATACTCCCGACGCAGCTTCAAAAAGAGTACCCTTTGAAAGGCTTACACCAATATTTCCCAACAAAAGAATTACCCTTGAAACACATCCCAGGGAGCTTTCTACAAGGCTTATAGACTTAATAGCTCCAATAGGCGCCGGACAGCGCGGAATGATAGTTTCACCTCCAAAAGCCGGTAAAACCATACTTCTTAAAAAAATAGCAAATGCCATAACAAGAAATTATATGGATAAAGAATTAATAATTCTATTAATTGACGAAAGGCCCGAGGAAGTTACCGATATGCAGCGGTCGACGGATGCGGAGGTAATTTATTCAACATTTGACAGGGTGCCCGAGCATCATATAAAAGTTGCGGAAATGGTGCTGGAAAGGGCTCAAAGGCTTGTTGAGCATGGAAAAGATGTGGTTATCCTGCTGGACAGTATCACAAGGCTTGCAAGAGCATATAACCTTACAATCCCTCCAACCGGAAGAACCCTAACAGGAGGCCTTGACCCGGGTGCACTCCATATGCCGAAGCGTTTCTTCGGTTCTGCCAGGAATATTGAATTCGGAGGAAGCCTTACAATTATTGCCACTGCGCTTATAGAAACAGGAAGCAGGATGGATGACATGATTTATGAAGAATTCAAGGGTACGGGCAATATGGAAATCCACCTTGACAGGAAGCTTTCTGAAAAACGGATATTCCCTGCCGTAGATATCAACAAGTCCAGCACAAGAAGGGAAGAGCTGCTTCTTAATCAAAAGGAGCTTGAAGGCATATGGGCAATCAGAAGGGCAATGAGCAACCTTGGCACTGCAGAGGTTACCGAAATGCTGATTAACAGATTAACCCAGACTAAGAGGAATGAGGATTTTGTAAAAAGCATAAATGTAGCTTTTTCGGACAAAAAGTAGCACTTTTTCAGCATTTTACTTATTATTCTTAGCTACAAACCTATTAAAGTGCAAATTGCTTTATAAAACCTACTTGCCTATTGGCTGTGTTTGTGTTAAAATGACACTTGCCGTTTTTTAAAGTAATGGCTAAAGGTGAGTTTAAATTTATAATTTAAATATATGAAACAGCATTGAAAGAAGGTGAGCATGAATGAAGGAGAAGATCCATCCCGATTATCATGAGGCTGCGGTAAGATGTGCTTGCGGAGAAAGCTTTAAAGCCGGTTCCACAAAGAAGGAACTAAAAGTTGAGATATGTTCAAAATGTCATCCTTTTTATACCGGAAAGCAAAAGCTCATAGATACCGGCGGCAGAGTTGATAAGTTTAAGAGGAAATACGGTATCAAGGAAGAAGAATAAGCAATCTTAAAAAAGGCCGGGGATACAAACCCGGCTTTAGTAATATATTTTGGAGGTTAAGATGAAAAAGACCAGTATAGGAGGCATGGCGCTGATTGAGGGCCTGATGATGATAGGGCCGAAAAATGCAGCCATTGCAGTCCGTAAGCCGGATGGGGAAATAGTAGTTGATAAAAGGACCCTTCCAAGGCGTACCCTGATATCCAAAATACCTGTTATAAGGGGTATAAGGGCTTTTTTCAGGCAGATGATCCTGGGTGTAAAGGCCCTTATGTATTCTGCGGATTTTGTTGATATAGAGGACAGCAGCGCAAAGCCTTCTAAAATAGATGCATTTATAGACAGGATTTTTGGAGACAGGTTCAAGGACGCGGCCATTTATTTTGCAGTTATTGTTTCAATTGCCTTCAGCGTAGGCCTGTTTATACTGCTGCCCAATATCCTTGCAGGATTTTTGAGATTTAGCAAAACCACTTCCGGCGGCAGGATACTATACAATATTTTTGAAGGCATAATAAGGATAACGCTTTTTTTAACTTATTTAACCCTGGTTTCCAAAATGAATGACATAAAAAGGGTATGGCGCTACCACGGGGCGGAGCACAAAACCATTCACGCATACGAGAACGGGGAAGAGCTTACGGTTGAAAATATACAGAAGTATTCAACAAGGCATCCGAGATGCGGGACTTCATTCCTTTTTCTTGTTTTGATAGTAAGTATAATCACATTTTCATTAATACCCTGGACTACCGTGTGGACCAGGTTATTATCAAGGATTATGCTGCTTCCTTTTGTTGCCGGCGTGTCATATGAAATATTAAAATTTGCAGGCAGGAGCAATTGGAAGGTGATGAAAATTATAAATGCCCCCGGGCTTGCCTTCCAGCGGCTTACAACCAAGGAACCCGACGATTTGATGGTGGAGGTTGCCATAGAAGCATTTAACGGGGTTGTGATAAAGGATGACGAAAATGCGGACAAATGGTAAAGAGGCTTAAGCAAATGCCCGCTTTTCAGGTGTTTGCGGTTGAGGCAGCAATGGGGAATGAATCATGAACATAAAAGAAGCATTGTTTGAAGGTATTTCACTTCTTCGCAAGGCCTGTCCGGATAATGCGGAAACGGACGCCAGGGTCTTGCTGTGCCGCTTGCTTTGCAAGGATACTGTTTTTGTCTACACTCACCCGGATTATGAGCTCCATGAAATTGAGCAAAAAAAATATTTCAGCATGATTAAAAAAAAAGCGGAGGGAATGCCCCTTAACTATTTGACAAATTTAAGAGAATTTATGTCCCTTGATTTCAGGGTGAATGAGGATGTGCTTATTCCAAGGCATGAAACCGAATTCCTGGTAGAAGAGGTTATTAAATACTGCAAGGACATTGAAATTCCTTCCATACTTGAGATAGGCACAGGTTCCGGATGTATAGCGGTAAGCCTTGCATATTACATGGAATCGGCCCGCATAACTGCCGCAGATATATCACAAAAGGCCCTCCGTACGGCGTCCGTAAATGCCTTAAGCAACAAAGTTTCTAATAGGATCAAGTTTATCCGCAGTGATATTTTTAAAAATGTTCCTTTAGATAAATACGATGTTATTGTATCCAACCCTCCATATATTCCCACACCGGATATTGCCTCCCTGGACAGGCAGGTAAAAGATTACGAACCGTTGATTGCGCTGGACGGCGGAGAGGACGGGCTTTACTTTTACACGCAAATCATTAAATTTTCCAAAAATTATTTAAAACCCCGGGGATTGATTGTATTTGAGGTTGGCATAAACCAATCCGGCAGGGTTTCACAGCTAATGAGATCCAACAGCTTCAAAACAAATGTTTTAAAGGACCTCCAGGGCATTGAAAGGATTGTAGCCGGGAGAATAATTGGGTGAAGCTTTGCCGGGAAATACCGGACAAAAGTATTGAAAACAGGAAATAAAAGTATTAACATTGTATACAAAGTCCAATCGCAAATGGCTGTATGCCCTGTCACAGAACAAACACAACATAATTGAAAGATTAAAAAAATCATAAACAGGAGTAAGGGTACGTTTTCATAAATAAACTTAAGTTAGTATGATTTAAACTAAATGATAGGTCTGAAACGTATATTTTAATTAATTGACTTATTATCTGCTGCTAATTATAATTATATGTAACGTCATAATTCTAAGCATTATGAAATTTTAAACCCACTGGAAGCGTTGTGTATTTCAAAGACCATAGTGGAAGAATTAAAGTTGTTTCATACTAAGCACAGGGAGAAGAAAACCAGGACAGCCTTTTTTAAGACTTTGTGTAATCTGTAAAGGGGGGATAATGAAAATGCTTAAGGGGAAAAAATTTAAAGGAGGAGCACCGGTACCTCATTACAAGCATACATCCGATAAAGAAACTGTGAAAATGGATGTACCGGACAGGGTGGTCATACCTATGCTTCAGCATATTGGAGCGCCTTGCCTGCCGGCTGTCAAAAAGGGTGACAGCGTAAAGGTAGGACAGGTTGTGGGAACATCGGAAAAATTTGTTTCGGCTCCTATCCATTCAAGCGTCTCCGGAATTGTGAAAAATGTTTCACCCATGCTTTATCCCGGGGGCTTTTTTGTGCCAACCGTAGAGATTGAGGCAGATGGAGAACAGAGTGTCCATGAGAGTGTTAAGCCCCCCCAGTTTAAAGGCAAGGCAGAGTTTTTGGAGGCTTTGAAAGGTTCGGGGCTTGTCGGATTGGGAGGAGCAGGCTTTCCTTCACATATAAAGCTCTCTCCGCCTCCCGGTAAAAATATTGATATATTAATTATTAACGGAGCTGAATGTGAGCCTTTTATAACTTCCGATTACAGGGAAGTCATGGAAAACTCATGGAATATTATCAGCGGCATAAATATTATAATGGAGCTTTTAGAGATTGACAAAGTGCTGATAGGAATAGAGGATAATAAGCCCGGTGCGTTAAAGGAGCTCGAAAATGTTGCGGCTACAAGCGATAAAATCAATGTTGTAAGCCTTAAGTCCCTATATCCCCAGGGAGCGGAAAAGATGCTGATCTATGCGCTGACGGGAAGAAAGGTGCCCCCCGGAAAGCTGCCGCTGGATATTGGAGTCATAGTGATGAATGTTAACAGTATATCATTTATTGCCGAGTTTGTTAAAACGGGAATGCCCCTTATAAAAAAAAGGGTTACCGTTGACGGGTCCGCCGTCAGGAATCCTTCCAATGCTGAGGTTTTAATAGGGACAACTCTTGGTGAGGTTTTTGAGTTCTGCGGGGGTTTCAGCAGGCCGGTGAGAAAGGTATTGATGGGAGGACCTATGATGGGAATTTCCCAATATTCCATGGAAACATCTGTTGTCAAGCATACAAACGCACTTTTGGCCTTTGACGAAAAGGATGCGGTCCTGGCTGAAGAAGGCGCGTGCATCAGGTGCGGAAGATGTGTGGCCGCATGTCCCATGAACCTTTTACCCCTGGATTTAAGCAGGATAGTTGAAAATGAATGCTTTGAAGAGCTTACCAGGTATAATGTGAATGATTGTATAGAATGCGGGTGCTGCTCTTATTCATGCCCGTCAAAAAGGTACCTGGTACAGTCAATAAGATTGGGTAAGGAGAAGGTAAGGGCAATGAAATCATAGCTTTATGCAAAGCAGGTATTAAAATATTTTATAACAAGACAGTTACAAAGGGGGATAAAGTGTGGAAAATCAATTTATAATGTCGTCGTCGCCGCATTTGCGTCATAAGGATACAACAAGCAGGATTATGCTTGACGTAACCATAGCATTGCTGCCTGCGGCTGCGGCGGGTATATGGTTTTTCGGCATTAGAGCTCTGCTGGTTGTCGCTGTAACGGTAACGGCATGTGTTCTGTCCGAATATGCCGCAAGGAGAATAATGAAAAGAGAGCAAACTATAAAGGATTACAGCGCAGTTGTTACCGGAGTTCTTCTTGCACTCAATTTACCTCCCACCATTCCCTTATGGATAGCTGCCGCAGGAAGTATTATTGCAATTGTCATAATAAAACAGCTTTTTGGAGGAATCGGGCAGAATTTTATGAATCCTGCACTTGGCACAAGGGTTATATTGACTATATCATGGCCTGTGCAAATGACTGACTGGGTCAATCCCGGCGTGGACTCAGTGTCATCTGCTACGCCCCTTGCATACCTGTCCGGGGAAGCAGTTGGACAAGCACCTTCATATATGGATATGTTTATAGGCAATATCGGAGGCTGCATAGGAGAAACTTCGGCGCTCGCCCTGCTGGTTGGGGCCGCATATCTTCTTTTCAGGAGAGTTATAACCCTGCATATTCCGTTATCCTTTGTGGGCGCCCTGGCATTGTTTGCATGGATATTTGGAGGGGATAAACCGTTTACCGGAGATTTTGTATTCCATATCCTGGCAGGCGGGCTGGTGCTGGGAGCATTTTTTATGGCTACCGACTATTCTTCATCTCCAATAACCCCAAAGGGCAGAATTATTATGGGAATCGGGTGCGGGTTTTTAAGCGCCGTAATAAGGATATATACAAATTACCCGGGAGGAGTTTCATTTGCGATTATTCTTATGAATATAGCCGTACCCCTTATAGACAGGTATACCATACCAAGAAGCTTCGGAGGTGAAAAAAATGCGGCATAGCATTATAAAGCCTACCCTGGTTCTGGTTCTGGTTTGTGTGGTGGTTACCTCCGCACTTGCATTTACCAATTCATTGACAAAAGACACCATAGATGAAAGGTTAAGGCTTGAAGCTGAAAACGCCCGTAAGGAAGTACTCAGTTCTGCAAATGACTTTAAAGCCCTGGACGGAATTCTTGATGCTGTGGGGAAGAATGAAAGCCTTATGCATGTAAAGGAGGTATTCAAGGCTTATAGCTCCGGCACACCTGCAGGATATGTTTTTTTTGTATTGGTAAAAGGCTATGGGGGAGATATGTCTTTGACTGTCGGAATAAATAGTGAGGGAGAAATTTCCGGTGTAAGCATGGGAGAGAATAATGAGACACCCGGGCTTGGCTCAAAGGCAAATGAAGAACCCTTTAAATCCCAGCTCGTCAATATAAGGCCGGAAGAAAAATTAAAGGTTGTCAAGGCGAATAAATCAAAGCCTGAGGAAATTGATGCAATCAGCGGAGCAACCATTACCTCGAAGGCGGTAGTTACAGGAGTCCAATCCGCATTGGACATGTGGGACGAATTGAAAAACAGGGAGGTGGAATAAAAATGAATATGCTGAGGATTTTTACAACGGGTATAATTAAAGAGAATCCTACTCTTAAGCTGGTTCTGGGAATGTGCCCTGCACTGGCGGTTACGACCACTGCCAAAAACGGAGTAGGTATGGGTATTGCCGCAACCTTTGTTTTATTGGGTTCAAATGTGGTAATATCACTGCTGAGGAAATTCATACCCGGCAAGGTAAGGATACCTGCTTTCATTACCATAATTGCAGGATTTGTTACAGTGGTACAGCTCCTTTTAAAGGCTTATTTGCCTTCATTGGATAGGGAACTGGGCATTTTTATTCCACTTATTGTTGTAAACTGTATAATTCTTGCAAGAGCCGAGATATTTGCAAGCAATAATCCTGTTCATTATTCCGTAATGGACGGGCTTGGAATGGGTTTGGGATTTACATTTGCACTTTTTACAATAGGTTCCGTAAGAGAATTTTTCGGTAACGGTACATGGTTTGGAATTACGCTGACCAAAAATTTATTCAGCCCTGCCATTATAATGATATTGCCGCCCGGAGGATTTTTGGCATTTGGCTTCATAATGGCGATAATGAATAAGCTTACTAATTATGGCATCAGGAACAAAACATGTGCAACCTGTGATTTGGAATGTGCCAATGCAGGTAAAAAGGAGGCGGCTTCTTAAGTGAGAGAAATAATTGTTATAATAATGGGAGCCATACTGGTTGAGAATTTTGTACTTTCTAAATTTTTGGGAATTTGCCCTTTCCTGGGCATTTCAAAAAAGCTTGGCAATGCGGTTGGAATGAGCGGGGCGGTTGTGTTTGTAATGACTGCGGCTTCGGCTGTTACCTGGCTTATAAACGATCTTCTCCTGCTTAAGTACAACCTGGATTATCTTCAGACTGTTGCATTTATACTTGTTATAGCTTCACTCGTACAGTTTGTTGAAATCATCCTTAAAAAGTTTGTTCCGCCGCTTTACAAGGCGCTGGGCATTTATCTTCCGCTGATCACGACGAACTGCGCCGTACTGGGTGCGGTGCTGCTTAACATGGAGAGGGAATATACTTTCGGCAGGGCCGTTCTGTTTGGTTTTGGAGGAGGCCTGGGTTTCACCCTTGCGTTAATTCTTTTTGCAGGAATAAGGGAAAAGCTTGAAAACTGCAACGTTCCCCATGCATTTAGGGGACTGCCCATATCCTTGATAGCAGCAGCACTTGTTTCGGTTGCATTTTTTGGTTTTCAGGGACTTTTTTAGTAACCGGGCAGTTTGGGAGTTCTTATGGCGTATTGAAATTACGGAGCATGGTTTGATGTAATGCCAAAAGCTTTCCGGACTTTTAATCATGTACGATTGGTATTTTGTTTGAAGGTGGTTGATTGATATGATACAGGACATTTTATTACCCGCTTTAATAATTGGCGGTCTTGGACTCCTGTTTGGACTGGGTCTTTCATATGCTTCCAAAAAGTTTGCCGTAAAGGTTGATGAGAGGGTTGACCTTGTGAGGGCGGTATTGCCGGGAGCCAACTGCGGGGCATGCGGTGAAACAGGCTGTGATGCTTTTGCACAAGCAATTGTGGAAGGTAACTGCAGTGCTCTGGGATGTCCTGTCGGCGGTGCTGATATGGTAAAAAGAATAAGTGAAATACTTGGAATAGAAGTAGAATCCGAAGAACCGAAAACTGCAAGGGTCATGTGCAAGGGAAGCATAGACGTAAGCAAGCATAAGTTTGATTACTCAGGAATCCGGGACTGTACGGCAGTTTCAAAGCTTTACGGAGGTCCTTTTGCGTGTGCTTACGGATGTGCAGGAATGGGTGATTGTGCCAGGGCCTGTCCTTTCGACGCAATTGTGATTGAAGACGGACTTGCTCGGATAATAGAGTATAAATGCACTTCTTGCGGAAAATGTTTAGATGTGTGTCCTAAAAATATAATCAGGCTTGTACCCAGGAGAAGTGAAGTGACGGTAACTTGCAGCAGTCTTGACAAGGGAGGGGCGGTCAGGAAAAATTGCAAGGTGGGATGTATCGGATGCAGGAAATGCTCGAAAGCGTGCCCTGCCGATGCTATTTCTTATAAGGGCACGCTGGCTGAAATTGACACAGGAAAGTGTATAAACTGCGGAAAATGTATAAAGGTATGTCCCACAAATGCTATTAACTGCTTCAGCTGCAACAGCAGGGAAAAAGTCTGACAGAAATATATGCTGAGGGATGACGGGGTTTGTGTCGATCTGGGTTATACAAGCTGTGTCCAGCTGCCCGGCGGAGATATTCTTATTGTATATTACTACTGTGACAGCAAGAAAGGCCCCAGGTATATAGCAGGAACAATATGCAGGGAAGTATAGCGGTATTACGGCAGCACAAGCAAAGAGAGCTTATTTTGGATAAAGGCTGCCTTTAAATGGCAGCCTTTACGTATTTCAGTATTTGATTTCGGCTCTGAACCCAAGGCTTATATTATTGTCAATAAAATGGCCTTCTTTTGGTATTATCTTGAAAACTACCATGTCAGGATTAGGGGGAAGCTGTGCAAGCTGTGGTATTTTTTCTACCATTTTCTGCATTGCGTTCCGGGCTTCGCCGGCATCGGTAACCATTGAGGCCGTACCCGCCATTTGTATTGCACGGCAGGTGGGGATATCGCTTAAGTCTTCGTCAACAGTAAAGAATACATGGGGATTATTCCGGATATTGCCTGCTTTTCTTGTTGTTTTTTCAGTCATGAAATAGAGTACGCCACAAACCTTTACATAATCTACGGTATGGGCCATTGGCTTTCCTTCGGAGGTGACGGTTGCCAGGGTCATAACCTTGTGGCTATCAAGGTATTCGTCTACATTTGTTTTTACATCATAATTCATTATTAATACACTCCTTAAATTATTAGTTGACCGGTCGACTAATTAATTATATAATTATTATAAAAGGATTGTCAACATAATTATTTGACAAAATAAAAACAGGGATTTATTATAACTATATGTAAACGCCATAATGCAAGAATTAAAGTCTTTTCATACAGAGGGAAAGCTTTTATTACATATGGAATGCCTTTAATTCTTGAAAAGCGGGCTTTTTAAGATAAACAAAGGTTTCCAAAAAGTCTTGTTGCTAAAATTGTGGGCTGCATATAACGTTAAAAATCAGGTGAGAGATTTGATTAGTGATGATATAAAACTTAACATTATCCGAAGAGGCTCTGAAATGGTGCATAAAAACGGGTATAACAATACCAGCATAAATGATATTTGCAAGGCTGCAGGTGTTCCAAAGGGTTCATTTTATTACTATTTTGGCAGTAAGGATGATTATGCCGCCCAGATCATAAGCTTTTATTATGATTTTATGTTTTCCATGCAAAAAAAGCACCTTGATAATGTTGAGGAGAAAGGTGCAATAAAAAGATTAAGGGATTTTTTTAATGATTTTAAACACTATTTCCAGGACAATAAATGCTCAGGCGGCTGCCCTATCGGAAATCTGGCCCAGGAGCTCAGCGACAGCAGCGAATTCTTAAGGGAAAAGCTGGCCGATACCCTTGAAGCCACCAAAAAAAACATTGAGCTTTTTCTCATGGAGGCAAAGGCCCAAAATGAAATTCCTTCGGAAGCTGATATACAAGGGACGGCGGATTTTATTTTCAACAGCTGGGAAGGTTCACTCATGAGAATGAAGGTTACAAAAAGCATTGCCCCAATGGAGCTTTTTGATATGATGATATTTGATATTTTATTAAAGGAGCGAAAAAAAACAAATAAATAAGAGCAATTTGCTTATGTTATGATTTTCTTAATGGAGCATACTAAATTTAGTAGTATGAATAATAAGCATATACAACATTTAGTACGCTCCTTGCTTGA
>JANQLN010000072.1 GCA_028280575.1 Clostridia bacterium
AATTACTCATGATTATGAGTTTCTGGCAAATTGCTGTACATCAATTTTTGATATGGAAGATGTTTGTTAAAGTAGTCTAAAAGCTGATTACTTGAATGCTTAACTCAAAATGAGATGTTTTATGATATCAATATCATAAGAAAAGGTGATAGTCATTAGGCGGCGTACTAAACAAAAGATAAATAAAAGTGTTTCTCTTTCAAGGTATATAAATAATAACAAGTATATATTCCCTGTTAAAGGGGCATGGCAAATAGATGGCAATTTTGATTGTATTCCTTATCATCGTCAAAGACATGTGGATGAGTTTGCTTTTGATTTATGTAAACTTGACAAAAATCTGAGATTGTCAAAGGGCGAAAATACAAAAGAGGATGATTATCCTTGCTATGGAGAAGAAGTATATGCTATAGCTGACGGGACAGTAGTAAAAGTTTATAATAATTTTGATGTTAATACAATAGGAAAAAGTAGCGATGAATTAAAGCAATTAGAACATGTTCATGGCCAGTGGCCAGTTATATGCGGCAACTTTGTAACTATCAAACATAGTGGCGGCGAATGTTCAACTTATGCTCACTTGATATATAAAAGCATAAGAGTAAAACCAGGGGATAAAGTAAAGCAAGGGCAAATTATTGGGTTGGTTGGTAATACCGGTCTTTCAAGCTGTCCACATCTTCATTTTGAATTGAGGTATGGGAATACAGCGAATTCTAGGGGTTTACCTTGTTGTTTCACTAACATTATAGGAACTCAAGGTGAAAAAATCGATTTAATTACAGAAGAGTATACTATTGTACATGCAGAATAACAGACTACGACTAAGTGTAAATTGCCAAATTAAATTAGGGCTGATGAACAGAGTCGAAAAGCGTATGAACACTGACTTTAGGCATGATTTATGGTATAATAAACGATGGGTGCGAGCTGTGAAACAGCGAGGCCGTCCGCCAATGAGGACCGGTTTCTTTGGCCGCTTTTTTTCCGTGAAAGAAAGCGGGAGCCATTGAGGGCGGTGGGGGTGATGACCTAATATTTAAATCTTTAACAGCATCTTTATAAATGTATTTACGATTAAAAAAATCTGTTATTGTATGTCGCAATCCTTCTTGTTTTTCATGTACCTTATACGTTTTATATAAATTATTTACTTCAATGATACTCATTTTTCGACCCCTTTCATTGCATATGAAATTTTCTTTTTTTGAGCTTCAAACACGTAATATCCATCTATATGGTGAATTTTAACACCGCCAAATATTGATATCAGCTTATTCTTATACCATTTTTTACGTTTAGTGACCATATACATCTTTCCACCAATATGAAGCCTGTTAAAGCCTTTTTCTATAAATCTTTTTGGCACTGAGAAATCCGCATGATATGGAGGATTTACAAGTATTACTGTAAAGTCATTATCTTCTACAGAGTCATAGGCATCTCCCTGAACAATCCTGATTTTACTCACACCATTTAATTGTGCATTCCCTTTCGCTAATTTTACTGCCATCTCATCAATGTCTGTCATAACCACATTATGAGAACCAATTATTTTTGCAGCATATATTCCAACTACACCGTATCCGCATCCCAAATCAAGTACTTTATCATCATCTTTTAAATCTATTACTGACAGCATCGCGAGTGTTCCTCTATCAACACTAGTAGGAGAAAATAATTTTTCCACAGTTTTTAATTGTATTCCAATATCCTTAATAGTCGTATTTATAATCAATTTAGTTATGCCTCCTTTAAAATCTGCAAACAAAAAACTGCAGGTGAATAGCAAAAGTATTCTACCTGCAGTCTCATACACAATGGATAAAAAGTCTTATTTTGAGTTTATATTAGAAAGACTAAACACCAACGGTTCAAGGACAAACATACCGTGCAGCTAAGCACGGCATCACATTATTTACTCTTTCATAATCCATGTAACAACACCTAAAAAGACATCTCTTTTTTCCTTTGGTCTGTCTACTTAGATTGATATTATTACTTTAGCAAGGTTGAAAATACCGCTATTCTTAACTTGATAAACCGAAAAAAGCATAACAAAAAAATCCTTCAAAGGTAAACACATTGCTTTATTCAGTTAATATTAAATTGCAACAAGTTAAGCATTCGCTGACATTGGACTACCTCACTTTCAATAATTTCATTTAAATGATAGCACAAATGTTAAATTCATGCAATTATTTCTTTGCAAATTTTTCTAATATTAGGTCAAATTGATTCGCATAATACTTGCATTTCTTCATATTTATTGTCTATCCAAAAAACAGCTTCACTGGTCGTAAACTTCAAAATACAATAATTAGGATCGGAAACTCCACCAGGAAAGTGATTTATAAACCAGTCCAGCCATAATTGTTTTTTTAGTTCAGGGTCAGTTAGGACTTCAATAGTACCTGTCAAAGTGATATTATTCCCCCCATCACGATAACAGACACTCGCTTTATTGTTCTGTGAAAAGAATTTTACTTTGCTGGACTTTAATCCAGTTGAAAACCATACTGTTTTAACTCCATCAGTTTTAATATTTGAGATTGTTGAAGCCCTCGGATATCCCTTATCATCGATTTTGGCTATAGTAGCAACATCTGCATTCTTCATTATAATTACCGCTTTTGAAATTAATTCATTACTCATATGTATTCTCCTTTTTTGCCCATCTTCTGCATTGCTCTATCCTTGCCCCAGGAGGATTATCACCATGCTCCTTATCAAGGAATGAGTAAGAATAAAGCAGTTTGCAGGGCAATTCTTCACACTGGCCGCAATGATCATACCCTTTATTTTGACAGCATACAGCTACAGGACACTCTCCATGAAAAGGATGCCCCTTTGTTTCTATACACCCGCCGCAATTGCATGGTTCTTTATAAGAACATTCACTACATATCAGACCACATCTTGACTCAACCATATATAACCACCTTTTTGCTTTATATTACCACACCCAACATGACAACTATATGTCATGTTCATAAATTAAAATAATTTTTTTTGCCTTGTCCTTTATTTCATCAGCCAAATCAACTGTTTTTTATAACCTTTGCCTTAATGCCTGAATCCCAAAACCCAAGATATCATATACTATACTTTGGGATCAATTATTTCAAGCTGAACTGAAACAATTATACTTGTTACTATTTGGCGTCAATAATGGTACAATATAAATATAAACAAAACCATTGGAGATGTGTAGTATGGATACAGAGAAAGTAAAACTGAATGATGATTTAGTGCTCTACTTATCAAAAAAAATAAAATAACCATGATTCTGAATGAATTATTCGGTATGTTTTATATTAGGCGGTGTTGTATGAGTAAAAATATCCATATGTTAATATCTAAAAAAGCGGAAGAAATTACGGAAAATGTGATAAATACACGTAGGCATCTTCATATGTATCCCGAATTGCCAGGTGAAGAAAAAGAAACCAGTAGTTTCATCTCCGAAAAGCTTAATGCGCTAGGAATAGAAGTGCAGAACAATATAGGTGGTTATGGCGTTGTTGGAATATTAAATGGTGCGAAAAAAGGAGCGACAATAGCATGGCGCGCTGACATGGATGCTTGTGCTTTGCAAGAAGAAAATGATAAACCTTATAAGTCACCGCCGCATGGGACGGATGATTTTTCATGTTTTCAAAACGAATTATCGGGATTATTTTTCTTTTTGGGTTCAGCTAATTTAGACAAAGGTATAAAAGCTTGGAATCACACATCCACATTTGATATAGATGAAGATTGCATGGTATTTGGAGTTAAAACAATGTCATCTTTTTTATTTGAAATATTAAGCAGAAGAAAGAATTGATTCACTTATTATACGTAATAAGCATGGATCATGAATGGATTATTTAAAAGAGTAGCACAACGAATAATGACCCGAAATGAAGGTATCTAATATGGACGATTTCACAATGCTGCTAATCGTAGGTGCAGTGAAGATGGCAGACCGCGTGGTTCGGGAGAAGATGGGGTATAACCTACTTTATTTCCTATTCCAGATTGGCGAACAAATCAGGATCAAAAAATTCAAGAATACTGATTCCAATGTGTTCATATGAAACTCCTTTTTTAATATAAGAACCTGTAAAATTAAGGGTTGAATTGCAGCATATTTTTCCTTATTACTTCGTTGTCGTCAATCGGAATACGTCAGTATTCCTCAAAATCAATCCCTCCGCCTTGTAATACGAAAAAATCTACAGCAATTTAACCCTTAATCTCATGTGTTACAGAGTACTAGAGTTTTAGACAACACTTTACGGCTAATATTTTCACTTATAGTAATCCCATTATCAAGTATTATCTCTTTTGCTTTCTCAGAGCTTAAGCCTTGATTAAGCTTCATCCATTCTACTGGAACCCAGCCCTCCACCTTATCATACACATTAGCTGGCCAACCATAAGGCTCGCCATATTTGTTCTTTTTCCGTCTGCTTCCAGCAATGGTAATATAATATTGCTGCTGCAATTCCTTTATAGCCCTATCAACTTTGCTGCCGCCATTTTTTAATGTAACTCCCATCTCTCTTCTTATATCACTTGTATTTAGCATGGTGTTCTCTTCAAAAAGCTGCCATAAATTCCACATCATCTGACTTACATGCCCTGATGCTCTTCTCTCTTCCATATGGTCCTCAGGATGGTAAGCAGTATAAAAAATTGAGTACATACGCGCTGATACAAAACCCTTATGCCCGCCAAGAATGCAACCGAATGCCAGACGTTTTTCCTCAGCAGTTTTATCTTTCCAGCACCAGGGGTCAGTATCAGGATCACCGGTATGCCAGTTTTTTTTAGGAGTTTCTGTTGACAGAGATGGCAGACCCGGCAAAATATTAGACAATGACATAAACCCAAGCTCATCAACTCTGTTTATAAAATCTTCATATCTTAATAATTGTGTCATATACTAGCTATTACTCCCTTCTTTTGCCCATCTTCTGCATTGCTCAATCCTTTCACCAGGAGGATTATCACCATGCTCCTTATCAAGGAATGAGTAAGAATAAAGCAGTTTGCAAGGCAATTCTTCACACTGGCCGCAATTATCATACCCTTTATTCTGACAGCATACAGCTACAGGACACTCTCCATGAAAGGGATGCCCATTTGTTTCTATACATCCGCCGCAATTGCATGGTTCTTTATAAGCACATTCACTACATATCAGACCACATCTTGACTCAATCATATATAACCACCTTTTAGCTTTATATTACCACACCCAACATGACAACTATATGTCATGTTCATAAATTAAAATAATTTTTTTTGCCTTTTCCTTTATTTCATCAGCCAAATCAAATGGTTTTATAACCTTTGCCTTATCCCCGAATCCCAAAATCCAAGATATAAAACTGATATATATAGTAATTATAGATAAAATGGGAATTGTGATGAGACATTTTGAAGTCCGCAGCTCCAGAGGGGAAGGAGAAGTACTGTGATATTTAGATGAAAAAAGATTGGTGAAGCGGTTTTAATGGTTTTGCATGATTAAATAACTTTTATGTTTGTGATATTTATTTGACACAAAAACTGACCTATTATGAATTTAGTTCTTTTTTATTTTTTGAGATAATTGCTGTTTTACTCTAATTTTGGCAAACCCTGCGTTTTGCTCATTTTACTTAAAAATTCTTTTTGTCAAAATATCCTTTTGCTATCAGTATAATGCCTATAATGACAACAAATGCTGTAGTGGTAAATATTACAGGCATAGGCTGTACCTTCGCATATTCCATAAAATCAGAATAAAAACCTTGACCGCTCACTTGAGCTTTCTGCATAGAACCAAATAAAGGTAGAAACATATATTCCAGCACAAACATAAGTAAGCCAATAACAACAATTCGAAACCCCATTGTAATTTGTTTATGTGCAAAATTCAGTCTTGATATTTCTGCTAAAGTTGTAGTTCTCTTATTTTCACCATCATTAACTACTGTTGACGGTTGTTTATCTTTTAGAAGTTCATCAATGGAAATGGAAAATATATTACTAATCACTATTAATTTATTCACATCTGGTACTGTATCGTTTAATTCCCACTTAGAAACAGATTGACGGGAAACATCAAGTTGTTCTGCTAATTGCTCTTGTGACAAACCACTTGCTTTTCTAAGTTGTTGTATCTTTTCACCTAAAGTCATTTAGACTACCTCCTGTTTTGTTGCTTTCAGTTTAATATTTTATCCTGTTGCAATACACCAAGCAGACCTTGAAGTTTCGCAACTAACAGTTGCAAGTATTATTTTAAGCTGTTTTTCAAGCCAAGATTATATAAATACTATTAACAAGTATATTGTTATTTTTGTCAAGAGGTTTTGCCCTGGCTGAAAATTATATGGGAGGTGTTTGTTGTCAAGGTCTTTGCCGGATGGCAGAAGGCAGCTAAAATAATCAGGGTGTTATCTGTACTTCTTTCCCCTGCAGTAAATTAACTCTATCTTTCCTTTTTTTTCTTGACAAGCGGAAGATATATGTTTATAATATTGAATATAAATTCATTGAATGGAGATTCAACGATATGAGTGTCCGTAAGGAGCAAAAAAAAAACGGCGGAAAGAAATTTTGGCTACCGGGCTTGATTTATTTATCCGAAAGGGATATGCCTCCACAAAAATCAGTGATATTGCGCAGCATGCAGGTATGAGTGTGGGACTTTTATTTCATTATTTTGAATCAAAGGAAAAGCTGCTTGATGAGTTGGTAACAACAGGTATTTCAAATGCGATGAGCATTATGGTTCCCACAGATATAGAGCCGCTCCATTTTTTTGAGAACACAGTAAAACAGACTTTTCACGAAATACGAAATAGAACGTTTAATGCTAAGATGTTTGTACTGATGAATCAAGTTCTTTATAACGAAGCAACGCCGCAAAGCATTAAAGACAAGGCAGAGAGTTTTAACGCCTTTGCTCCGTCAATTCAGATGATTAAAAAGGGACAGGCTATTGGCACAATTCGTAAAGGCGATCCCCATGCGCTGGCAGTTGCTTTTTGGTGTGCCCTTAGCAGTATTGCAACAGAAGTAGCACTTTACCCCGACACTCCTTGCCCTGAATGCGAATGGATTGTGGATATTTTAAGAAAGAAATAATCAATATAGGCTTACAACCGATATTAATTGGAGGTGCTTATGGCTTTAACAAAGGGAAATGAAGCAGCAATAAAGGTAAGAGATTTAACAAAATCATATAAGAGCTTAAAAGTTCTCAAAGGAATAAGTTTTAATGTAAAGCGTGGCAGTATCTTTGCACTGCTGGGTTCAAACGGGGCCGGAAAGACGACTGCAATAAATATTTTGTCAACGCTTCTTATACCAAATAGCGGAAGTGCAGAGATTGAAGGTTTTGATGTTGTTAAATATCCCAATAATGTTAGGAGCAAGATATCATTAACAGGACAATATTCCACTGTAGATGAATTATTGACGACTAGGGAAAACTTAACAATGATTGGGAATTTACTTCATCTTTCAGATGTAAAGCCTCAAGTTATTGATTTGTTAACCCGGTTTGATCTGCTGGAAGATGCCGACAGGCCCGTTTCTACATTTTCGGGAGGAATGAAAAGAAGGTTGGATATAGCAATGAGCTTGCTTGGAAATCCCAGTGTTATCTTTTTAGATGAGCCGACTACCGGTCTTGATCCAAAAAGCCGCATATCCACGTGGGAAATGATTAAAGAGTTGGCAAGTGTTGGTATTACTATATTTTTAACAACACAATATTTAGAGGAGGCTGAATATTTAGCTGATAAAATAGCGATTTTACATGATGGAAAAATTGTTATCGAAGGCAGCGTTGCAGAGATAAAACAAATAATTCCTACAGTTTTCGTTATATTGAATTTAAATAATAAAACTGATACATACAAAGCATTAAATATATTCAGCAACAAGAATGCCCAAGTGATAGAAGGAACAAACAATGTTAAAGTAGAAAGCAATGGAACAATACCTGACATATCAGACATTTTAAAAAAGATTGAAATGAACAATATAGCTGCTGATTCGTTTGAACAGAAAAAACCAACTTTAGAAAGTGTGTTTTTAAAAATAGTCAACAATGAGGTCGAATAATATGAATATCATTAAAAAATTCAAGTATTACGCAAGTGATATAAATGTTATGGTAAAAAGGAACATTCTGCATGCTGTTAGAAATTTAGAATCATTATTGACAACTATAATGTTACCTCCGTTTATAATGCTAATATTTGTGTATATTTTTGGCGGTGTGATAGATGTTGGAACCGCTAATTATATTGATTATTTATTTTCCGGAATTATTATTATTTCTGTTGCATTTTCTGCATCTATAGTTGCAGTTGGTGTGAATAAAGACGTCACAACAGGTATAATTGATAGATTCAGAACAATGAATATAAGTAAATCTGCTATATTTTTCGGGCATGTATTTGCGTCACTGATACGCAATGTTATTTCAATATTAATCATTGCTTTGCTTGCCTTTTTAATAGGCTTTGATACGAGTGCAACATTTTTAGATTGGCTGTTGATAACCGGTATGATTTTGCTTTTTATTTTTTCATTCACCTGGATGTTTGTTATGGTCAGTTTGCTTGCAAAAAGTCCTGAGAGCGCGAGCGGATTTTCTATGATTGTTGTATTTACTTCTTATATAAGTTCTGCATTCGTGCCGACCGATACAATGCCCGCGGCATTGCGTATTATTGCAGAAAATCAACCTTTTACACATATTAATGATACTTTAAGAGCGCTGTTTTTGGGAAATCAAGTCGGAAACAGTGCAATACTGGCAATTATATGGTGGGTTGTTATTTTTATAGTTTCATTTATTGTAACTCAAATAATTATAAATTCGAGAAATTTGCGATGACAAAAAAAATTGATATATAAACAACACAGAGAAGCCAAAAATAAATTACCCAGTAATTTCTTCAGCTTTGAGTTTCCCCATTTTTAAGAAGGCAGCATGCTAAAATCATTAAAAGCAGAGGGCTCAAACAATGTCTTCTGTTGTAATCGTATATATTTTACAGGAGCCAGGAATTTCATAATACCTGTCCTGGTTTTCTGCAGTATGCTAAATATGCCATCACCTAATGCATAATAAATAAATTTAGGCCTGCCATATATTCGTTTTGAGCATTCAATGACTTCATTCACAAGTATACTTTTATCACGGTGTTCCGACATTATACTGATTAATCCTATCAACAATGTAACAAGTGTATTTAAAGCTCTAATTGAATTGAGACTCCTTACTCTGAAATTTTCAAAA
>JANQLN010000110.1 GCA_028280575.1 Clostridia bacterium
TTATGACACAATTCCATCGCCTTTAGAAATGTTTCTTGATATAGGTCATCGGTGTCGGCCTTGTTTTTCACAAGCTTATGACAAAACCCATAGACAGCATTACCATGCAGGTCCACAAGATCCTTCAAATCTGCAATCTCCAAATAACCTCTCCTTTCATAATTGCTAAAACTCTTCTTTTGAAAGCCCCTTCACCTATATATTGTCATAAATTCATAAAAGGTTCACTTAATTCTGCATTTATCGGTAAAATAACGAGGGTGATGATGATTAGATTAGGATATGTTGCGATGACATTAAACCTAAAAGATGCGTCCCCTTCTAAAACGGCTACGGTTGCAACCTATAATAAAATTGAAGATCCTGAAGGGAAAAAGTACAGGTTAGAGAAACTGACCCGCGCAAACCTGCAAAATATATTAAGAATTTTAAGATACAACTTAGCCCATGACATCTATGGACATGGCTAGAAATAAAGACAAATATTCATTATATAGCATATATAAGTTAAAATATGGAATGTATGCAATTTACAAGATGCATTTTGCGTAACTAAAGTGATGCATCCCTTTACAAAAATTACGCAAAGTATTACAATGGATAGCAGCATACATATACTTGGCAGGTGAAAAGGATATATGGACAGTCAACTTGTAGTTAAGAGAATAGACAGGCTGAAAGAGGAGAAAAATGCAGTAATAGTTGCCCACTACTATCAAAATGATGAAGTGCAGGAAATTGCAGATGTGGTTGGAGATTCCTTTGCACTTGCAAAGTACTGCGCACAGAGCAGCAAGGATGTAATTGTCTTTTGTGGAGTCCACTTTATGGCAGAGAGTGCCAATATATTGTCACCTGATAAAACCGTACTGCTTCCCGTACGGGATGCCGGCTGCCCTATGGCGGACATGGCTGATGCGGAAGGGCTTAAAAAATTAAAGCAGCAGCACCCGAAAGCGGCTGTTGTATGCTATATAAATACTTCTGCCAAGGTAAAGGCAGAGAGTGATATATGCTGTACCTCTTCCAATGCGGTAAATATAGTTAAATCACTTACAGAAGATGAGATAATATTCGTACCCGACCAGAACCTTGCAGGTTATGTAGAAAAAAAGATACCTGAAAAGAAATTCATAAAATGGCCCGGATACTGCATAACACATCACAGGCTTACTGAAAATGATGTGGCAAAGGCAAGGGAGAGCAAACCGGACGCCGTAATGCTGGTCCATCCCGAATGCCGGGATGAAATAGTAAGAGAAGCTGATTTTACAGGCAGTACAAAGCAAATTATAGAGTATGCTTCAAAGAGCAAGGCTTCTGAGTTTATTGTTGGCACAGAAATGGGTATACTATATGAATTGAAAAAAAGAAATCCGGGAAAAAAATTCTATCTTCTGTCCCAGGGGCTTATTTGTCCCAATATGAAGAAAACATCTGTTAAGGATGTTCTTTTTGCCCTTGAAAAAATGCAGTACAGGATAGCAGTGGAAAAGGATATCCGGGAAAAGGCTAAAAAGTCCCTTGACAGGATGCTTGCCTGCAAATAGGATGAGCATGAAGGGTGGTTCAATATGAGAAAATACAGATATCTTGTTGATTTTGATATGGGCAGTATGGAATGTGAATACAGGGATGTTGTAATAATTGGAAGCGGCATAGCAGGTGTTTATACAGCTCTTGAGATACCTCCTGAGTACAAGGTGGCTATTTTTACAAAAGAATCCTTGGAAAGCAGCAATTCTGTCCTCGCCCAGGGAGGAATAGCAGTTTCCCTTGGCAAGGAGGATTCTCCGAAGCTTCACTTTAAAGATACCTTGTATGCGGGAGCAGGTCTTTGTGATGAAGACAGCGTATGGGTGCTCGTCAATGAAGCGGCCCAAAATATAGATAACCTTTGTAATATGGGAGTCAAATTTGACAAGATGGATGAGAGCCGCTTAGCACTCACCCGGGAAGCCGCCCACAGCAAAAGAAGAATCATACATGCGGGTGATACGACAGGCAAGGTTGTGCTTGACCAGCTTATATCCGTAGTCAGGACAAAAGATAATGTGGGCATATTTGAAAGAACCTATGTGCTGGACCTTCTCGTAGAGGAGGGAAGTGTAAAAGGGGTGCTGGTATACGATGAGCTAACCAGGGAATACAAGACATATCTTAGCAATATTGTAGTTTGTGCCACAGGCGGATTTGGACAGCTCTATTCCAATACCACCAACCCTGAGGTTGCCACGGGAGACGGGGTGAGTATGGCTTACAGGGCGGGTGCACAGCTTATGGACCTTGAATTCATCCAGTTTCATCCTACGGTGCTCAATCATCCTGACGACAGGAGCTTCCTCATATCTGAGGCAGTCAGGGGAGAGGGCGGAATTCTTAAAAATATAAACTGCGAGAAATTTATGTTAAACTACCATGAGCTTGGAGAGCTTGCACCGAGGGATGTTGTATCCCGCTCCATATTCAAGGAGATGAAAAAAACAGGCTCCCACCATGTTTTTCTTGATATAACATTTAAGGGGAGAGAATTTCTTGAAACCAGATTTCCTAATATATTTAAAACCCTGATTCAATACGGTATTGATATGTCGAAAGACTACATACCTGTTGCTCCCGCAGAGCATTACTGTATGGGAGGAATAAAGACGGATGTATTCGGCAGAACCGGAATAACAGGCCTTTATGCCTGTGGTGAAGCAACCTGCAACGGTATACACGGAGCAAACAGGCTTGCCAGCAATTCTCTTCTTGAAGGACTGGTGTTCGGGCATAAGATTGGTGTGGAAACCGGTCATATACTTGGTGATGAAAGTAAAAGAAGTGTGGAATTTTCAATAAAATACAAAACCGACAGGCTGAGAAAAGAGCTGGACAGCAAGGAGATAAAACAGGAATTGCAGGATATAATGAACGGATATGCGGGAATTGTCCGTGACGGCGGGGAATTGATGCTTGCAAAAAAAAGAATATTGGAATACAGGGAAATACTTGCAGATATGCGAAATGAAACAATTGATGATTTTGAAATTCAAAATATGGTGCTGCTTGCTTCCCTTGTGATAGATTCCGCGCTGGAAAGGGAAGAGAGCAGGGGGGCCCACTACCGCTCGGATTTTAAGGAGCTTGATAATGAAAACTGGAAGCGCCACGTTATTTTAAGCAAATACGATAACAGCCCTGAAAGCATATAATATATTGTTCCAATTT
The DNA here is from genome assembly GCA_028280575.1 of Clostridia bacterium. GTDB lineage: Bacteria > Bacillota > Clostridia > Acetivibrionales > STF1-152 > JANQLN01. The sequence goes on from JANQLN010000110.1 coordinate 3,211, forward strand.
GAAAGATATTTAAAAAGGAGAGAAAAATAAATGGACAGGCTTCATATTGATAAGATAGTAATGGATGCACTTTATGAGGATATGTATATGGGCGATATTACAACAGACAGCCTCATACCTGAAAAATCTGTATCAAATGCAGTTATGATTGCCAGGGAAGAAGGAATAATAGCAGGGCTTAAGGCGGCGGAGAGGGTATTTGCATATATGGATGGAGATATAGTATTTACCGCCCTGGCCAAAGACGGTGACAGGGTATTGGCAGGACATGTGATAGTTGAAATGAACGGAAGCACAAGGTCGCTTCTTAAGGCTGAAAGGACAGCACTCAACCTCTTGCAGCGAATGTCCGGCATAGCAACCCTGGCACATAAGTTCAGTGAAAGGGTGAAAGGGACAAAAGCAAAGGTTGTGGATACGAGAAAAACCACTCCCGGGCTCAGGAAACTGGAAAAATATGCGGTAAGGATTGGAGGGGCGTATAACCACAGGTTCAACCTTTCCGACGGTGTGCTTATAAAGGATAACCACATTCACGCATGCGGGGGAATAAAACAGGCTGTAGAAAAGGCAAGAGAGAATATCCCCCACACAATTAAGATAGAAGTTGAAGCCGAAACCCTTGACCAGGTGCGGGAGGCCCTTGAAGCAAAGGCGGATATAATAATGCTTGATAATATGGACAATGATAAAATGAGAAAGGCCGTAGAGCTTATTGATGGAAAAGCTCTTTCGGAAGCATCGGGGAATGTAACACTGGACACGGTAGGTGAAATAGCAAAAACCGGTGTTGATATAATATCGGCAGGGAGCCTTACACACTCTGCAAAGGCTTTGGATATAAGCATGAAATTCAGATGATCCGGACCTTGTGTTTTTAAGCTTAAAAAAAAGTTAATGTAATTAATAGGTTAAGATGTAAGCACGTCCTGTGGATAAAACACTAAATAATCCACAGAGATTAATCATTTCAGGAAGTTTACATAAAGCAATTCCAAAAAAAACCTTAAAACAAGAGGTTTTCAGACATATTTTGAACTGTAAAAGTTATCCACAATGCTGTTGATAAATGTCGAAAAATTGAGTTGTTAATAGCTTTTAAAGCTTTTATTCAAGGTTTTTCCCGCAAAAATGTTAAGCTTGTGTTAAGTGTTTTATGGTAACTTTAACAAACTTTTTTTGACAAATATCAAGGATATTGTCAATCTTCTTTTGGCGAGAAATATTTTTATATTATTTCAAATCTAAGGGCAAAATAGCTTATGAAAATTTATTTTCAAATGGAGGTTGGTAGATTTGAAAGTTAAAGATGTAATGACCCATAGCGTTGCATACCTAAATCCCCAATCCTCAATTACTGAGGCGGCCCAGATTATGCAAAAGCACAATGTGGGCTCAGTACCGGTATGTGATGAAAACGGAGTTATTGGTATTGTAACGGACAGGGACATAGTTGTGAGAAATGTGGCTCACGGTACCGACCCTCATGCTACAAAGGTGCAGGATGTTATGACATCCCAGGTCAGGTCTGCAACGCCGGATATGGATACTGATGAGGTTGCCCGGATGATGTCCCAGAGTCAGATAAGAAGGGTGCCTGTTGTTGAAAACAACAAGCTTGTCGGTATAGTATCCCTGGGAGATATGGCTACCGATACAAGGTTTGATATGGAAGCATCCGCAGCGTTAACTGAAATATCCAAGCCGTCAAGGCCTGAGAAAATGTAATCATGCACCGCCATCAAGGGCACGGCCTTAAGCCGTGCCCCCTAAAAACCGGCAAATACCCTGTGGAATACTCCTTAATAATAAAACTTCACAAACTTTATGGAATACAAATCTGCAAGAAGCAGGTCGTCGGTTTCGGTTTCCTGTATTATGACATAGCTTGCTCCCACGTCAACCAATGTGCCTTCCCTGTCCACAACCAAATTGGTTCCGATAAGAAACTCAATTTTTACCTTTCTGCCAATTTGTGTTTTTAAGTACCCCGGAGTATACATTACGCTGGTAAGGGTTTGCGGCGCTATTTCAGCCGGCGGCGGCGGAGCAGGGACACTGGTGATCTGCTGTGCCGGTACGCTTGCAAGCTGGTGACCGGGGTAAGTATAATATTGCCCGGCAGGCATACCGGTCGGCATTACGGCATGCTGCCTGTTCATACCCATCATATAATTTTTCATTGCATTCATCCTCTCATTACACATAATTAATCAAACCTCTTATTTTTCATTCATTAAACACTATGTTCATAGCATTTATCCCCAAAGGCAGCCAAACATTTTTTCCTCCCCCCGCCCGGCTCTCCCGCTTCCGCACCATTTTCAAGTTTGCGCATAATACGACGTAGGCTGGTAAAAACAGTGCTGGTTGATCCTGTTGAATATTACCCCGGACATGTTTCGGGGAAAATAGGTTTCGCACTGCGGGCTATATGGATTGTAATACCAGAGGCATTCTACCGCACCGCTTATGATATTGCCTGAAAGGGCCCAGTCGGCTATGTCATAGTGTATTTGCTCAGGCGGACTGCTCCAGACGGTCTGCGGATTAATCTCGCCGTAAACCGTAGGCAGCATGCAAGTAAACTGGTAAGGCTGCTCAATAACCCTCCTCAAGTTTCCCTGGCCGGTTCTGAGGTATTCGCCGTATGATACGTGCACCCTGTTCATAACCACGCTTGCAACCGCTTTCATCCCGTCTATGCCTTCCCCCTCTGCTTCACACTTTATCAAGCGTGCAAAAAGTTCTCTTTCCGAATAAGCCATAACACTACCACCTCATTATCAGTATATTAACATAACAAAAAAAGTGTAACCTTAATTTACCCTTCGCAAATTAAATAAAAAAATCAAAAATTTTCATAAATTACATGGTCTAAAAACAAATAAAAAATCAAAAAATAAAATGCACGTTTTTTCAGATTGTTTCTGAAAGGAGGAGAAAGCTGTGAGTAGACGAAACGGAATTATGTCCGAAGAGCTCAAGTACGAAATTGCAAAAGAACTTGGGGTCTACGAAACGGTAAAAAATGACGGTGGCTGGGGGGCAGTTTCATCAAGGGATTGCGGTAACATTGTTACCAAAGCCATACAAAGGGCCCAGAAAAAACTGGAAAACCGCTGACTCCAAGTATTAACGCAGCAAAGGACCGGGCGGGCATCCGCCCGGTTTTACATAGAAAATTAAAAGCTGTTTTTTGAGCATTTCCCATTTTTTAATAAGTTAAAACGCTGCAATTTTTGAAAACGGAAAAAACAGAGGGTCTTATAAAAAAATCCTCCCAAAAAAGCAAAAGGGTTATTGCCGGCGGGGATATCCCGGACCTGTTCGGTGTAGAGCTAAAAAACGACGGCAAATGACTGCATATTTCCCGGGCAATTACATTATTATGTCAAAATTATGTTTTTGCTATTTGATTTAGGCATTAATACCTCTTAAATATTGCACTGATTTAAGGGGGATACCCTGAGCATTGTCTGCCGGAGGCCAGGCACTGTTGCAAAACTGTTACAATTTCTTTACACTTGATTTTAACGTGTTGACTACCCATATTGGCGGTGATATAATGAGTTCGAATTCATGATAGGCGCTTCTGCGCCAATCTTGAATACTATGCTAGTAAAGTTGGGTTACTCAAGGGGGAATAGGCATGACCCAGCTTTTATTTTCAAAAGCCGCCTGATCCCCAAATATCATTTGAGGAGGATTTGAGAGTATGAGAAATCTCAAAAAGCTAATGGCGTTAGTTGTAACTGTTGCTATGCTCGCAACTTTCTTTGCAGTACCGGCATTAGCGCAAGACATGGACGATCCGGAAATTCTCGAAAGCACCGGCATGCTCAAAGGTACAGGCAGTGGTGTTACTCCTGAATATCTGGAGTCTAAACCTATGAGGTATCAAACAGCAATATTGTTCCTCAGGCTGCAAGGACTGGAAGAGGACGCAAAGGCATTTCCCGGCACGGTTAATTTTACCGATGCGGCTACGGCTGTAAATGCAGGCGGAATGAATCTTTCGGCTGAAAACCAGGCTGTACTTGCTTATCTTTATGCCAATCCTGAATTAGGATATGCAGGATACCCTGACGGAACATTCAAACCATTCAAGGAATCAACTGTAAAAGAATACTACAAGGTTCTTTTGGTAGCTTTGGGCTACAAGCAGGATGTTGATTATACCTGGGATGAGGTTATTGAATTTGCTGATGGAAAAGGTTTATCTTCAGTAGCAGGCGTTGAAGATTTCACAATTGACCATCTTGCTACGGCTACTGTAGAAGCTCTTAAGGCAGAAGTAAAAGCCGGCGGAACCCTGACGGCCAAATTGGTTGAAGAGGGAGCTATAGATGCCGAAAAAGCTTATTTGGCAGGCCTCTATGATGCACCTGTTATCGACCTGGCTGTTACAGATGTAAGTGCGTCAAACCTTAAAGAAATTGTTGTAGCTTTCAATGACAAGCTTGACAAGGATACTGTTGAGAAGGACAACTTTAAACTGAATGGCTCTGCATTGTCCAGCAGTGATTCGATTTCGCTTAATGACGACGGTATGTCAGTAACTATATCATTAGGATATACTTTTGACCCGGACATGATTGATCACGACGACGGTCCTGTTACCGTAGACAATACGCTTAGCAACCAGGCAGAGATTAAAATTGAAGTTAACGGAGTTAAGAGTGTTGGCGGTGCTGAGATTGCTGCGGGTACCGAAGCAGTGGGAACAGCATATGATGCTACGCTTCCGGTTGTCAAAAGTGTAGAGCTTATAGGTCCAAGCAAATTCAAGGTAATTTTCAGTGAACCAATTGCTTATGCAGACGGTGCCGGTGAGGTTGAATTTGACAATGGAATTATTGGAATTATTGAATCCTATGCAACCGGTTCAAGAGAAGTAACTATTGAATTGGGTGTTGACTCTCTGGCTGAGGGAGACTATCCTGTAAAGATTTCAGGATACAAGGATATGGCCGGACATGTGGCACTTTCTAAGACCTTGACCCTTGCATATGTAAAAGATGAAACTGTTCCTGTTGCAACTATTAAAGAAGCAACTCAGACTTATGTTAAAGTTGAATTTAATAAGCCTGTTACTACTGATGATAGTGATAAAGAGATTAATGTTAACCACTTCTATCACACATTCACATCATGGAATCCGGTTGAGGTTGTGGCAAATGCGGCTAAAACCGAATTTACCGTTTATTTTGTAAAGACCCAGGCAATGATAGATGCTGACAATGATAGGACTGATTATCCTATAGCCGAGGGTACGTTTAGGTTTGTTGTTAATTATGATGCAGATGGTGTAATCCAGGACGAATGGGGTAATAAACTATCAAGCAATATAGTGTTATCTGGTTCTGTCACTGCAGATTCAATTGCTCCGGTTATAACTGAAGTAGTTGCCGGAGACACTCAGAAGGAAGTTAATATTTTTGTAAGTGAAAATGTTGATGTTAGTGATGCAACGATTACTGTTAAGGATTCTGACGGTGAAGAGGTAGATGTAGACGTTGGTACTCCTACCCAGGATTCCGATGAGAACTATTATATTCCTTTGACATTTGATGAAGACCTTGAAGGTGATTATACAATTGAGGTTAAAGATGTAGTAGATATGGCCCTTGAACCTAATACAATGGCTACTGTAACGGTAACAGTTTCGGTTAGCGACTTGAATGCAATTGATACTGATGAAGTTTTAGCTGCCGGTGTTGACGGAACAAGTGTAGACTATATTTATGTAACCTACCCTGAAAATATGAAAACATCAGGTGAAAACTCAGTGCTGAATAAAGCAAATTACCTTATAGATTACGGATCAGGTGCAGAGTCACTTGCATCGGCTGACAAGGTTGAGCTGTTCGGTTCTGGAAGCAAAAAGGTAAGAATTGTTTTAGCAGATCAAGACGAGGTTAATTTTAAAACCGGAGGATCGCTTGACCTTACCATAGGCAGAGTTGCTGACACTGCAGGAAACACTTTCAATGCTTTCTCATTCACAAAAAATGTTGTACAGGAAACTGCACCCAAGATTGAAGAAATCAAAGTTATTGCTGACAACAAGTTAAAGATAACTATTGACAAGACTTTGACAAGTGTAACTTCTAAGGGTATTAAAACAATGACAGAAGGTGTAGGTGACGGAGCATATCATTTAGTTGGTTCTACTTCGGTAGCTTATGATGGTGCAAAGACTATCTTGACCGTTATTGTGAATGCAAAATCTAAGCTCCTTAGTACTCAGACAGATGACACTGCTATATCAGTTGAAATAGTCGCTGATAAGCTTAAGGCTGACTACGGAATGTATGTACCGGAAGGTGTGGTTATACAAGGCGGTGGAAATGTAACCGAGAAGTTTACAAAGATTTTGGATGGAAGAGCACCGGTTTATAATACAATAGGTGTAGCCAGCACAGTATCTGGCGCCGTATATAACAATACGGTAACAATAACCTTTAAAGAAGACTTGATTGGCACCCATGCGGCAGCATATGGCCATGACCTTATTGTCAAGGATTCAGACGGTGATACTCTTACTGCTGTTGTAGATTATGAAACACAAGTTGTAGATGGAGATCTTGTTATAATAATTAACGGGACGAAAGAAAATCTTCAAACTATGACAGATGATCACTACACTGTGAAAACAAAGGATTCTATCACTTATATCAAGGATCTGAATGGCAACAAAGCAGCAACCTTTGGTACTAAGAAGATTGAAAATCCTTCATAAAAAGAATTAATAAAAGGGTGGACTTTTAGTCCACCCTTTTTACTTTGCAGTTAAGGCTCCTTAGCGGACAGCTCTTATGATTGTGTGTGCAATCTTGAATTAAATCCCCATAAAAAAATGCAATATTCAATTGACATATCAGCAGCATTTCGATAAAATATTTGTTGAGCGTTCATACATTGAACGCACGATTATATGTAACGTCATAATGCAAGAATTAAAGACGTTTTATATAGAAAGGGTATATGCAAATGTCCGCTGATTATAATGATAACTGGTATGCCTTATTTGTTCTGACCGGCGATGAAGATAATGTAAAAAAAAGGCTTGAATATAGATTTGAAGAAGAGATTAGAATAGCCGTACCAAAAAGGAAGCTGAGGGAGAGGCGGTTTGGAAGATGGAGCAATGTAATACGGCCGCTGTTTCCGGGATATGTGCTTATAAACGGGGATATGAATACGGATAACTATTACAGGCTGAAAAGGATTCCCGGGCTTTTAAAGCTCATGAAAACCGATATCATGCCCCATCCCATCAACTACTGGGAGATGGAAATTATAAACAAACTCATATGCAATGATGAAACCATAGGGTATTCAAACGTACTTAAAAAAGATGGAAGGGTAGTGGTCGTAGACGGGCCGCTTGAGTCCATGGAAGGAAGAATAGTAGGTGTAAATTACAGGAAAGGCAGAGCAAAGGTAAACCTTAAATTTATGGGAGAGCCCAGGGTGGTAGAGCTGGGAATAAACATGCTCCAGCCCTCTTAGATAGGAAAAAGAGGAATTTTGTAAAGACAGGTTTAATTTATAGTTAAAATGTGATAGTATATAAAAGATTGATTTAGAGATGCCAATGTTCAAATACTTACTGTAGTGAGGTCGGTCATGGAAGAGATATCATTAAAGGAAATTGTCGAGATAATTCTTAAAGGAAAATGGATTATAGCAGTAATTACAGGAGTGTGTGTTCTTCTGACAGGGTTTGCAAGCTTTTTTGTCTTGTCTCCCCAGTATGAGGCTGAAACCATGCTCATGATTTCTCCCATTAATGTGGGCGAAATCAGCGCAGCAGATGCAAATGGCATAAAAGGAATTGTGTCTGCCCTTTCCCAGTACCCTATAATGACAATTGATACATACAAGGAACAGGTAAAGGCTCCTGCTGTACTGGAATACGTCAAAAAGGAGGCTTCACTTGACTGCTCAGTGAATATAATTGCAGGCAAGCTTGACGTAAAGGCAATAGACAACACAAACATTATTAGGATAACCGCAAAGGACAAAGACCCTGAAATGGCGGCAAGGCTTGCCAACATAACAAGTGAAAAATTCACATCCTTCGTGTCGGAGACCAGCCAGAAGCAGGCTGAAAAATCGGCGGAATTTATAAAGAGTGAGCAGGAGCTTGAAAAACAAAGACTTGATGAAGCCCAGGAAGCACTGAAAAATTTTCTGGCGCAGCCAAGGGGACCGGAGGAGCTCAGGCAGGAGCTAAATTCCAGGTTAGACCAGATTACCGGTTTTAAAACCCAGATAACCCGGGTAGAAATGGACAGAGCGGCCGTATCTGAAAAGCTTAAAAAAGTAAGGGAGCTGCTTGATAAAACCCCAAAATATTTTGAGGTATACAAAACACTTTCGGATGATGATGTATTGATGGGCATAGTAAAAGATTCGTCGGGAAAGAAAATTTCAGATATTGCAGGTCTTACGATGACCGAATACGAAATAAATGAAGAGTATACAAGCCTTGTATCAAAGGCTAACAACTATGAAATAAACCTTACGGAGATCAATGCCAGGAAGGAAAACCTTGAAAAAAAGATATCCGAAGGGCAGAAGACGGTAGAAAGCCTGCAAGCGGACCTGGCCGAGAAGCAGCAGGTTTACGACCAGCTCAGCCACCAGATATATTTGATAAAACAAACCTATGATGCCTACCAGCAAAAATACAAGGAAGCCATGATCAAGCAGTCTGCTGAAATAGGAAAGCAAAGCATTATAGTGGTATCCAGCGCCGTTGCTCCTGAAAATCCCGTTGCACCCAATAAAGGTATGAATATTGCAATAGCCCTGGTGCTGGGACTCATGATCGGAGTATTTGTAGTACTCTTCAAGGAGTACTGGCTAAGGGATGAAAAGCCTGCGGCAATTGACGCATAATGATTGCCTGATATTATTGTTAAGATTGTGTGAAAAAGTTGATGTTGCATGCAGATTGCTGTAACATATAATAAAGGCCTTACAAAATTCGACGCAGCCCGCACGGTGTTCCGGCCCGGCGGCAAGCCAAGAAGGTCATAGCTTTAAAAGCAGGGGGCACAGGAAGTGTCCAATGGCGAAGCTATGCCCGCATGACACGAAACTTATCGCACTATAAAACCCCTCGAGGTGTTTAATGGACACTGAGCATCAGATTTTAAATCAAATTGAAAAAAATAATAATACTTCTCAAAGAGAGCTTGCCAAGCAGACGGGAATATCTTTAGGGAATGTAAATACCCTGATCAAAAGGCTGGCCAGGAAGGGTCTTCTCAAAATAGAGAGGCTAAATGCCAACACTATAAAGTATGTGCTTACGCCCAAAGGCTTGAAGGAAAAGGCTGAGGCCACCTATAACTACATAGTCAGCTCTTACAGATACATACATGCTGTTGAAAAGGAAATAGAGCTTATCATGGGCCAGGTGCCTTGTGGAAAAAGAGAAATGATTTATCTTTACGGGGACAGCGACGAGCTGTATGTGATAATAAGCAGGAAGCTGCAGGCCATGGACATAGAATATTTGAGTATTAATGAAAAACCTGTTTCAGAGGATTTAAATAATGGGATATTTATAACCTGGCACCCTGACTTTGAGGAAAATTTAAAAAAATTGTCCATACCTTATTACAGTATATTGGAGAGCATTAAATAATGTCGAAAAGAAGAAGAAAAAAAGTAAATGATAAGAGGAATAAAAAGCTAAATATAAAAGCGGGCAAAAAAATATCCGCTATTGAAAAGGTAATATTCATACTGACATTAATCCTGGTATTCTATCCCCCTTACTTTAGAGGCTTATACTTTGAATCCGAACAGTTCTTTGCGGAAATTTTTGCTTTTATACTGTTTATTGCCTTCTGGGTCTTAAGGCTTCTTAAAAAAGAGGGCAGGTTTATTGAAACGCCACTTGAATATGCGGCTTTCGGCTTTGTAGTAGTATATGCCGTATCCATGGTATCTGCCGTAGCTTTAAGGCCGGCACTGTCGGAATGGTTAAAATATTTGATGTTTTTCTCCGTATTTTATATGGTAAGTGAATTTGCCCGGGATGCTAAAAAAAGGGAAAGGATTTTCCTGGCAGTAATAGCGTCGGCGGCAGGTGTTGCCTTGCTGGGCATAGACGGGGCAGCAGGAAGCCATATATCGGAATTTATAAATAAGATATTTAATTTTCTTGGTGTACGCCACGATATTTCCAACGGATTATTTATAGGTGGAAGGCTGCATTCGACGATCCAGTACCCCAATGCTGCGGCAGCATACTTCATGACGGTTTTTTTCATTTTGCTGTATTTTACATTAAAAAATAATTCAATAATACAGAGGATTATTTTAAGCGGCGCAGGATTTTTACTGGCCCAGGCATTTATTATGACAAAAAGCCGGGGAGCCTTTCTGGTTTTCGGTGTTTCAGTGCTTGTATATATAGCTTTTCTTCCGGGGGGGAAAAGGATAGAGGGCCTTTTTAACACCATTGCACTAATGGGACCTGCGGTACTGGCATATTCAAAGCTGTCCCAATATATCCGGGAGGAAAGCAGCATTAAGGTATTGCTTACCCTCATCGCAGGGGCGGCTGTAAGTGCTGTTGCATCCTTTGCATTGCATTTTTTAGCCCGGATGGTGACAGGGAAGCTTTTGAGAGTAAAATGGAAGGTTTATGCAGGTATTGCTGCTGCCTTGATTGTGCTTTTAATTGTATCCACCGCAGTTTTATCCTCATTTGCAAGGCCCATAAGCCTCAGCCGGGGGGAAAATGAAAAGGACGGTTCAAAATCAAGGTCTGCGTCCGTAGCTCTTGACCCTGGGGAAACATACATGCTGGCTGCGGATATTGACGCAAAAAATACCGCAGAAAAGCCTTACGCACTCAGAATAAGCGTGTACAGCAAAAATAAAAGCCAGATTATGTTTGACGGGAGCACCGGCCTTATAAATGAGGCGGTAAAAGCTACCGACGGACTGGAACCCCTGTCCTATGAATTTACCGTACCGGAGGACGGCAAGCTTGTATATATTAATTTTTTAAACTATTACGGCGGAACAGGGGCAGATGTAAAAAATGTCAGGATTTTAAATGAAAATAACAGGGTAATTAAAAATGTGGTATTTGAATATAAATATCTGCCCGGTGAAATTATTAACCGGCTGAAGCACCCCTTCAAAAGTGACAGCTTTTATTCCAGGATGACCTTTTATAAGGACGGATTAAAAATCGTAGGAGACAACTGGCTGACAGGTGCGGGCGGAGGAGCCTGGCCTCTGGTTTATTCCGCATATCAATCATTTTCATACTGGTCGAAGCAGACACATAACTTCTGGCTCCAGCTGGGTATTGAAACCGGAATACCAGGCTTGCTTTTACTTGTTTACCTGGTATTCATACTTGTATTTATGTTTGTAAAAACAAGAAAAATGCCGGATAATGACAGAATACTTGTGCTTAGTGTGCTTGCTTCAGTTTTTTCCCTTTTGGCACATTCCTTTTTTGATTTTGATTTATCCTTAGGAAGCATATCATTACTGTTTTTTGTACTGCTGGCAGTATTGAATGCCCATTATTTTTACGGGATAAATAGTGAAAGGGCAAAAGGCGGCATTGCAAAGCTTTTGAATACAAAGGGAATTAATGTGCCCCCTTTATTATTTATATTGTGCATAGCTTTGACATTGATACCTGTGTTTAGATTCAAAGGGGCGGAAATCTACTCAAGAGAAGCGTGGGTGCTTTTCAATGAAAAAAATGAAAGGTACGAAGGCTCGGATTTGATGAAAAAAGCTATATCCATGGATAATATTAAGCCCCATTACAAGATAGACTATTGTAATATGCTGATAAATAGAAGCCACATGAAAGAAGAGATAGCAGAAGCTGTCGGTATAATGGATGAAGCCGTTATCCAAAGCTTTAATGATATTGATTTACTGCCCAGGGCCACCCAGTTTTATTTTTCGACGGGCCACCTTGACAAGGGGCTGGATGCGATTAAAAGGGTCGCGGAGTTGAAGCCTTTATGGGAAGGTGCGTGGCAGCAAAAGATAACCGCACATTATGAGATTGGCAAATACTATTTTTCAAAGAATAAAAGCAAGGAAGGACTGGCCTTCTTCAACAAGGCCCTGGAGCTGGTTGAGGAAGCTAAAGAGGCTAATATCAAGGGACTTAACCCTTTTACATTCAAGCAAAATACCCTTGATGCCCTCCAGAGCATGCAATATGTTGTTGACAATGGAGACCGGGGAATAACAATAAATATTGACAATATATTGTTTTATTATATTGGCAGCCTGGATGTCAACGGCAACGGTATACCCGACCAGCTGGACAGAACAGGCAAATCGGGAAATGTTGAAGTGGGGGACGACGGAAATAAGCTGCTTGTCTCTGCAAGCGACGGCAAAACAGGGTACTTTAATTTTAGCCATATGAATCCGGAAGCCGGGAATAAATATAACCTGGATATTGAATTTAGCAATATTGAAGATTTAAAAACGTTTGGGTATTATATCCCCGGAGTTACTGCCAAGCCTGTTTATCCGGAGTTATCAGGCAATTTGTCAATAGAATTTGAAGTGCCGGAAAGCTACAACAGGAAAACAACGTTTTTAAGGCTCTATATTAACGGCAGGTGTGAGATTGATTCGATGCTTGTGGAGAAGGCGGAAGATTAGGAAAGGTGCGGGTAGCTTTTGAGGGTACTGGAAATATGTGCTGTTGACAATACGGTAAAAGGCATACTGCTGCCCCTTATTGACAGGCTTTTATCAGGGGGATTCCATGTGACGTCATGCTGCTCATATGGGTATGCATCTGATGACCTTAGAGCAAGGGGATACAGGATTAAAAATATATTGATACCCAGGAGCTTAAATCCTTTTGCTTTATTTAGAGCTGTTATAGAGCTGACCCGCTATATAAAGGGTGAGAGGTTTGACATAGTGCATGTCCATACACCGGTGGCGGCACTGGCAGGAAGAGTGGCGGCAAAGCTTGCCGGGATACCCCTTGTTATTTATACGACCCATGGCTTTCATTTTCATGACCGTATGGGCAGGGCGGCGTATCATTTTTTTTTGCTGGCTGAAAAAATAGCCGGAAGGCTTCTTACGGACCATATCTTTACGGTCAGCAGGGAAGATTACGAGACAGCCCTCAGGCATAAAATAACAGGCAGGGAAAAAATAAGCTTTATAAGTAACGGCGTTGATGTCGAATCCAGATTCAACCCTTCAAACGTATGTGAAAAGCAAACTAGGGAAAAGCGGTTGGAATTTGGCATAGAAGAAAACGATAAAGTGATATTATTTGTGGGAAGGCTTGTAAAGGAGAAGGGCGTGCTTGACCTTCTGGATGCTTTTAATTTGATAAAACAGGACAATGTCAAGCTTTTGCTTGTAGGGGTCTGCCCCGGCTCGGAGAGGGATAAGGAAACATTTACAAAAATTTCAGGCACGGTTAAAAAAAGCCCCAGGATCATAATGGCAGGCAGAAGGGAAGATATACCCGGCCTTTTGCACCTGTCCCATGTTTTTGTGCTGCCGTCTTACAGGGAAGGCCTGCCCCTTTCCATAATGGAAGCAATGGCAATGGGGAAACCGGTGGTGGCATCGGATATAAGAGGCTGCAGGGAAGAGGTTGTTGACGGTGAGACCGGTTACCTGATTGAGCCTGGGAATGCCGGGGATATAAAAGATAAATTGTTAAATATATTGAATGACCCCCAACTGGCCCGAAAAATGGGCTGTGGCGCCAGAAAAAGGGCGGTAGAGAGCTTTAACATAGAAAAAGCACTGGACAGGCAGGTAAGGATAATTGAAAAAATAGCAGGGAATCTATGCAGCGGGAAAGGATAATATTTTTGTTTTTAAAAAGGTTTTTGGATAAGGTGCTCAGCATATTGTTAATAATCCTGCTGCTCCCGGCAGCACTCATCATTGCCCTGCTTATAAAGCTTGATTCCAGGGGACCTGTTTTTTATACCCAGACAAGGGCGGGACTATACGGCAGGCCTTTTAAAATATATAAATTCCGCTCAATGGTACAAAGTGCGGAAAAGCTGGGAGGATATTATACCTCATCCAGCGACCGCAGAATCACAAAAATGGGAAAATGGTTAAGAGCATGGAGCATTGATGAGCTTCCGCAGCTTATAAACATATTAAAGGGCGATATGAGCTTTATAGGTCCAAGGCCAACGCTCATGCACCACCTGGATGAGTATACCGGTGAGCAGAAAAAAAGGCTTTTAATGAAGCCGGGTGTTACGGGCCTTGCCCAGGTAAGCGGGAGAAATGAATTAAGCTGGCCTGAGCGCATAGAATTAGACATCAAGTACATTAACAATTGGAGTATTTATTTGGATGCCAAAATACTGGTTAAAACATTTAAAGTTATACTAAAAAAAGAAGGAATATACGCAGGAAAAGAAAAGTTTATAATAAATAAAGAGAAGACAGGCAGCTAGTACTCTATTCCATAAATCCATACCACAAACTTCAGGAATGGACTTATGGAATAGAGTACTAGTAATTTTTTCTCCTCTTTAAGGAAAGGGTGTTTTCACACATTTGAGTGTAAAGATACTGTTGACCGGTGCAGGCAGCGGCATAGGGGAGGCCGTATACAAATCCCTCAGGATGAGCAGGCTTCCCATAGAAATAACCGGTACGGATATGAGCGGCTTTAACTCGGGCTCATTTAGATGCGATAAAGCCTATAAGGTGCCTTGTGCCGGCGATGAAAAATATGCAAAAGCAATTATAGACATATGCGGCAGGGAAAAAACAGATATGGTAATAAGCGGTTCAGACACTGAGCTGCCGGTGCTTGCAAAAATCAGGGAGCAGGGGCTTATAAACAGCACCGTATTGACAGGCAGCGTAAAATCAGTAAATATATGCCGGAGCAAAAAAGAGTGCTACAAATTTTTTAGTGAAAAGGACATGCCCTTTGTCCATACGGCTGAATATGCCGAAGTTGATAAAATTATTCAAAAATACGGTTTTCCCATAATAGGCAAGCCGGCGGGAGGTTCAGGCTCCATAGGGGTGAAGGTTTTTTTCAAGAAGGATGAGCTGGAGCTTTTGGAGGATAAAAACAATTATGTATTCCAGGAATACCTCATTCCTGATAAATGGAATATAGATAAAGGCAGTATAAAAAGAGAGGACATATTCACTAAAAGCTGCCTTGTGCAAAAGGATGAAATATCAATACAGGTGCTTTTGGGAAAGCAGGGGGAAATACTTGGTACGTTCATGAGCAAAAATGTGCTCAAGCTTGGGATTCCTATAAAAATATTCCCCTTCAGGGACAGCCTGTGTGAGGAGATGGCGGTAAAAATGGCAAAAGAGCTGGCCCATGAAGGCATGGAAGGTCCTGTTAACCTGCAGTGCAAGATAACCGGCAGGGGACCTGTTTTCTTTGAAATAAACCCCAGGTTTACGGGCATCACGTCTGTAAGGGCCGAGCTTGGCTTTAATGAAGTGGAAGCCTGTATACGCCATTACCTTTTAAACGTGGCCCGGCATGGGATTGAAGGCTGCCTCAATACCGACTATACAAAAGCGGTGTGCAGGTACCTGGATGAAGTAACCTATCCTAAAGATAAGCTAAATGAGCTTGAGAACAATAATTTTGTGGATAATAATTAATTTTTGACGGCTGCAGTACAGGCTGGAAAGGTTGTATCCCCTTGAACATATTGATTACAGGAAGCACAGGTTACCTGGGAGCAGGGCTCGTAAGCCACCTTAGCTCATTTGACGGCATAAAGGTAACCGGTTTATATAGAAGCGGCCATAAAAGGGATAAGCTCCTGGAAAGCCTCACAAACGGGCAAAGGTCAAAGACAGCCCTTGTCAAAGCAGACATTGATACGGATGAGCTTTCACCGGCAGGTATAGATACGGTGATACACTGCGCTGCCGTAAGGAATATAGGATTGTGTGAGAAGAACCCTGAAAAGGCTTACCGGACAAACGTAAGGTCTTTGCAAAGGCTTCTGGAGGACGTAAAGAGAAGCGGCGTAAAAAGGTTTATATATATATCCTCACAAAGCGTGTACGGGCTTGGCAGGGACGAAGCTGATGAAAACAGCCTGGTAGACCCCCGGAACGTATATGCAAAAACAAAATATATGGGAGAGCTTATCACGGAGCTGGAATTAAAAAACAGGGAATACATAATCCTCCGCCCCTCAAGGATATATGGATGGGGTACTTTCATGAACGAGGATAACTTTATCCACACAACATTCCCGCAAAAATGCCTGGAGGGACAGCCCCTCAAAATAAGCGGGACAGGCGAGCAGGCCTTTAACATCATCCACATAAAGGATGTGTGCCGCGCCGTAAGCAAGCTTATAGCGGCAGGTTTTGATAAATGGAATACCACCTACAACATGGCGGACAGTAAAAAGACGTCCTTGAACCAGATAGCCGGCTGCTTCACGGACTGGTGCGGGGAAAAGGGACTAAAAACATCCATACAATATGTTAGGGAAGAAAATGTGCCCAAAAATATACCAAATTTAAAAATAGAGAAGCTTAAAAAAGCTGTAGGCTGGAATCCGAAAAACAAACTAAAAGAAGCAATATGGGAAATAATGAACAAAAAAATAGAAGGGGACTTTCCTTAACATAAAAGGAATACCCGCTAATCCGAAAGGTGTGTCCCCATACCTTGAAATCCACAGCTAAAACCGCACTGCTCCTTATCATTATCACTGCAGCAAGCAAGCTTGCAGGTTTTTTAAGAGAATCGCTGATAGCTGCAAATTATGGAGCAACTGCCCATACGGACGCATATATCATAGCAGTAACTATTTTTACATCGGTTTCACTTATATCATCCGAGGTTATAAACAGCGCATTTCTCCCCGTATATGTAAGAGCGTCACTTAAGGATAATGACAGGGCCGACAGGTTTGCGGGCAGTGCAGCGGGAATTCTCGTACTGGCAAGCATAGTGCTGGTGCTGGCAGGTGAATTATTTGCCGGAGTGGCTGTAAAGCTTTATGCCCCAGCATTTACAGGAGAAATATACAGGCTGGCCGTACGGCTTGTAAGGATAACCCTTCCGGTTATAGTAGTAACGGTAATGTCCATACTGGCAGGCGGAATACTCCAGTCAAAGGAATGCTTTTTGCCCAGGGCATCAATGGGCATGCCGAACCATCTTATAGTCATACTGTTCCTGGTGCTTGCAGGAAACAGCCATGGTGTACTGGGACTTACCATAGCTACGGCGGCAGGAACGGCATCACAGCTTATGCTGATGCTTCCGTTCTTAAAAAGGACAGGCTTTAAGCTCCGCCCGGGAATAGATTTAAGGATGCCGGAAGTAAAGCTGTTTTTTGCATCCCTTATTCCCGTATTTATAGGAAGCTCGGCAAGGCAGGTAAATACCCTTATAGACAGGGCACTTGCATCCGGCAGGGGATACGGCGGCATATCCGTATTAAACTATGCAAATGTTGTCAACATATCACTTATCGGGCTTTTTGTGCTGACCGTAACCGCAATAGTATACCCTAAGATAGCAAGGGCCTCAAATAA
This sequence comes from Clostridia bacterium, assembly GCA_028280575.1. Lineage (GTDB taxonomy): Bacteria > Bacillota > Clostridia > Acetivibrionales > STF1-152 > JANQLN01. The sequence goes on from JANQLN010000110.1 coordinate 20,785, forward strand.
AGAGGACAGGGATTTTTCACAAGCAGTGTCAAAAGGGATAAACACCGTATTGATCCTGGTAATACCGGTTTCAATAATAGTATGGTTTTACAGCTATGAAATAACCACAATACTGTTCCAGAGGGGAAAGTTTTCAATAGAGGATGCAAAACAGGCATCACAGGTGCTTTTCTATTACAGCTTAGGACTTATACCAATAGGCGTAACCGATGTACTGACCAAGGCATTTTACACAAAAGGCCTAAGAAAGATACCGGTGAAAACAGGCCTTTTGTCGGTGGCAGTAAATATTCTGCTCAATATTGTGCTGATTGACATACTGGGTATAAAAGGACTGGCACTATCAACATCCATAGCGGCAGCACTGGCAATGATACTCCTTTTCTACCCTGCGCAAAAGAGAATGAATATAGCATCCGCTAAAAGCCTCAAAAGCACAGCCCATTTTTTAGCAGCCGCAATATCAATGGCTGCCGTGCTTATACTATCCAGAGCCATATTACCCAGGCTGATAACCGTATCAACCAGAACAGATATGCTTATAAGCCTAATAATATCCTCACTGCTAGGCCTTTTAGCATATATTCTTGTAATACACAGTAAAATCAAAGCAATAATTGCTTTTTGAATTTCCTGACCAACTATCTAACTAAAAAACCGGGAGTTTTGTGACCAGCCAATTTTATTAACTAGAAAAAGTATTAAAAGCGAGGGTATTTAATGAGTATAAGTAAATTACGGAATATTTCATTCTCTCCACCAGATATAACTGATTCGGAGATTCAAGAAGTTATACAAACTATGAAATCAGGTTGGATTACAACTGGACCTAAAACAAAAGAGTTTGAAAAAAGAATAGCAGAATATGCAGGTGTAAATAAGGCTGTTTGTCTAAGTTCAGCAACAGCAGCTATGGAACTCACTCTACGAATTTTAGGGATAGGTCCTGGTGATGAAGTTATTACAACAGCTTATACATATACAGCATCTGCTTCGGTAATATTTCATGTTGGAGCAAAAATTGTTATGGTGGATACAGCTCCAGAATCTTTTGAAATGGATTATCAGAAATTATCTGAGGCTATTACAGAGAATACAAAAGCCATTATTTCTGTTGATATAGCAGGGAAGATGTGTGATTATGATAAAATATATAATGTTATTGAGAGTAAGAAGGAATTATTTAAAGCAAACAATAAAATACAAAATATTTTTAATAGAATCATTGTTATAGCCGATGCGGCTCATGCTTTTGGAGCTGAAAGAAAAGGAATGAAATGTGGACAAGTAGCAGACTTTACTACTTTTTCTTTTCATGCAGTTAAAAATATTACAACTGCTGAAGGTGGAGCTGTTGTTTGGAGAAATGATCTCGGGTTTGATGATGAGTGGTTTTATAAAAAATTTATGATATATAGTCTTCATGGTCAGTCTAAAGATGCTTTAGCGAAGACTAAAAAAGGTTCTTGGGAATATGATATAGTTTACCCTGCATATAAATGTAATATGACAGATATTTTAGCAGGGGTTGGTTTAATACAGCTTAGAAGATATGAGGGTTTACTAAAAAGACGTAAAGAGATTATTGAAATGTATGATGAAGCGATGTCAGAGCTTGGAGTTAAGAGCTTACAACATTATGGTGATAATTATGCTTCTACAGGTCATCTTTATTTAGCCAGGATACCTGGCATTAGCGAAGATAAAAGGAATGAAATTATCATTAAGATGGCTGAATTAGGGGTAGCATGTAATGTTCATTACAAACCATTACCTATGCTTACAGCTTATAAGAATTTGAGGTTCGATATTAAAGATTTCCCGAATACTTTTAGTATGTATAAGAATGAGATTACTTTACCTCTTCATACTTTGCTAAGTGATGAAGATGTTGCGTATGTGTGTTGTTGTTTGCAAGATACAATTAAATAGTTTTGCTGAAAAAGGGTGACCATATTGTATAGAAAATTTTTAAAAAGATTATTAGATTTATTATTAGCAATTATAGCTTTGTCATTTTTTTTATTGAGCCTATTAGTTATTGGACCAATCATTTACTTTGAGGATAAGGGTTCAATATTTTATAACTCGCTTCGTCTTGGCAAGAACGGCAAACTCTACAAAATGTACAAATATCGCTCTATGAAAATGAATGCACCAGATTTAAGAAATGAGGATGGTTCTACTTTTAATGCTGAGAATGATTCGCGCTTAACAAAGATAGGTAAATTCATTAGGAAAACTAGTATAGATGAGATACCCCAAGTTCTCAACATATTAAAAAATGAAATGTCAATAATTGGGCCGAGGCCTGATTTGCCGGAACACATTAATTACTATAAAGATGATGAAAAAAGAAAACTTGAAGTACTGCCTGGTATAACTGGATATAACCAAGCATATTTTAGAAATTCTACAGTGTGGAAAGACAGACTTAAAAATGATATTTATTATGTTAACAATCTATCTTTCTGGCTAGATGTAAAAATTTTCTTTAAAACCATTGAATGTATAATATTTAAAAAAGGAATTTATGTTACTTCACAAGTTAAAAGTGAAAAAGGTGAAAAGCTGAATGTGTAAAATTCACAAATCAACTGTAGAAAACTTTGAGTGTGTGCCATTATCTTGGGATACTGAATATTTTGGGATAACGTGTGCACGAATAAATTTGAATGGAATAGTTAGTCTTCACGAGCAAGACACTATTATGGATTTCTGTAAAAATTATGATTTTGTTACTATTGCCAATTTGAATAATTTGGCAGAAAACAACTACTGGATTGGAAAAAGAACAAAGGCTTTCCTAGCAGATATGAACATTCAGTTCCTAAAAATATTGGAAGACAAACCAAACTATCAAGATGATAAAACTTATGTAGTGAATAATTTATCAAGGAACGAACAGATTATTGAGATAGCGAGAAAATCATTTAAATACTCAAGATTTTTCAATGACCCAAAACTTCCAGAAGAACAAGCTAAAAACATTTATCTTCACTGGACAGAATGTGCTTTGAATCAGGATAATAAGTGCTTTGTAGTGAGAGAGAGAGAAGGGAATGTGGCTGGTTATATTCTTTTTTCGATAAATGGTGAGAATAGTGTTATTGAGTTAATAGCTGTAGATGAAAAGTACCAAGGACAGAGAGTTGGAAAGGCACTGATTCAAACATTAGAATCATTAGTTATAGATAGAGGAATTAATAAAATCAAAGTTGGAACACAAGTGAACAACATATTAGCAACTCAGTTTTATAAAAAGATGGGTTTTGAATATATAAGTTGTGGGAGTATATACCATTTGTGGAGAAGATAGTGGGGAAAATATAAAATTGAGAATATTATATATCGCAACATCCTTTCCAGAGCAGACTAAAGGAGCAACAATATATACTGATTTAGCAGAAGCATTACATGAATCCGGTCATGAAATAACTGTTGCTGTATCTGAACAGTCAAAGAATAATGTGAATACTGAGATAAACAAGGAACGTGGCTTTGATGTTCTGCGTATTGTTACTGGTAATTATTATGATGTTGGTTTTATAGAAAAAGGAATAACAACTTTTAAAATACCAATATTAATGAGGAAAGGTGTAAGAAAGTATTTGGGGAAGAAGAAGTTTGATGTTATTCTGTTTGAATCACCTCCTGTAACAAATTTTGGCTTAGTATCCTGGGCTAAGAAGCAATTTAGATGTCCTGCATATTTAATGTTAAAGGACATTTTCCCACAAAATGCAGTTGACTTAGGTATAATTAAGAATAATGGCTTACTATCTAAATATTTTACAGCAAAAGAAAAGAAATTGTATCAAATTTCAGATTATATTGGCTGTATGTCCTCTGGTAATAAGCAGTATATTATAAAAAATAATTTATGGCTTAATTCTGATAAAGTTGAGATATTCCCTAATACAAAGAAGCTAACAGAAGACTTTAATTGCAAAGGTTTTCCCATGCGAGAAAAATATAGTATTCCGAGGGAAACTTGTGTTTTTTTGTTTGGTGGTAACATGGGACGACCACAGTATATTGATCTTCTGTGCAGAGTAGTTAAAGAATGTAAAAATGAAGAGAATGTCTATTTTCTTTTTGTAGGAAGGGGAACAGATAGATATAAGTTAGAGAATATAATTGATGAAAACAATATAAAAAATGCTCTTGTAATTGAAAACTTACCTAGAAGTGAATATGAACAAATAACAAAAGAATGTAATGTAGGACTAATTATACTTGATCCAAGATTTACAATACCTAATTATCCATCACGTATTTTATCATATATGGAATATGCAAAGCCAGTATTAGCAGCTACGGATAAGGTTACAGATATAAAAGAGTTGATACAGGTAGCAAACTGCGGAGATTGGGTATGTTCAGAGGATACGGAAGCATTTCTGTCTAAGATTAGGGAGATGGCTGTTAGTCATGAATTAATAATTAAGGGAATTAATGGACGTAAATATATTGAAGATAATTTCACAGTTAATCGTTCGGTCGAATTATTAGAAAAGCACTTTAACAGATGAAAAGAGGGTAATAGTTATGTTTAAAGAGAAGACTTTATTAATTACAGGTGGTACAGGTTCTTTTGGAAATGCAGTGTTAAAGAGATTTTTAAAAACTGATATAGATGAAATTAGAATTTTTTCTCGAGATGAAAAGAAGCAACATGATATGCGTAAAGCTTACAGCAACTCAAAGATAAGATTTTATATTGGGGATGTAAGAAACTGCGAAAGTATCAAAGATGCAATGCGTGGAGTAGATTATGTATTCCACGCTGCAGCACTTAAACAAGTACCTTCATGCGAATTCTTTCCAATGGAGGCAGTCAAAACAAATATATTTGGTACAGATAATGTATTAAATTCTGCAATACAAACAGGAATAAAAAAAGTAATTTGCCTTTCAACTGATAAAGCAGCCTACCCAATCAATGCAATGGGAATATCTAAGGCAATGATGGAGAAAGTATTTGTAGCTAAATCAAAAACTGTAGATCCAGAACAGACACTTATTTGTGGTACTCGATACGGTAATGTTATGGCATCAAGAGGTTCTGTAATACCTCTATTTATTGGTCAAATAAAGAATGGACAACCTTTAACAGTAACTGATCCTAATATGACAAGGTTTCTGATGAGTTTAGAAGAAGCAATAGAACTTGTTTTTTTTGCATTCAAAAATGCCGTAGCTGGAGATATCATGGTTCAAAAAGCACCTGCTTCTACAATTGGAGATTTGGCCCAGGCAGTCAAAGAACTATTTGATGCAGATAACGAAATCAAGATAATTGGAACGCGACATGGGGAAAAGAGGTATGAAACACTTTTAACTAAAGAAGAATATATTTTGGCTCAAGACATGGGGGGCTTTTATAGAGTGACAGCTGATACAAGAGACTTGAATTATGATAAATATTTTGTAGAAGGAAATCAAAAACTTTCTTCACAAAAAGAGTATAACTCTGACAATACAGAGAGACTTAATGTTGAACAGATAAAAGGAAAATTACTACAGCTTGACTTTGTAAAAAAAGAGCTAGAAAGTTGGAATAGATCATGAAGATATTAGTTACCGGTGCTAAGGGTTTTATTGGGAAAAATCTTGTGGTTGAACTTAAAAATAGGAAATATGATGATATTTTTGAGTATGATATGGATACAAACCCAGAATTACTAGATGAATATTGCAAAGAAGCAGACTTTGTATTTCACCTTGCAGGAGTAAATCGTCCAAAAGAAAAGTCAGAGTTTATGGAAGGAAACTTTGGATTCACTTCGACACTCGTAGATACTTTAAAGAAATATAATAACACTTGTCCGGTAATGATTTCATCTTCAATTCAAGCTGAATTAGATAATCCTTATGGAGAAAGCAAAAAGGCTGGTGAGGATTTATTATTTGATTATAGTAAGAAAACCGGTGTAAAAGTACTAGTTTATAGATTCCCTAATGTATTTGGGAAATGGTGTAGGCCAAATTATAACAGTGCTGTTGCAACTTTCTGTAATAACATTGCTAATGATATGCCAATAAAGGTGAATGACCCAAGTGCAGTTATGAAACTTGTTTATATAGATGATGTATTAAAAGAACTAATCAATGCACTAGAAGGTAAAGAAAATAGAGATGAACAATTCTGTGAAATTTCAGTAGTTCATAATAGTACTTTAGGTGATATAGTAGATTTGATTAATTCCTTTAAAAAGAGTAGGGAAGAATGTACAATTCCAGATATGTCAGATGCATTTATTAAGAAACTTTATAGTACATATCTAAGTTATTTGCCTGAAGAACAATTTAGTTATGATTTAAAGATGAACGTTGACCATAGAGGTTCTTTTACTGAATTCATTAAAACACCAGATAGGGGGCAAGTCTCAGTTAACATTTCTAAACCAGGTATTACAAAAGGTAATCACTGGCATCACACAAAGAATGAAAAATTCTTGGTAGTAAGTGGTAGAGGTGTAATTCGCTTTAGAAAGATTGATTCTGATAAAGTTTTAGAATACTTTGTTAGTGGAGATAAGATGGAAGTTGTTGATATTCCAACTGGGTATACACATAATATTGAAAACCTTGGTGACATAGATATGGTGTCAATTATGTGGGCAAATGAACCATTTAATTTAGAGAAACCGGATACTTACTTTTTGGAGGTATAATAGATGAAGAGATTAAAAGTCATGACAGTTGTAGGTACTAGACCCGAGATTATTAGACTTTCTGCTGTTATTAATAAATTAGATGAATCTCAAGCAATAGAACACATACTAGTTCATACAGGTCAGAACTATGATTATGAGCTTAATGAAGTATTTTTTAAAGATTTTAATTTGAAGAAACCAGACTATTTTCTTAATGCTGCTACTGGGACAGCAGTTGAAACAATAGGAAACATTCTCGTAAAGATTGGTTCAATTCTTGAAGATGTGAAACCAGATGCTTTTCTTGTGCTAGGTGACACGAATAGCTGTCTGTGTGCAATAGCAGCAAAGAGAAGGCATATCCCAATATTTCACATGGAAGCAGGTAATAGATGTTTTGACCAGAGAGTACCAGAAGAAACAAACAGAAAGATTGTTGACCATACTGCAGATATTAACCTAACATATAGCGATATAGCTAGAGAGTATCTTTTGAGAGAAGGGCTTCCACCAGATCGAGTGATTAAAACGGGTAGTCCTATGTTTGAAGTGCTTAAGTTGCGAGAAGAGGACATTGAAAAATCTGATATACTGGATCGACTTGGTCTTGGAAAAGGAGGCTATTTTGTTGTATCGGCCCATCGAGAAGAGAATGTCAACTCAGAAGTCAACTTCATGGATCTAGTTGATAGTCTTAATACTATTGCAGAAAAGTATCAAATGCCGTTAATTGTTAGCACACATCCAAGGACGAGAAACATGATAGAAACTAAGGACATTGCATTTAATCCTCTAGTTAAGACAATGAAGCCACTTGGCTTTAATGATTATGTGAAGCTTCAGAAATACGCAAAGGCTGTACTTAGTGACAGCGGAACAATCAGTGAAGAATCATCAATTCTTGGATTCAAAGCACTGAATATCAGGCAAGCTCACGAAAGACCAGAAGCAATGGAAGAAGCTTCAGTGATGATGGTTGGTCTGAAGAAGGAAAGAATTCTTCAGGGATTAGAAGTTTTGGAAATGCAAGATAAAGATACATTGAGATTGGTTGGGGATTATAGTATGTCAAATGTGTCTGATAAAGTATTGAGGATCATATTATCATATACAGACTATGTAAATAGAGTTGTTTGGGGGAAATAGCATGAAAAAAAAAGTATTAATTATGGCATGGTTCTATGTTCCCGCAGTTAAAGGCGGAGGGCCTATACGTTCGATAAACAACTTGATAAATAATCTATCTGATAAAATTGATTTTTACGTTTTAACCAATGACAGAGATTTAGGAGACAACAATTCGTTTAAAAACATACAGGTAGAAACTTGGATCGAAGTCGGAAAAGCACAAGTATTTTATATAAATAAGAATAGATTAACATGGAAAAAAATCATGAATATTACTAAAAGTATTGACTTTGATTTTATATACCTAAATAGTTTTTTTTCGTACAAATTTAGCATATTAACGGTATTGTTGTGGAATATAAGAAAAATTCCTAAAAAACAAATTATATTGGCACCGAGAGGAGAATTTTCAATAGGAGCGCTTAGCCTTAAAAGAACAAAAAAAAAGTTTTTTATAATGGTCTCTAAGATACTTGGTACTTACAAAAACATATTATGGCATGCAACTAATGAATTTGAAAAAAACGATATAGAGCATATTTTTGGTAATAACACCAATATTCTAGTTGCGAATAATTTGACGCCAAAATATTCTAGTAAGTATAATCAAAAAGATATTATTAAAAAAAGTAGAGAGCTTAAATTAGTTTATATTGCTCGCATTCATCCCATGAAGAATTTATTACAAGTATTAGTTATTTTAAAAGAGCTAAATAACAAAATAGAATTCAACATATATGGACCGATAGAAGACCAAGAGTACTGGCAAAAATGTGAAAATTATATTAGTGAAATGAATAATAATATTAAGGTCATATATCATGGGCAGATTAATAATGATTATGTGAATGAGGTGTATTTAAGAAATCATGTGGCCATATTACTTACACTTGGTGAAAATTTTGGGCATTCAATTTCGGAAGCATTATTTGGTGGTTGTCCAGTAATTATTAGTGATAGAACACCTTGGCGCAATCTAGAAGACTATGATGTTGGCAAGGATATATCTCTTGATAAACCAGAGTTAATTAAAGAAACCTTAATAAGATTTATTGATATGGATAATGATGAGTATCAAAGAATGTCAAAAAAT
>JANQLN010000113.1 GCA_028280575.1 Clostridia bacterium
GTTAGTGTATAATTTATGAAGGCAAAAGCATAGTGGAAGTAAAGATATGTAAATAAGTAAAGGGAAGAGAAAACTCTTCCCAAATCCATCAAAATCATCTAAAATATTAGTTGCCGAAAAAAACAGTTTAGGTGGTTGATGGATATGATTAGTTTAAATGAAAATGCAGCAAACTTCAAGGACTTAGAGAAAAAAGTTTATGGATATTTTTGCAATCAAGCTTGTGAGTTTATGAAATATATACTTGAAACTATGGATTACGAAATAATGCTTACAAGAGATAAAGGAAGGTACAGGCTGAAAAATACAGGCAGACAAGGCTCGATAACGATGCTGATGGGAGAAGTAGAATATGAACGTAGGTATTACAGGTGTATAGATGAAGATGGTGTAATATATTATGGATATTTACTGGATGAATGGATGGGTAAAGATAGTAAGGGGACATTATCGGAAAATGTCAAAGAAGCAGCAGTGGAAACAGCGTTGAGAGCATCATTTAGAAAAAGTGCAGAATTAATAGCTCGCAGCAATCCATACAGCATTAGTCATCAAACTATCTGGAATGAAGTACAAAAAGCTGGAGAAAGGGCAATTGTATTAGAAAACAAACAGGTAGAAAAGTATTTAAAAGGTGAATTAAAAGGAGAAAAGGAAGTTTCGGTATTATTTGAAGAGAAGGATGGAGTATATTTAAGTGTACAAGGTAAAAAGAAGAAGCAGGAAATAAAAGTGTCAAAAGTCTATGAGGGCTGGAGAAAGAAGACACCTGGGAGCAAAGAGTATACAACAGTAAATAGGGTTTATGCTGCAGGGTTTGATGATGGTGAAAGCTTTGATAGCAAGGTGAATAGCAAAATTGCACAAAGATATAATGTGGATAAAATTAAGAATAAAATAATAAATGCAGACGGAGCGGCTTGGGCAAAACAAGAGCAAGAATATGATGCGTCAATAATACAGCAGTTGGATCCTTTTCACATACACCAAGCAGTACTTAGGAAAATAAGCAATAAAAAGATGGCTAAAAAGCTACGGAAATATATCAACAAAAATGATTTTGAGGATGTTTTTATAGAACTGGAAGGGCTATATGATGTTGAAAAAAATGAAAAGGAGAAAGAGAAGATACTTGAGTTAATAACATATTTAAGTCAGAATGCAGACCACCTGGAAAGGTATACAAAAAGGAATCTCTCCTTACCAGAGGACATTGAATACAGAGGGATGGGAACTATAGAAGGAAGCCAGCATAATGTAATTTGTGATAGGATGAAAAACAGGGGCATGAGCTGGAGTACTGCAGGTGCTGACAAGATGGCTAAGTTACTTTGCTTCAAACATAGCGATGGTCTTGAGGATGTATTTGAAACGATACTGGCTGCTGATAAAAATACGGTTATTGATATGAATATAAGTAAAATAATTAATAAAGTTCAAAAAGAATGTGAAACAAGTGCTAGTAAGTTTTTGAAAGATAGCAAAAAGACTGCAGTGGGCTATGGTTGCCACTTTAGCCCCTTGCCATTTACAGGAGTCAGTACTACAAATGGAAGAAAGGCGATACAGAATATGCTACGGGCCAACTTGCTTTTTTAGCAGATTCCAGAGGCTAAGGAGGTAAAAGTAACGGTCGCTATGCTAAACTGGATATAATGGACGGAATAAAAGGTTGAACTTGCTCTTTCCCTTCATCCGTCGGCATAAATAAAAGAGCATAGCGAAATAAATTTATCAAAGACATACCACAGAGCTTTGACCTTGATAAATTTATTAGTGGAAACCTTAGAAACACTTTGAATTACAGCAAGAAAATAAGAGATGATTTTGATTTACAAAAAAATTGCCGTCAATTGCTTGACAGAAACGCAAATTGCTTAGCTATTGTCTTTTTAATATTGGAAATGATATAATATAATTATTGGATTATAATAAGAGGGGGAGCTGCCGTATGAAAACATGTGATTTATTACTGTCAAGCTTAAGCATAACTGAGGACAATTATAATTATAAAGGATTGTTTATTTTAAAATATCAAAGCAAATCTTTAAAGATTGATATGGCTAATTTAAGCAAGACGGACAGATTAAGGGAAATTAAGGAGTATTTTGAGCTTGATGAAGAACCTTTACAAATAAGAGAATTATTAATGGACATGATAATGGAGAAAGTATATATAAGCTCAAGAATCACCGAAGGAGAAAAATATGAAGAAAAAGCTGGCAGGCCTTATATGGAAAGAGCCGCCGGTGCCGGTGATATGGCATGATATATATTTGACAATTGAACTGTACCGGGACTGTTTTATCAGGATTTGTAAATTTAACAAGTGTGCATTCAGAAATAAAGGGATGAGTTTATTGTAACTCATCCCTTCGCTTATAATATACTTATTTGCTGTTTATTACTGCATGGGCTGCGGCAAGCCTTGCTATCGGAACCCTGAAAGGTGAACATGACACATAGTCAAGTCCAACATTATGGCAAAATTCAATTGATGACGGGTCGCCGCCGTGTTCTCCACAAACACCTAGCTTAATCCCGGGCCTTGTTTGTTTTCCAAGCTCAACGGACATTTCAACAAGCCTACCGACACCTTTTTGGTCAAGCTTTGCAAATGGGTCTGATTCATATATTTTCTTACCATAATATTCCTCAAGGAATCTTCCCGCATCATCACGGCTGAATCCGAAAGTCATCTGTGTAAGGTCATTTGTACCGAACGAGAAAAACTCGGCTTCTTTTGCAATTTCATCAGCAGTAAGGGCAGCCCTCGGTATTTCAATCATTGTACCCACCTGGTACTTCATGCTTACTCCTGCTTCCTTGATGAGACTGTCGGCAGTACCCGTAACTAAATCTTTTACGTACTTAAGTTCCTTAACTTCTCCTACCAACGGAATCATAATTTCAGGTACGACATCAAGTCCTTCCTTATTTACATTTATTGCGGCTTCAATAATGGCTTTTGTCTGCATTTCAGCAATTTCAGGATATGTCACCGCCAAACGGCACCCCCTGTGTCCCATCATCGGATTGAATTCCTTAAGGTCAATTACTATTTCCTTAAGCTCTTCAAATGTTACTTCAAGCTCAATTGCCAGGGCTTTTATGTCTTCATCCTCATGGGGCAGAAATTCATGAAGCGGAGGATCCAGCAGCCTGATAGTAACAGGAAATCCTTTCATCTCCTTATATATTGCTTCAAAGTCTCCTCTTTGCATGGGAAGAAGCTTTTCGAGTGCTTTATTCCTTTGCTCTGCTGTTCTTGATACAATCATTTCCCTCATAGCCATGATCCTGTCGGATTCAAAAAACATATGCTCCGTACGGCAAAGTCCGATTCCTTCGGCACCAAATACAACTGCTTGAGCTGCATCCTTTGGAGTATCTGCATTTGTTCTTATCTTCAAAGTCCTGATCTCATCGGCCCATTCCATAATTGTTGCAAAGTCGCCGGTCATTTCGGGATCGGTTGTAGCTATTTTCTCACCATAAACATTACCCGTAGAACCATCAAGAGATACCCAATCACCTTCTAAATATTTTTCACCATTTTTATCAATAAAATATTTCTCTTCTTCATTTATTTTAATCTCTCCACAGCCTGCAACACAACACTTACCCATACCACGGGCAACAACTGCCGCATGAGAAGTCATACCGCCTCTGGCCGTCAAAATACCTTGTGCCGCATTCATTCCTTCAATATCTTCCGGGGATGTCTCAAGTCTTATAAGGATTGCCTTTTCACCTTTTGCTACGGCTTCAACGGCATCATCGGCTTCAAAATAAACCTTTCCGGTAGCTGCCCCGGGTGACGCAGGCAAACCCTTGGCTATAGGCACTGCGGACTTAAGTCCATTCTGGTCAAATGCAGGATGAAGCAATGTGTCAAGCTGTTTGGGTTCTACTTTCATTATTGCCTCTTTTTTAGTCAGCATATTTTCATCTACCAGGTCAACTGCTATTTTCATGGCGGCATTTGCAGTTCTTTTACCATTTCTGGTTTGCAGCATAAAAAGCTTTCCTCTTTCAATGGTAAACTCCATGTCCTGCATATCTCTATAATGGTTTTCAAGCTTTGATGCTATGTCAACAAACTGATTATATACTTCAGGGTTGGCTTCCTTTAGCTGTTCTATGGACTGTGGGGTCCTGATGCCTGCAACAACATCCTCCCCTTGCGCGTTCATGAGAAATTCACCATAGAGCTTTTTCTCACCTGTAGAAGGATCCCTGGTAAAGGCAACACCGGTACCTGAATCATCCCCCATATTCCCATAAACCATTTCCTGTACATTAACTGCAGTTCCCCAATTTCCGGGAATGTCATTAATCCTTCTATATACAATAGCTCTCGGATTATCCCAGGAACGGAACACCGCCTTTACTGCCTCCATCAACTGCTCTCTCGGCTCTTGCGGGAAATCACCGCCTTTTTCCTGGTTATAAAGATGTTTATATCTTTTTACTACCTCCTTAAGGTTGTCCGCAGTCAATTCAGTATCAAACTCAACACCATTTTCTTCCTTAACCTGCTCAAGTATTTTCTCGAATTTGGGCTTTGCTATGTCCATAACAACATCACTGAACATCTGGATAAACCGCCTGTAACTGTCATATGCGAATCTTTCATTATCCGTAAGCTTAGAAAGTCCTTCAACTACCACATCATTAAGCCCGAGATTGAGTATTGTATCCATCATACCCGGCATTGATACCCTGGCTCCCGATCGCACCGAAACGAGCAGGGGATTTTCCGGATCTCCAAATTTCTTGCCAATCTCACCTTCTGATTTTGCAAGTACTGAATTGATTTCATCCAAAATTTCGTCCGATATGATTTTGCCGTCATCATAATATCTGATGCAAGCTTCCGTAGTTATGGTAAATCCTCTGGGAACAGGCAGCCCAAGTCCTGTCATCTCAGCAAGGTTAGCTCCTTTACCACCTAACAAATTCTTCATTTTTGCATTGCCTTCTGAAAACTGATAAACATACTTACTCATGTAAAAAAACCTCCTATATGTAATATTTCATTTCTGCTTTCAAAAAATTTTCCAATACCAGTTTTTGCGTTACCTATTATATCATACTTATCTAAAACTTTTAAGCAAATAAATTGTTAATTTTTCTTTTTTAACTAAAATTCCCTTGTAAACTTTATTTTATACCAATTTAGCTTCTTATTTCATTGTCTTATACTTTTTTACATCAATATATTCTGTTTTTTGTACTTATTATAGCGCTTAGCAGGCCTATTTAATAATTAGGTATATTTAAAAATCAAGCTTTTCCTTAAAATAATCTTCAAGGGCATCAATCTTGATTCTTATCTGCTCCATTGTATCCCTTTCCCGTATGGTAACACTCATATCTTCACGGGAATCAAAATCAAAGGTTACACAGTATGGGGTACCTATTTCATCCTGCCTTCTGTACCTTTTGCCAATGCTTCCTGTTTCATCAAATTCGCAATTATATCCGCAGGAGAGCTTTTCATATATCCTTGTTGCCTCCTCCGAAAGTTTTTTGGATAACGGAAGTACGGCAATCTTTATTGGAGCAAGGGCATGGTGAAGGTGCAGCACAACTCTTGTGTCTTCTTCAATTTCCTCCTCATCATAGGCATCACAAAGAAATGCAAGCAATACTCTTTCTACTCCAAGTGACGGCTCTATGCAATATGGGATATATTTTTCATTTCTCACAGGATCAAAGTATGAAAGATCGTCTTTTGAATACTCCATGTGCTGCTTTAAATCATAGTCTGTCCTATCTGCTATACCCCAAAGCTCTCCCCATCCAAAGGGAAATTTGAATTCGATGTCGGTTGTTGCGTTGCTGTAATGAGAGAGCTCCTCTTCTCCATGGTCTCTCAGCTTAAGGCTATCTTCCTTTAATCCCAATTCTAAAAGCCATTTATGGCAAAAATTCTTCCAGTATTTGAACCATTCCAGGTCCTTTCCAGGCTCACAAAAAAACTCCAGCTCCATCTGTTCAAATTCTCTTGTCCGGAAAATAAAGTTTCCAGGCGTTATTTCATTTCTGAATGATTTTCCTATTTGTCCGATGCCAAATGGTATTTTCTTCCTTGATGTCCTCTGCACATTTTTAAAATTAACAAAAATGCCCTGGGCTGTTTCCGGCCTCAAATATATTTCTGCAGATGAGTCCTCCGTAACCCCCTGGAATGTTTTGAACATCAGATTGAATTTTCTGATATCGGTAAAATCTTTTCCTCCGCATTGAGGACACTCAATATTTTTCTCTTTTATATATTCTGTCAGCTTTTTATCCTCAAGACCGTCAGACTGCATTTCAATTCCCTTTTGACTGTTCCATTCCTCAATCATATGATCGGCTCTATGCCTGCTTTTACACTTTTTACAGTCAATAAGAGGATCACTGAATGAACCCACATGTCCGGAAGCCACCCAAACCTGAGGATTCATAAGAATTGCACAATCAACTCCTACATTATATGGATTTTCCTGAATAAACTTTTTCCACCATGCTTTTTTTATATTATTCTTAAGCTCTACACCAAGAGGTCCATAATCCCACGCATTTGCCAGACCTCCGTATATATCTGAACCGGGAAAAATGAATCCTCTTTTTTTCGCCAGTGACACCAGCTTTTCCATTGTACTATTTCCCATTTATTCACAACCTCCTTGATTATAAAAACTGCCTGTTTAGTGTACGGTTTATCAGCATAGCAATTATAATGCTTTCATTTCTAAAATCTCATCTATTATATGTCTGGCTACTCCCTTTTTGTGCATTTTGGGCAAATCCTTGTAAATTCCATCCTTTTTAACCAGTCTTACAATGTTTGTATCTGTTTCAAACCCTGCTCCTTCAAGTGTTACATCGTTTGCAATTATCATGTCAAAGTTCTTTTTATCCAATTTATTCCGTGCGTTTTCATAAAGGTTTTCTGTCTCCGCACAAGCACCTACAATAATCCTGCTGCCTTTAATCTTTCCAAGTTCCAGAGCAATATCAGGATTTTTTTTCATCTTTATATTAATATCCGCATTTCCTTTTTTAATTTTGTGTTTCTCAGTACATACGGGTCTATAGTCGGCTACGGCCGCTACCAGAATTATTATATCAAACTCGCTATGGCTTTTCATTACTTCATTATACATATCCTCTGCCGAAATTACACCTGCAATTTCAACACCGGATGGAGGTTCAATGCTTACGGGCCCTGAAACAAGCTTAACCCTTGCCCCTCTTTGTGAAGCTTCACTTGCCAATGCGTATCCCATCTTTCCGGAGGAAGGGTTTGATAAAAACCTCACCGGGTCAAGAAATTCTCTTGTAGGTCCTGCAGTAATAAGAATATTATGACCCTTTAAATCGTTTCCTTTAAAAATCTCTTTTTTTACCTTTTCCACAACCTCCACAGGCTCCGGTGCTCTGCCTGTTCCCATTTCTCCACACGCCAGAATGCCTTCAGACGGTTCCATAAGCAAATATCCGTTTTCTTTAAGAGTTTTTATATTTTTCTGGACAATAGCATTAGTATACATTTTAGTGTTCATGGCAGGAACAAAAATTGTATTGCATTTTGCCGCCATAATAGTTGTTGACAGCATATCATCTGCAATACCATTTGCAATCTTGCCTATTATATTTGCAGTGGCAGGAACAACGACGATAATATCTGCTTTCCTGGCAAGGGATATATGCTTTACATCCCACTGGAAGTTTTCATTAAACATTCCTGTAGTAACAGGCCTTCTTGATATTGTGCCAAATGTAAGGGGAGCTACAAATTTCATAGCATTTCCGGTCATAATCACATCAACCTCCGCCCCAAGCTTTTTCAGCCTGCTAACCACCTCAACGGCCTTATATGCTGCAATACCGCCGCTGACTCCTAAAACTATATTGCGGCCGTTAAAAAGTTTTGTGTCACACAATTTAAATACATACCTCCTGTAGTATTTCGCCTTTTTCAAAACAACTGCCTATCTTCCGTTTATCTCAGATATACGGCTGCAAAAGCCGAATCCTGTTTTCAGGATTATTTAATTCCGCTTTTCTTTCTTTCATATTTTATTTTACCTTCAGCAATTTCACAAGTTGCAATAGTTACGGGTTTATCAGAATCGGTATATGTAGTTTTCTGTGCACCATCACAAATCTGCCTTGCCCTCTTGGCAGCCTCAACTACAAGTGTATATTTGCTGTCGGCCTTTTTCATAAGCGTGTTTATTGATGGATATATCATTTAAGTCCCTCCGCAAAAATTTTAATTATATCAAACTAATACCAATAAGTATTAAGCTTTGTAACATTTTATCGCCGTACTAATACTTAATTTATTTAAATTTACTTGTTCGAGGCATTCATCACCGGCCAGTATCACCTTTTATTTACAATAAATGCATCTTTTCCAGTCTTTCCTTATTTCTCGCCGTCTTTAGCTTTTCGGCTTCCATTATATGAACCACATCATCACATGCTCTGTCAAGCTTATCATTTATCACCAAGTAATCATACTCGTCCACCAGTTCCAACTCTTCTACCGCCCGCAGCATCCTCTTTTCAATTATATTCTTATCTTCGGTTCCCCTGCCCTTTATTCTTCTCGCCAGCTCTTTATGTGAAGGAGGTACAATAAATACAAGAATACTGCCGGGAAACCTCTCTTTAATTTTCAGTGCACCTTCTACTTCAATTTCAAACAAGACATCATGACCATTTTCTATGGAATCTGAGATAAACTTTTCAGGTGTCCCGTAGTAATTCTCACAATACCTTACCCATTCGACAAACTCGTTATCCTTAATCATTTTTTCAAACTCTTTTTCACTTTTAAAAAAGTAATTTATACCATTAATTTCTCCGTCTCTGGGCTTTCTTGTAGTTGCCGAAATAGAAAATCTTATGTGGGGCTTTTTTTGTTTTAAAAGTTTTGTAAGCGCCCCCTTCCCTGTACCGGAAGGTCCCGATATAACAACAAGAAGTCCCCTATTTACATTCTTTCCCATTGAAAGATGTTCACCTCAAACAATCATATTTTACTTATTACGTATAAAAACTGCCCGTTCTTCAATATTACTCATCTTCTACATCATCAACCTCTACCGAGTCTTTAAGGTTTAAGCGGTGAGCAACGGTTTCAGGCTGGACCGCCGACAATATTATATGATCACTGTCGGTTATTATAACTGCTCTCGTTCTCCTTCCATATGTGGCATCAATAAGCATACCCCTGTCTCTTGCTTCCTGAATAATCCTTTTAATAGGTGCAGACTCAGGACTTACAATTGCAATTAACCTGTTTGCGGATACAATATTCCCAAATCCAATATTAATAAGTTTCATTCCTTAAGCCTCCTTTAACTGTTATCCTTTTCGACTCACCTTTTATGGCCTTTAAGTAAAACTCCCCTTTTTAAAAACAAGCTCACTCAATATTTTGCATCTGTTCTCTTATTTTGTCTATTTCCGTTTTTATTTCCACAACACATTTGGTTATATCTATATTGCTGGATTTAGAACCTATTGTATTTGCTTCCCTGTGCATTTCCTGTATTAAAAAATCCAGTTTTCTTCCCACGGGTTTTTCTGTTTCCAGGGTCTCGCCCATCTGTTTTACGTGGCTTTTCAACCTGACTACTTCTTCATTTATGTTACTTTTTTCAGCAAAATATACAACTTCAGTTGAAAGTCTGTTTTCATCAATAGTTTGCTGTTCCGTAAGCTCCTTTATCCTTGTTTCTAATTTTTGCCTGTACTCATCAACAATACAGGACGCTCTTTTCTCAATTTTATCCACATAAACGCTTATATCGTCAAGCCTTTGCTCAACATCTATTTTAAGCTTTTTACCTTCGGTTTCTCTCATTGTTACAAGATTTTGAAGAGCCACATCAAGTGCGTTTTTAAGCAGCCCCCAGATCTTTTCTTCATCTTCCTCTTCCTTATCTATCCTGAGTACATCAGGGAACCTGGCAACAAGTGCCACCGATATATCATCATATAAATCGTACTCGTCTTTTAAAAACCTGCAGGCATTGACTACGGTTGAAGCAAGAGGCCTGTCAACTAAAACCTTTTTTGATTCATCTCCCATATCTTCATATGTTACATAAACATCTGCCTTACCTCTTGACACATATTGGGTAACAAGGTATCTGACTTTCTCTTCCAGAAAAGAAATCTGCCTGGGCAGCTTTATATATGTATCACTGTATTTATGATTCACCGTTCTTATTTCAACAATAAACTTTTTGCCTGATTTATGTATTTCTCCTCTACCATATCCTGTCATACTTCTTATCATTTTTTATCCTTCTTCCATCACTCTTTTGGATAAGCCTAATCAAACCAAATAATATTATAGCATAAAAAAAAAGTTTTTGAAGCATTTTCCTTTAATTTATTAAGTTTTTTCCCACATACTCTTTATTTCTCAATTTTTCATCCCATATCACCAAATTGGTACATCAATATAGACAGCAGGGAAAACCCGGCTGTTTCTGTTCTCAATATTCTCGGCCCCAATGTAATAGTTATTATACCACAGTCCCTGCAGGCCTTGGCTTCATCATAAGTAAAACCGCCCTCAGGTCCTATGAAAATGCCTATATCCTTTAACTCACTTTTCGATGTAAATGATTTTATATTATTATCTCTCTCGTTTTCATAGGGCATAAAAAAAAGATGGTACCGGTTACTCAATCGAAGTACATCTTTCAACATGGCAGGTTTTTCTACCCTGGGTATAATTCCCCTATTGCTTTGTTTTGAAGCTTCCATGGCAATTTTTTGCCACCTGCAAACCTTTTTTGCAGCATCTTTGCCGCTATTAAATTTTACAACCGTTCTATGGGTAATAACAGGTACTATTTTATTGATGCCAAGTTCTACACATTTTTGTACGATAGTATCCATTTTATCTGATTTGGGGACTGCCTGAAACAGTGTTACCTTTACTGGCGGCTCGTTTTTATTTTCAATTTGCTTAATAATAACGGTCCGTACCGCTCCGGTGCCGATTTCTTCAACGGCTACCTCATAATCGGTACATTCTCCGTCGCAAACTACAAAAGTATCCCCGGGTCCGTATCTCAAAACGTTTTTTATATGGTTTACATCCTTCCCGGTTAAAATTATGGTATTTTCCCTGATACTTGATTTATCTATAAAGAATCTTGCCATACGAATCTAACCGCCACCCATTCACCTTTTTCAAGCTGCTCCCTGCATACCAATCCTAAGCTTTTATATGCTTTCATAACTTCATATTTTCTATCTCTTATTATTCCGGATGCTATGAAGGAGCCACTTTCGCATAACAGCCTTGAAATCCTGGCACCTATATCAATAATCGTATCAGCTATTATATTGGCTACAATTATATCATATTTATCCCCAGGCAGCTCATTTATCGTGCCTGTATATAAATTTACTATACTATCTGCATTGTTAATTTTACAGTTTTCTTTCGATATACATACAGCCGTTTTATCAATATCGACAGCATCTACCTCTCTTGCTCCAAGTCTTGCCGCTATTATAGATAAAATGCCACTTCCGCATCCGATATCTGCAATTTTTAATCCCCTGATATCATTTCTGCTGATAATTTGAGAACACAACCGGGTTGTTTCATGGGTACCGGTACCAAAAGCCATTCCAGGATCAATATTTATAACAATCTTATTTGTGTTTTCATACTCTTCCCAGGTTGGTTTAATAATTATATTTTCACATATTTCAAAAGGTTTGTAATACTTTTTCCAGTTATTTGCCCAATCCTCTTCATTTATAATGGAAAATGAAATATGTCCGCTGCCAATATCCATATATTTTGAAATATTATGAAGCTTTGGCTTCAGCATTTTCTCCAGCTCATATTTCCCTGGATTCTCGTGGAAATATGCTTTAACTTTGATATTATTGGTATTAAGCCCGAGCATATCCTTATCAAAATAGCCGGATGATCCTGAATCTTTTATGCTTTTCCTTATCTCAAAAGGATCATCAATTACCACGCCCCCCGCACCCATTTCAACAAGCATATGGGATATGGCTTCCAAAGCTTCATTGCTGGTATCTATACAAATTTCAATCCAATCCATATTTTTATATTCCCAATGCTTCCTTCATTTTGTCGAAAAAGCCTTTTCTTTGCTCATGGTGTTCATCTCCGCTTATCTGCGCAAATTCCCTCAAAATTTCTTTTTGCTTGTCATTTAATTTTTTAGGCACCTCAACATGGACCTTTACATATTGGTCTCCCCTGTTTCCTGAACGCAAATCGGGTATACCTTTGTTTCTCAATCTAAACACGGTTCCGGTTTGAGTACCTTCCGGAATATTGTACTTAACCTTGCCGTCAAGTGTAGGAACCTCAATTTCACTTCCCAGTGCTCCCTGTACAAAAGTTATCGGCATCTCACAAACCACATCATTACCCTGGCGAGAAAAAAGAGAATGTGTTCCGACTCTCACATTGACAAACAAATCCCCCGAGGGTCCGCCTCTTAAACCCGGCTCTCCTTCTCCCCTCAAGGATATGGTCTGTCCGTCATCTATACCGGCGGGAATATTCAACTTCATCTTTTTTCTTCTTCGAAGTCTGCCGGTTCCATTACAGGTCCTGCATGGCTCTGTAATTATTTTACCTTCACCATTACACACATCACACGTCTTTACATTAACAAACTGCCCAAACGGCGTTCTTTGCTTATACTGTATCTGTCCCGTACCATTACAATGCCTGCAAGCAGAAGGGCCTGTACCAGGTTTTGAGCCTGATCCGCCGCAGGTTGAGCATGGCTCCATTCTTTCAATATTAATTTCCCTTTCTACTCCAAACGCAGCTTCTTCAAAACTTATTTCCACACCATGCTTGATGTCCGCTCCCTTACGGGGACCGTTCCTTTTGGAAGACCTTGAGCTGCCTCCAAATCCTGAACCGCCAAAAAAAGTTTCAAATATATCATTGATTCCCCCAAAATCAAAATCGGAAAACCCTCCAAATCCGCCAAAACCGTTTCCATCTATACCTGCATGCCCAAACTGGTCATACTGGGTACGTTTTTCAGGATTTATCAGTACATTATATGCTTCATTCGCTTCCTTAAATTTTGCTTCGGCAATGGAATCACCTTGATTTACATCAGGATGATACTTTTTTGCAAGCTTCCTGTAAGACTTTTTAATATCTGTATCAGTTGCATTTCTATCCAAACCAAGGATTTCATAATAATCCCTTTTACCAGCCATCAGACCACTCCGTTCTAAATCTAAAACCTTATTCAACTTTAACAATTATAGCACATTTTATACTATTACTCCACACTATTCAATGTGCAATCCGTATCAGGCAATTTGCTTTGTTTCAGCTTCAAGGCCAGCATACCGAATGTAACGTCAAAAAATAAGCCAGATCACAAAATATGACCATGGCTTATTTTTAGAGAAAATTACTTATTTTCTTCCTCTTCGTCTACTACCTTGTAATCGGCATCATATACATCTTCCTGCCCTGCATTTTCCTTCTGGGATTCAGACCCTTGTGCGTCCTGTGCTTGCTCTGCACCGGCTGCTCCCGGATTTTGCTGGTATATCTTCTGTGAAATTTCATAAAAGGCCTGCTGTAAAGCCTCCGTTGCACTTTTTATTGCACTTGAATCAGTACCTTTAAGGGCTTCCTTAACTTTACCAATCTCTCCTTCTATTTTGGATTTATCATCCTGGGAAAGCTTGTCTCCCATATCTTTCAGGGTTTTTTCAGATTGGTATACAATTGAATCCGCATTATTGCGGGCTTCCACTTCATCTTTTTTTTCTTTGTCTTCTGATGCATGCTTTTCAGCCTCTTTTACAGCCTTGTCAATTTCGTCGTCCGAAAGATTTGTTGTCGCCGTAATCTGTATCTTTTGCTCATTTCCTGTCCCTAGATCCTTTGCGGAAACATGCACTATACCATTTGCATCTATATCAAATGTAACTTCAATCTGAGGAACGCCTCTTGGTGCCGGCGGTATGCCTGTAAGCTGGAATCTTCCAAGTGTCTTATTGCCTGCTGCCATTTCCCTTTCACCCTGAAGCACATGTATATCTACACTTGTCTGGCCGTCTGCAGCGGTTGAGAACACCTGGCTCTTCTTGGCGGGTATGGTTGTATTTCTTTCAATAAGTCTTGTACAAACTCCTCCAAGTGTCTCAATGCCAAGAGATAATGGTGTAACATCAAGCAATAGAAGGTCCTTTACATCACCTGTCAGTACGCCTGCCTGTATTGCTGCTCCCATAGCAACGCACTCGTCGGGATTAATCCCTTTAAAAGGATCTTTTCCTATAAAATCCTTAACAGCTTTTTGTACTGCCGGTATTCTTGTAGAGCCGCCAACCAGCAGCACCTTGTCAATATCGCGCGGCTTAAGCTCAGCATCCTTAAGCGCGGTACGTGTCGGACCCATTGTCTTTTCTACAAGGTCTGACGTAAGCTCATCAAACTTGGCCCTTGATAAAGATATGTCAAGATGTTTAGGACCCTCCGCATCGGCGGTAATAAAAGGAAGGTTGATGCTTGCTGTCATAGTAGAAGATAATTCTATTTTTGCTTTTTCGGCGGCTTCCTTTAACCTTTGAAGGGCCATTTTATCATTTCTAAGGTCTATCCCCGCATCCTTTTTAAAAGAGTCGGCCAGCCAATCCATAACTCTCTGGTCAAAATCGTCTCCGCCCAAACGGTTATTACCATTGGTTGCCAGCACCTCAAATACTCCATCTCCTATTTCCAGGATGGATACGTCGAATGTTCCACCTCCCAGATCATAAACCATTATTTTCTGGTCGGAGCCTTTATCGAGTCCATATGCAAGTGCGGCTGCAGTCGGTTCATTTATTATTCTCAATACTTCAAGCCCTGCTATCTTACCTGCATCCTTTGTTGCCTGCCTCTGGGAATCGCTGAAATATGCAGGCACAGTAATTACTGCCTGGCTTACGGTTTCACCCAGATAGTCCTCCGCATATGCTTTAATTTTCTGGAGAACCATTGCAGATATTTCCTGGGGTGTATAGCCTTTGCCATCAATAGAAATCTTTCTATCGGACCCCATATCTCTCTTAATTGATATGATTGTCCTGTCAGGGTTTGTAATTGCCTGTCTTTTTGCGACCTGCCCTACAAGTCTTTCCCCTGACTTTGAAAATGCAACTACCGACGGTGTTGTCCTGGCGCCTTCCGAATTTGGCATAACAACAGGCTCTCCACCTTCCATAACCGCCACACATGAATTAGTTGTACCCAAATCTATTCCTATTACTTTAGCCATAAAAAATACCTCCTGTAAATTATTTATCTGTTTCTAGTTAGCTACTTTTACTACGCTGTGCCTTAGTACTTTGTCCTTTAATATATAACCCTTTTGAAATTCTTCAATAATTTCATTTTCTCCGTAAGTATCATCGCTCACATGCATGACAGCATTATGAAGCTCCGGATTGAATGATTCTCCAAGGGACTTGATCTCTTCGACTTCCAGGCTTTTAAACACATCCGTCATCTGTCTGTACACCAATTCCACACCCTCGCTTAAAGGATTATTTTCTTCTTTGCGTGCTACATCCAATGCCCTTTCCAAATTATCAAGCACCGGCAAAAACACAGCAGCTACTTCCACCGTAGTATTGCAATAGAGATTATCCTTTTCCTTCAATGTACGTTTTTTATAATTATCAAATTCTGCAACAGTCCTCTGCAGCATATCAAAGTATTCTTCATATTTCCTGTTTGCATCTTCAAGTTTCTTTTCAAGCTCATCACCTTTTTCATCCACATCATTTACATCCACATTGCAGGAATTTTCTTCTCCACTTGCATCTTCTTCCGGTTCATTACCTTCCTCTGTTAATTCCATCTCTTCTTTTTCTTCCATATTGTTGTCTTCAAAATGCTTTTTATCATCCATAAAATTATGACTACCCTCCTTGTTGTATTTTAAATTAATAAAACCCTTCTGTTATTATATATATCAACTTGCATATTCCGATCCGCAAAAACTGGGAAAACAGTACTTCCAAATGCTTCAAAACTAAGTGTCGTCAAGTTTTTCGCCAAATATTCTTAGAATATCCTCATTTATTCTTTTACGCATATAGTTAAGTGAAGATACAACCTTTGAATACTCCATTCTGGTAGGCCCGATTATTCCTATTGAACCCAATACCCTTTCATTCATGCTGTAAGTAGCAGTTATCAAACTGTAATCCTTAATTTCCTCAACATCATTTTCTGTTCCTATTTTAATAGTGATGCCCCTGCAGTCATGAGGCCTGACCAGCAGCTTGCATAAAATCTCCTTGCCGTCAAGTATACTCAAAAATTCCTTGGCTTTTATAACGTCACTGAATTCAGGGAAATTGAATATGTTAGTAGTTCCGTCAAGATAAACCTCCGAATCCTCAATTTGCTTTATACAATCATCAATGCCCGTAAAAACTGCTTCCAATATATCATTATCAATAATCCTTTCTATTTCTGAAACAACACTGCTGTTTATTTCCTCTACATTAAGGCCGCTGAGTTTTTCATTCAATATATTTGAAACAGTAATTATATAATCCGCAGGTACAATTTTAGGAAGCTGTATCATGCTGTTTTTAACTGTCCCGGCTCCTGTTACAACAATTACCAATGCTCTTACGGTGTCTATTGGAACAAGCTGTACTGCCTTTAGCTTTATCTCGTTTATACCGGGAGTTACAGCCATAGAAGTATATCTTGTAATCCTTGACATTATTGCCGATGCCTGCTTTAATAATTGGCTAAGCTCATTTATCTTTACTTCCATAGCCTTTTTTATACTTATTATTTCATCTTCCGTAAGTGATTCCAGTTTCATAAGCTCATCCACATAAAGCCTGTATCCTTTGTCGGAAGGTATACGTCCTGCAGACGTATGGGGCTGTAATAAAAAACCAAGCTCTTCAAGGTCGGACATCTCATTTCTGATTGTTGCCGAGCTTAAGCCAAGCTCATGTTTTCTTGCAATAGTCCTTGACCCTACCGGTTCTGCAAAGTTAATATAATCATCAATTATAGCTCTTAGTATTCTCCTTTTCCTTTCGTCAAGATTCAAAGTTTCAACTCCTTTATTAGCACTCTCATTCATTGAGTGCTAATTCATAACACTAAAATACCACTCTCATTTTATTTTGTCAAGTATTTCGTGGATATTATTTGTATTTGACAGAGAAAAAATACTCCCTTAAAACACAACAAAAATTTTATATAAACTCTATAAACACCTTGTTGGCAAGGTCCAATCCCGAATATGACAATTTGAATCCCTTGTCGGTTTTCTGTAAAAAGCCCTTTTTTAAAAGCTTATTGATTTCATCCTCATACACACTAAACAAGGCCACATCAAACCTTTTTTTAAAAGATTTTTCTGAAATTCCATCTGCCTTCCTAAGCCCCATAATCATATATTCAGACATGCTTTCCTCAAAATCAATATTTAAAATATTTTCAACAGGCGGGCTTTTGTCCTTTTCCATCCTTAAAATGTATTCCCGGACATTATTTACATTATTAAATCTTTTATTGTTATAAAATGAATGGGCGCCTGCTCCCATCCCTATATATTCTTCACATTTCCAGTATGCAATGTTATGCATGCACCGACTGCCTTCCCTGGCAAAATTGGAAATTTCATAATGCTCATATCCGTTTTCACAGAGCATTTTTACTGCCATATGATACATCTCCCTGTCAATTTCATCTGAAACGGCAACAATAGCTTTTTTGCCCAACGCTTCATAAAATGGTGTTCCTTTTTCAATTTTCAGGCTATAGCATGAAATATGCTCAATATTTAGAGCAATAATATATTTAATAGTATCTTCCCACTGGGAAAGCGTTTGTCCCGGAATACCAAAAATCAAATCCACATTATTATTTTGCAGTCCTTCCTGTCTTGCCGTGTTGACACTTTTCAAAAAATCCTCTGTACGGTGTTTTCTTCCCAGGGTTTCAAGGAGATGCTCATGGGTGCTTTGAAGCCCTATGCTGAGCCTGTTGAAGCCGGCATTAACATATTCCCCAAGCTTAATCCTATCCAAAGTACCCGGATTTGATTCTATACTTATTTCCGCATCTTTATTTATTTTGAAATTATCTTTTAAATGATTGAGAGTAGAAGACATATACCTGGCATCCACATATGAAGGAGTACCTCCGCCTATAAATACAGTTTTAACATTTTTGCCTTTCGCCGCGAAAGAGTAGTATATTATTTCTTTTTCAAGGGCGTAAAAGTATGATTCTATAAGATTGTCCAAACCTGAAAAAGAGTTGAAATCACAATATAAACATTTTGACATGCAAAATGGAATGTGTATATAAATTGATATGCTTGCCTCCATTAGCTCCTCCAATCAGGGAATAATGCATGGATTTTCCGTATCCCACGGCATATACATGTACCGAAATCCAATTTTCTTAAGTATTTCATATGCCTGTGCAAACCCCCTTATAATATGATGATGGCTGTGGGCGTCGCTGCCCAGTGAAATCCTTCTGCCCCCATATTTGTAATAAAAGTTTAAAAAGCTCTCGTCAGGTATAACACTGCCGCAGGGAGAAAAAAGCCCGGAGGTATTCACTTCAAGCAAAATATCGGACTTTGCACAAAATAATGCCAGCTCGTCATCCAGTTCATTTATTGTGCGTAATATTGATATGTCCAGATTAGAAATATCCCGGATATATCTTTTATATATTCCTGCATGCCCTAAAACATTGAACATTTTTGTTTTAATACCACATGCTGCTTCAAAATAGTATTTTTGGATAACATCCTTGAATATATTATTATCCTTATATATTTGCGGACTTTTGCTGTCCGAAACCGACATACCGTTAATCATATGAATGGAACATATAGTATAATCATATGAATTATTACCCAGATGCTCTCGTATCTCTTGCTCTACTTTAAAAGCATAATCTATTTCAGCACCTGCATAAAACCTATAACCTTTTTTATTGAAGCGATCAATGCTTGTAGCAAATGCTTCGTAATCAAAAAATCCATATGCTCCGCATTCAGGCATAAAATCAACATGCTCTGCAAAGCCTATTATATCTACCCTGCCGTTGTCAACCTGTTTTGCATATTCACTCATCTCAGATTGTGAATCCGGCGAAAAAGTGGTATGTACGTGTGTATCTATTCTCATGTGTCCAGCTTCAGCACACTCATGAAAGCCTCCTGAGGTACCTCTACACTTCCAACCTGGCGCATCCTCTTTTTTCCTTCCTTCTGCTTTTCAAGAAGCTTCTTCTTTCTGGTAATATCTCCGCCGTAACATTTTGAGAGTACGTCTTTTCTATATGCCCGGACAGTTTCCCTTGCAATTATTTTGGAACCTATACAAGCCTGGATGGGAATCTCAAATTGCTGTCTCGGTATGGTCTCTTTTAGTTTTTCAGCCATTCTCCTTCCCCTTGCATAAGCTTTATCACTGTGAACAATGAAGGACAGTGCGTCAACTATTTCTCCATTGAGCATTATGTCTAGCTTTACAAGATTTGATGCCTGGTATCCCAAAAACTCATAGTCAAAAGAAGCATATCCTTTGGTCCTTGATTTAAGCGCATCAAAAAAATCATATACAATTTCATTAAGTGGAAGCTCATAGTTGATGTTCACCCTGTCTTCCTCAATATATTCCATATCCTTGAAAATGCCCCTTCTCTCCTGGGCAAGGTCCATTATATTACCTACATAATCAGCCGGTGCCATTATACTTGCCCTGACAACGGGCTCTTCCATCTTTTCAATTTCCGCAGCACAGGGCATATTTGTAGGATTATCCACATTTATCATCTCTCCGCCGGCTTTCATGATTTTGTATATAACACTGGGAGCTGTTGTCACCAGGTCAAGATCATATTCCCTTTCAATTCTTTCCTGGATAATTTCCATATGCAATAGTCCCAGAAAGCCGCACCTGAATCCAAATCCTAAAGCGGCAGATGTTTCAGGCTCAAATGACAGCGCCGCATCATTCAATTGAAGCTTTTCCAATGCATCCCTTAAATCCGGATACTTTGCTCCGTCGGCAGGATAAATTCCACAAAACACCATTGGATTTGCTTTCTTATAGCCCGGCAACGGCTTTTCGGCCGGATTATCAAAAAGTGTAACGGTATCTCCCACTCTTGCATCCTTAACATTCTTTATACTGGCCGCTATGTATCCAACCTCACCTGCCAGAAGTTCCCGGGCCTGGATAAGTCCGCCGGGACACATTGTCCCAAGCTCGGTTACAACAAATTTCTTACCCGTATTCATCATTTTTATGGTTTCTCCAATTTGAACCTTTCCTTCTTTGATCCTTACATAAACTATTACACCCCTATAACTGTCATAAAATGAATCAAACACAAGTGCCTTAAGCGGTGCGCCAATATCTCCTGAAGGTGCAGGAATATTTTCAACAATACTCTTTAATACCTGTTCCGTATTAGTACCCGTTTTAGCAGATATCAAAGGCGCCCGGGAAGCATCCAGACCAATGATGTCTTCAATTTCCTTCTTGACATAATCAGGCCTGGCACCGGGAAGATCAATCTTGTTTATTACAGGTATTATTTCCAGATCATGCTCCAATGCAAGATATACATTTGCAAGGGTTTGAGCTTCAATTCCCTGGGCAGCGTCTACAACAAGCACCGCACCCTCGCAGGCTGCAAGGCTTCTTGACACCTCATAGTTAAAGTCTACATGACCCGGAGTATCTATTAGATTCAGCACATATTCATCCTGGCCTTCCTTATACACCATTTTAACAGCCTGTGCTTTTATAGTTATTCCCCTTTCCCTTTCAAGGTCCATATTATCAAGAATCTGCTCTGTTTTTTCCCGGCTCGTAAGAGACCCGGTAATCTCCAAAAGCCTGTCGGCCAATGTTGACTTGCCATGGTCTATATGGGCTATAATGCAAAAATTCCTTATCCTGTCATGCCTTTCATTTCTCATTTCATATCCTCCGTTTTCCATATGTCCGCACCGTATATTGTCTCAAAAGTTTAGAAAAAAAACAAGTCTTATTAAGATGAGCAATTTGCTTATGTTATGATTTTCTTAATGGAGCATACTGAATTTGACAGCATAAATAATGGGTATACATAGCTAAATGCATTACTGATTGATGTAAGCATCTTTATTGCTGCAGTATTATTTTTAAAAAATTAGCTTTATTTATATAAACTGATTGTGAAAATTTCATTCATAAAATGTATGGTATACTGCTTTTCACCTTTTTCCACTTTAAAAATACAAATATCAGACTTTGAGCTTATTAGCATTGCTACCGATCTATCGGCAGTATAAAGCCCTGCAGTTACTATAAGCAGGCACGCTAAGACTGATATAAGCTTTGCTTTTCTTTCCCTTCTTCTGCTTTTATACTCTTTTAGCCTGGTAATAAACAACACCTCTGCATATTCTGCGCTATAAGTATTGTTTCCAAAGTATTATTTCTTAATAACATTGTTTATAGCTTTTGCAACATATTTTACGCTTTCAAGGCATTCCTCAACCATATTTCCGTCTCCGCCTACCTCTATCAGCAGAGAAGCTTTTGCCATATGCTGATTATACCGGTTTTTAGAAATATAGATGTGCTTTGCAAGTCCCGGGCATTGCTTGTTAAGGTCCTGTTGAAGCTTGATCGCGAGCTTTAGATTATCCTCCCATTGTGGTGCACCGGTAGCCACAACAAACATTACCCTTGCAAGTGTTTTTCCTCCAACCTCTTTTACTACTCTCAATTTTTGGGAACCGCTTACGGCATCCCTGTGTATATCAATGGCAAGTTTGATGGAATGATAGCTTTTCAAATACTTGTCCAGCATATTTTTTGCATTAGGATATGATTTATTATAATTGGGATAATCATTTACATGTCCGCTGTGTAAAACCTCAATACCATATTCTTTTTCAAGCAGAC
This sequence comes from Clostridia bacterium, assembly GCA_028280575.1. Lineage (GTDB taxonomy): Bacteria > Bacillota > Clostridia > Acetivibrionales > STF1-152 > JANQLN01. The sequence goes on from JANQLN010000113.1 coordinate 22,012, forward strand.
GCGCCAACTCATTTCCAACCCTTACAACGTTATGGCGCTCATCTTTTGAGCGGGACGGAACATTCTTCTCCAGGTCATTTAAGGATTTTATATAGCTTTCCGTCGTATGTGTATGATATATCAATATCCCCGGGCCCATACGGTCAAACTCCAAATCCATGGGTTTTGCAAGCAATTTTTCAACATCTATTTTTTTGTTGGTTTCATTATGTATTTTTATTCCGTCAGTACTGATTATATCACTTTTATCATATTCTTTTTCTTCACTTTCCCCTTCATAAAATATACTGCTCTCACCTTTTTTATATTGCCCTTCTCCAATAGGGGAATTTTCCTTACCATTTTTATTTTGGTTTTTTGGTATAACCTTCTCATCAATTCTCATATCCTTTTCAGCCATTTGCTTTATATAATGATTTCCATAATAATGGCTGAAAATAGATGACTGGGAATTAAGGATGGAGACGGGTGAGGAAAAGTCAAATCCAAAAAGCGATCTTGTTATATTACCCAATTCAATTGAAAGTGAATGGATTTTACCGCTGTCATATACAATATTAATAAGCGGAATTTCGTCGTTTATAATATTTTTAAAATATTCAGTATCTATATCCTGGATTAGTCCATTTTGCATAGAAAAAATAAAATCTCCGCCTACTGTTCCAACCTGTATAGAAACCGCAAACATCAATACTATAAAAAGAACTGTTATTATCCGGTAAAGAAAATCCTGTTTTTTTCTGCCGTAAAATCTGTTTTTCCGCATTAAATTTATCCCCCGTATAAATACTTCCATCAGTAGTATTACTAATTTTATTATTAAAGGGATTATAATATTACAATGAATACCGAATTGAGCAGTCCAATATGTGAAAATATTAAAAATTACCAAGAGCTTTTCATGGGGAATTATGGTTAACCTATTGGGAAATATACATGCCTGTATCATCCTTGATTGGTTCTTTCTCATTGTCACATTCATTGATTTTTTCAAATGCGGAAGACATCATGAGCTTGATTCTATTGAGCTGGTTAACCTCACTTGCTCCCGGGTCGTAATCAACGGCAACAATATTTGCTTCCGGAAATTTTTTTCTGAGTGCCTTTATCATGCCTTTGCCTGTTACGTGGTTGGGAAGGCATGCAAATGGCTGTGCGCAAATGATATTGCCGGTTCCCGTTTCAATTAATTCTATCATTTCAGCAGTAAGAAACCATCCTTCTCCGGTCTGATTTCCCAGTGATAAAACCGGAGCGGCTTTAGCTGCCAGCTCCCATATGGAAGGAGGCACATCAAACCTGCTGCTCTTTTCCAGAGCTTTTTTCATTTCCTTTCTGTAGTACTCAATAAAACTAATTGAAATTCTACTGGTAAAATCAGCTTTGAAACCACCTGCCAGATATTTGCGCTTGTATATCCTGTCAAAGGCACAATACAGAAAAAAGCCTATAAGACCTGGAACAACAGCTTCTGCTCCTTCTTCCTCAACAACATTCACTATATCATTATTTGCTGTTGGGTGATATTTGACAAGAATTTCCCCAACAATTCCAATTTTAGGCTTGACTACATCATTTATTTCAAGAGTGTCAAAATCCTTTACAATATTGTATATGTTTTCCCTGTATTTTTTCATGCTTCCGGACCTTACTGAACTTTTGCATTTTTCCATCCAGGCTTTAAACAACAGATTAGCGGAATCATTTATCTTTTCATATGGACGTACCCGGTAAAGCAGTTCCATTAAAAGGTCTCCGTATACCAAAGACATCAAAGCCCTGCTTAAAAGCCCATATGTTATCTTAAACCCTTTGTTATCTTCCATTCCAAGTGCATTTAAGGATATAACCGGTACTTTTTCAAAGCCGGCGTCCTTTAAGGCTTTTCTTATAAAGCCAATGTAATTGGTTGCCCGGCAGCCTCCACCGGTTTGTGTGATTATAACAGAGGTTTTATCCGTGTCATACCGGCCTGATTTTAACGCTTCCAGCAGCTGGCCCGTCACTATAATCGAAGGATAGCATGCATCATTATTCACATACCTCAAACCTTCCGATACGCATTGCCTGTCCCTGGCAGGAAGTACTTCAAGATTATATCCCGAAAATTTGAAGGCCTCCTGGACAAGTTCGAAATGTATCGGTGCCATTTGTGGTGCAAGGATAGTATGCTTTTTTCTCATTCCTTTGGTAAATGGAATTTTTCCGAATGCGGCTTTTCCCATAACTCTCACTTCTTTATTGGATTCCCTTTCTTCCATGGCCGCCTTCAAAGACCTTATCCTTATTCTTGCGGCCCCCAGGTTACTGTTCTCATCAATTTTAAGCAGTGTATATATGCTGCCGCCGCTTTCAAGTATCTCTTCAACCTGGTCTGTGGTAACTGCGTCCAGTCCGCATCCAAAAGAATTAACCTGTACAAGCTCTATCCTGCTGCTTTTTTTTACATAGGCCGCTGCAGCATAAAGGCGCGAATGGTACATCCACTGGTCTACAACCCTTAAAGGCCTTTGTATTCCAGCAAGGTGGCATATGGAGTCTTCCGTCAGCACCGCCATGCCGTATCCCGTAATAATATTGGGTATGCCATGATTTATTTCAGGATCTATGTGATAGGGCCTGCCAGCAAGAACAATCCCTTTACGGCCTGTTTTTTCAAGGTATGCCAGGACCTCTTCACCCTTTTTCCTTATATCTTTTTTGAATACCGTATCCTCAAGCCGTGCCGCTTTAACGGCTTTTTTAATTTCACCTGCGGTAACGTTAAATTCCTTAAATACCTGGTACAACCTTTTAATAAGCCTTTTAGTATTGTTATACGGAAGAAAAGGATTAATAAAGGCTACTTCCCTGTCCTTCAAAATATCCATATTGTTTTTAATTACTTCCGAGTACGATGTAACTATGGGACAATTAAAGCAGTTGTCCGCGTCCTTCATTTCGCAATTTTCATGCGGAAGACATGGATAAAAAATTGTTTTTACACCCTGCTCTACAAGATCCGTAATATGTCCATGTACAAGTTTGGCCGGATAGCATACGGACTCTGAAGGTATGGTTTCCATCCCCTTGGAATAAATCTCCTTAGAAGTTCTGGATGATAGCCTTACGCTGAATCCAAGCTCGGTAAAAAAAGTGTGCCAGAATGGATAATTCTCATATATATTAAGCACTCTGGGTATTCCTATGACTCCTCTTTTTGCCGAATTTTCATCTGCAGGCCGATAATCAAATATCCTTTTATACTTATACTCATAAAGGTTGGGTACATCATTCCTTTTTCCTTCCTGCCCCAGAGCTTTTTCACACCTGTTTCCGGAAATAAATTTCTTTTTGCCGGGAAAAGCACTTATTGTAAGAAGACAATTATTAGCACATCCGCTGCACCTGCGCTTGTCCGTCTGCCTTTGAAATTTACTTAGATCTTCGGCCCGTAAAATAGTACTTTGGTGGCCTATCTCCCATTTTTCCCTTGCAATAACCGCCGCGCCGTATGCCCCCATCAATCCTGCAATAGCCGGCCTTATAACATTTTTGCCTATAATACTTTCAAAGCATCGCAATACCGCATCATTTAAAAAAGTACCTCCCTGGACAACAATCCTGCTCCCAAGCTCCTCGGTTTCTTTAAGCTTGATAACCTTAAACAATGCATTCTTTATGACCGAATAGGACAGGCCTGCCGATATATCTGCTACACCGGCACCTTCCTTTTGTGCCTGCTTGACCCTGGAATTCATAAATACCGTACATCTTGTACCCAGGTCAACAGGTTTTTTGGAATAAAGAGCCTTTTGTGCAAACTGGTGGGCATTAAGTCCAAGAGAAGCTGCAAATGTTTCAATAAATGAACCACAGCCTGACGAGCAAGCTTCATTCAATATTATCTTATCAATAACACCATTTTTTATTTTAAGGCACTTCATATCCTGTCCGCCAATATCCAGAATAAAATCAACACCCGGTAAAAAAGATTCGGCGGCCTTGTAATGGGCTATTGTCTCTATTTCTCCCAGGTCAATACAAAGGGCAGCCTTTATAAATCCTTCTCCATATCCTGTAACTGCTGAATTTGCAATTTTTGCTCCCTGGGAAAGCTTGCCGTATATTTCTAATAATATTTTTACCGCAATTTCTACAGGGCTGCCGTCATTACCACCATAATATGTATAAAGAAGCTGTCCGTTTTCTCCCGTCAATACAGCCTTAGTGGTAGTAGAACCGGCATCAATTCCTAAAAAGCATTTACCTTTGTAGCTTTCCAGAGGTTTAAAATCAACACTGTGCCTGCTATGCCTTGACTTAAATTCACTTATTTCCTTTTCGGTGCTAAACAGGGGAGGAAGTCTGTCGACCTCATGATAAGCATTTTTATTTATATTAAGAATCCTTGACCTAAGTTCATTAAATGTGGTGCTCTTCACTTTACAGTCCGTAATTGCAGCTCCGATTGCCACAAACAAATGAGATTTCCCAGGAAAAATAACTTGTTCCGATTCCAGGTTAAGTGTTTCTATAAATCTTGTCCTGAGCTGGGGCAAATAATTAAGCGGTCCTCCCAAAAATGCAACATTTCCTTTGATTGGCCTGCCGCAGGCCAGACCGCTTATCGTTTGATTTACAACCGCCTGGAAGACTGATACCGCAATATCTTCAAGTCTCACCCCTTCATTAATTAAGGGCTGTATATCAGTTTTCGCAAAAACACCGCACCTTGCAGCTATGGGATATATGGTAGCATAATTCGATGCCAGCACATCCAGTTCGGAAGGAGTAACCTTCAAAAGTGATGCCATCTGGTCAATAAATGCACCTGTACCTCCTGCACAGGTTCCATTCATTCTTTGCTCAATATTGCCTTTGAAATATGTTATTTTTGCATCTTCCCCACCAAGCTCTATAGCTACGTCAGTTTGCGGAATATATTCTTTAATTGCAGCATTGCCGGCAACAACTTCCTGGACAAAGGGCATGCCAATCCACCTTGATACGGCAATACCTGCCGAACCGGTAACATTAATATTAATTGAAGCCGTAGCAAATTTTTGTGCGGCTTCCTTCAAAAATGAATCTATGGTTTTTCTAATATTTGAATAGTGCCTGCAATATTTTTCAAATAATATTTTATTACCAGAAGGATTTATTACAACAAGCTTAACAGTTGTCGAACCAACATCAAGGCCTGCATTTAATACTTTATTCACCATTTAAACCCCCTTATACCTGGTACACTTACTTCAGCAAACGGATTTTATCAAAGGGATATATTCTCACAAAAGCTCTTGCCTGTACCTTATCCATGCTTACAGGGCCTATTGTCCTGCTGTCAACAATTTTAGCCCTCCTATTGTCCCCCAGGACATAAACATATCCTGCGGGAACTTTAAGCTTACTGAACTTAGAATCTACTTCCCTTGTAAAGTCTCCTTTAATATAAGGCTCCTCAATTTCAACATCATTAACAAATACCTTGCCGTCCTTTATTTCAATTGTATCATTTTCCAAAGCTATAATCCTTTTTATAATTGTTTTATCCGCCTCTTGCAAATTTGAGGTAGCATTTTTTATTGTAACAATGTCCCCTCTTTTAAGCATTTTAAGTCTGGGTCCTATTTTTTCCACTATCAGGTTGTCCCCTTCATGCAATGTGGGCTCCATTGAAAAATTAAAAACAATAGTTCTCTGTGCAACAAAAGTAACTATAAGCACTCCCAGGATTACCGCTATAGCAATATGTAAAAACCAGTCCGTTATTTCTTTAATAAAATTTTTCCTCTCCGTTTAAAACACCTCATTATTATTAGTTATAATATCCCACGTTAACATTTACAGCCTTATTCAATTGTTTTTATGTGGAGCTCTTTTAGCTGTTTGCTTTCAACAATATCGGGAGCGCCTGTCATGGGACATGAAGCATTTTGTACTTTTGGAAATGCTATTACGTCCCTTATGCTGCTCTTACCTGCCAAAAGCATAATAAGCCTGTCAAAACCATAGGCAAATCCGCCGTGAGGAGGTGTGCCATACTTAAATGCTTCCAGCAAAAACCCAAATCTTTCCCAGGCCTGTTCATCTGAGAATCCCAATAATTCAAACATTTTGGCCTGGAGATCCTTTCTGTGGATTCTTATACTCCCTCCGCCTATTTCAACACCATTTATGATTATATCATAAGCTTTCGCCCTTACCCTCCCGGGATCGTCACCAATGTATTGGATATCTTCATCCATTGGAGAAGTGAATGGATGGTGCTTTGCTACCCATCTTTTCTCATCTTCACTGTACTCAAGCAAAGGAAATTCTGTAACCCAGAGAATATCAAACTTATTATTACCAATCAAATCCAATTTCCTGGCAAGCTCCAATCTTAAATTGCCCAGGCTGTCAAAAACAACACTATTTTTATCCGCAATGAAACAAAGAAGATCTCCCGGCTCTGCGTCCAGCCTTTTAAGAAGGCTGTCCATTTCAACTTCCGTAAAAAATTTGGTAATCGGAGATTTTAATTCATTTTCATCAACCAGAATCCAGGCCATTCCCTTTGCTCCATATATCTTGACAAAGTCAGCAAGTCCGTCAATTTCTCTGCGGCTAAAACTTTTTCCACAGCCTTTTGCATTTATTGCTCTTACGCTTCCACCATTTTTTACTGCCTGTGCAAATACTTTAAAACCGCTCTTTTCAACTATGTCCGATACATTAACCAGCTCAAGGCCAAATCTGGTATCCGGCTTGTCCGAGCCATAGCGGCTCATTGCTTCCATATATGTAATCCTTCTAAAAGGGGTGTCCAATTCAATTCCAAGAATTTCATTGAATATAGTTTTTATCAATCCTTCATTAACACTTAAAACATCATCAACATCTACAAATGACATTTCCAGATCTATCTGTGTAAACTCAGGCTGCCTGTCGGCCCTTAAATCCTCATCCCTGAAGCATTTTACCAATTGAAAATATCTGTCGTATCCGGACACCATCAGAAGCTGCTTAAAAAGCTGCGGAGACTGGGGCAGAGCATAAAATTTCCCGGGATGTACCCTGCTGGGTACAAGATAATCCCTGGCACCTTCGGGTGTAGACTTGGTGAGCATAGGCGTCTCAAGTTCAAGAAATCCGTTACCGTCAAAATAGTCTCTTACAATTTTAGCCACATTGTGTCTTAAAATCAAATTTTTTTGCATATCCGGCCTTCTAAGGTCCAAATATCTGTATTTGAGTCTTGTCGCTTCATTAACCTCAGTATCTTGCTCTATATAAACAGGCGGAGTTTCCGATTGGCTCAAAATACGAATCTCCCTGACAGCTATTTCAATTTCACCCGTTTTAATTTTTGGGTTTACAGTATCCTCAGATCTCTTTACAACTTCACCCTCAACAGCAAGAACATACTCATTCCTGATGCTTTCGGCTTTCTTGAATATTTCTTCATTATATTCATTATTGAAAACTATCTGCAAAATTCCTGAAATATCCCTTAGATCTACGAAAATAACTCCCCCAAGGTCTCTTCTTTTCTGGGCCCATCCCATAACTGTCACTTTTTCCCCTACATTCTCAATTCCCAGCTGTGCACACTTATGCGTCCTCTTCAATCCGTAAATTGTATCTTCCATGTCATCCTCCATTCAAAATTGCTGTAAGTGTTTCTTTCAGGTTTTCATTCTTTCTGGTATTGAATCCAGGCTGACATCTTTTTCCTCACCCGTATTCATATCCTTAAGCACTGCTTTGTTACTTTCCACCTCTGTATCACCAATCACTACCGTATACTTTGCACCAAGCTTGTTTGCATATTTAAGCTGTGCTCTGACACTTCTTCCCATATGGTCCTTTTCCGCAATCACACCTTTGCCCCTGAGCTGTTTTACAAGCTTTTGAGTATATAACTCAGCCTTTTTTCCAATGGAAACCACAAATATATCTGTTTCTGCATTTCCCGGAATAACAAGTCCCTGGCTGTCGATTTCCATAAACAGCCTTTCCATTCCAAGTCCGAAACCGATGCCGGGTGTTGGTTTACCCCCAAATGCTACAATTAAATTATCATATCTTCCCCCGCCGCAAACAGTCCCCTGTGTACCTACATTCTCCGACACGAATTCAAAGACCGTCCTGGTATAGTAATCAAGTCCCCGAACAATGTTTTTATCCACATTATAATTTATATTTAAATTCACAAGACCATTTTTCAGCCCTTCAAAATGCTCATTGCATCCGTCACAAAGTTTATCAGCCAGTGCAGGCGCATCCTTTAGTATAATACCGCACTTTTTTTCCTTACAATCAATAATTCTCAAAGGATTCCTTTCAAACCTGTCATTGCAAATATGGCACAAGCCTTTGAGCTTTGGTCTAAGATAGTCAACCAGCTCCTTATTATATTTTTTTCTGCATTCAGAACATCCCAGGCTGTTAATATTGAGCTTTATACCTTTCAGTCCAAGTTTTCCAAACAAATCATCAAGAATGCTTATGATTTCAACATCAATTGAAGGGCCGTCTGCACCAAAAGCTTCAACACCAAATTGATTAAATTCCCTGTACCTTCCTTTTTGGACATTTTCATACCTGTAAGCTGTGATATTGTAATAAAGCTTTACAGGCTGGGGAAGCGAAGCCATTCCATTTTGTATGTAGCTTCTTACAACACCTGCCGTCCCCTCAGGTCTCAAAGTAATGCTTCTGCCCCCTTTATCTTCAAAAGTATACATTTCCTTTTGAACAATATCGGTGGTATCTCCAACTCCCCTCTGAAACAATTCAGTGTATTCAAAAACCGGAATTCGCAGCTCTCTATACCCGTAATACTTGCAAAGCTTGTCAATAATTCCTTCTATATATCTCCATTTGATTATCTCCAAAGGCAATATGTCCCTGGTACCCTTTGGCGCCTGGATGTTCATAACATCTCTCCTATTCTAAACAAAAAACAATAATTATCCAAAATCCATAACATCACTTAAAGTCCGTTTTATTATTTATATTTTAAATATCTATCATACCAATGTCAATAGTATCATGTTTTTGAAATATTATCGCTTACAAACTAACTTTTAAATTTTGAATTTTTTTCTTGACATTTACAGGCAATTGGTATAGAATGAACGCGTGTACAGTACGCGCGTTCATTCTATCGGAAAAGGAGGTAAAACTATAGCAACCAGAGATGATGTAGCAAAGCTTGCGGGTGTTTCCGGAGCAACGGTATCCAGGGTTTTTAATTGTCCTGAATCAGTTTCCGAAGCTTCTCGGAATATAGTACTTAAAGCAGCAAATGAACTTAATTACCATCCTAACTTGATAGCCCAGAATTTTGCAAAAGGAATTACAGGTAATATTGGGATAATACTTCCATATATCCCAAATGTACATATATTCTCCGTCTATTATTTCTCGGAGCTTTTAAGTGGGATAGGCCAGGTTACATCTGAAAAGGGCTTTAATATTATTTTGTTTTTCCATGACTTAAACCTTAGGTATCCTAATGATTATACCAAGTATTTTAAGGGACAAAGAGTGGATGGGTGCATATTGCTTGGTACTTTGAGGAACGATCCCGGACTCATTGATTTAAAAAAATCAGGATATAGGTTTTGTCTGGTAAACAACTATATAAAAGACTCCGGAATTGATTTTGCAGATGTAGACAACGTCAAGGGGAGCTACGAAGCAGTAAAGTATCTGGTTGAGAAGGGACATAAAAATATAGCCTTTATTAACGGACCTTCCAATTATACCAACAGTATTGACAGGTATCAAGGATATTGCATGGCTCTTGATGAATTCAAAATACCGTTGAGGAAAAGCTTCATACTGGAAGGAAATTATGGTAAGAAAAGCGGGTACATTGCTTCAAAAAAGCTTCTGGATTTAAACCCCGTTCCTTCCGCACTTTTTGCATCCAACGACAGGATGGCGGCAGGAGTAATTATGGGATTAAGGGAAAAAGGAATAAGTATTCCTGAAGATATGGCTGTTGTCGGTTATGATGATTCAGATATTGCAACAATTGTAGAACCTAATCTCACAACCGTTAAAATACCGTTTTTTGAACTGGGAAAAATGTGTGCCGCCAGATTCTTAGATACCCTTAGCAGAAAATCCGGTGGCTTTGAATTAAAAATTGAACCTGAGCTGATTGTCAGGCAATCAACTTAATAAAGAGGAAACTGTTACACAATAAACTTTATTGAAAGGATATTTGCTATGAAAAAGAAAGCTTTGATAGTTTGCGGAGGATGGGACGGGCATGAGCCCGTTGAGGTATCGGAAGTATTTCATAATGTTTTGACTGCTAATGGTTTTGATGTGGAGATATCGAAAACACTGGATTCTTTAAAGGATTTAAATGAGCTTTTAAAGCTTCATCTTATTATCCCTGTATGGACAATGGGTAAAATTGACAACAAAACTGTTAATGCCGTATCGGAAGCAGTTGCAAACGGTGTCGGATTCTGCGGGTGCCACGGAGGTATGTGTGACGCTTTTAGAGAAAACGTTGAATGGCAGTTTATATCAGGCGGAAATTGGGTTTCTCATCCAGGTGGGGACGGTGTGGAATACGCAGTAAATGTAAAAAGAGGTTCGAGCCCTATTGTAGAGGGGATAAAGGATTTCAAGGTAAAGAGTGAGCAATATTATCTGCATGTAGACCCTGCGGTAGAAGTGCTGGCTACAACCGGCTTTCCTGTTGTTCACTGGTATCATTCCTCCAACGGTAAGGTAGATATGCCTGTAGTGTGGACAAAAAAGTGGGGACATGGACGGGTATTTTACAATTCACTAGGTCACCATGCAGATATTTTTGATATACCTGAGGCACTGGAAATTATGAAACGCGGATTCCTGTGGTCGGCTGAAGGAAGGGATATTGCAATCCGCGACGGCCTTTCTTCAGACGATTTCAAAAGTGATAAAAAAATGTTTTAAAGGGGGTATGAAATGATGAAAAAAGTTAAGGTTGGAATAATTGGGTGTGGAAATATAAGCGGCATCTATTTAAAAAACTGTACACAGTTGTTTGATATTCTTGAAGTCAAAGCAGTTGCGGACCTTAAGATGGACAGGGTCCGGAAGGCGGCAGAGGAATATGACATTCCGAAAGCCTGCAGCGTTGAAGAGCTTCTTGCAGATCCCGAAATAGAAATAGTCTTGAATCTGACGATCCCCATAGCCCATGCACAGGTTTGCCTGGCAGCACTTGAAGCGGGAAAAAACGTACATGTTGAAAAACCATTGGCAATTACAAGGGAAGATGGAAAAAAACTGTTGGAAACTGCAAAATCCAGGGGATTGCTGGTTGGTGCCGCCCCGGATACCTTTATGGGTGGTGGAATCCAGACATGCAAAAAGCTGATTGAAGACGGGTGGATCGGCAAGCCTGCAGCATCAACCGCTTTCATGGCATGCCATGGGCACGAGAGCTGGCATCCTGATCCTGAATTCTACTATAAAAAGGGCGGAGGTCCCATGTTCGATATGGGTCCCTACTATCTAACTGCTCTTGTAAACCTCATGGGACCTGTAAAATCGGTAACAGGTTCAACAAGGATTACATTCCCTGAAAGAGTTATTACAAGCAAGCCTAAATACGGCAGTGTTATAGATGTGGAAACACCTACCCACATTGCAGGTGTTATGAATTTTGAAAACGGAGCAATAGGCACAATTATAACAAGCTTTGATGTCTGGGGAGCCCAGCTTCCGAGGATAGAAATCTATGGTACGGAAGGATCTTTGAGTGTGCCGGATCCAAATGGATTTGGAGGACCTGTTTATGTATTAAGAAAAGACAAAAATGAATGGATGCAAATCCCTGTCACTCATGGCTATACAGACAACAGCAGGGGTATCGGCGTAGCAGACATGGCTTATGCCTTGAGAACAGGCAGAAAACACCGTTCAAATGGAGAACTCGCTTATCATGTCCTTGAGATAATGCATGGTTTCCATGATGCATCCAATGATATGAAGCATTATATGCTGGAAAGCACCTGCGAAATACCTGATGCTCTGCCAATGAATCTTCTAACAGGCACATTGGACAAATAAAGGCAATAATTGAAAAAACACATTCCTTTTTTGGGAATGTGTTTTTTTTTACCCCTTTTTATATGTAACAAAAAATAAAATTTAATAATATTATGTAGTGTTAATAAATAACCAAAAAAGGAGTGTATTCACTATGGCAGACAGATATGGCGGTTGCGGTATTTTTGGAGGCAATTGTGAAATATTGTTTTTCATCCTTGTTTTCCTGCTCCTGTTCTGTAATCCAGGATTCGGATATGGCGGATTCGGTTGCGGATACAAGGAATAGAATTTCCAAATTCCATACTGGGGCACCTTTAAAAAGGTGCCTTTATAATTAACTCAAAGCTTTTTGAATATACAGCCCTTTCAATTGAATTAATATTCCAGTTCTACAGAAGTTTCGCCTGTAACCTCAAATTCAATACTTTTTATTGTATTGCCGGTCAATTCCCAGCTTCTTTTGTCAGGCTGACTGCCACCAATATATATTCTAAACATACCCGGCTCTATAACAGCTTTCCCATCATTATCAATTAAAGCCATCTGTCTTGGCGTAACATTAAATTCCACCAGCTTTTTCGCCCCTGGCTTTAATAAAACTTTTTTAACTCCCAGCAAACTCCATGCGGGAACACTTACACTGGCTTCAATATCTTCCAAATAAAGCTGTACTGTTTCTTCCGATTCCATTTTGCCCGTGTTGCTTAATTTTATTGAACACTCAATATTTTCACCGGGTTTAATTCTTTTTTTATTAATTGAAATATCACTATATTCAAAGCTTGTGAAGCTAAGTCCATAACCAAATGGATAAAGGGCTGCCTTTTCCATATATCTGTATGTCCTGTTCTTCATTGAATAATCCTTGAAATCAGGCAGTTCTTCCGTAGAATTGTAAAATGTTACAGGCAATCGGCCGGATGGACTTATGTCTCCAAATATTAACGAAGCTACGGCATTGCCACCCTCAGCCCCCGGATACCATGCCTGGATAATTGCAGCTACATTTTCATCGGCCCATTTTACAGCAAGTGCACTTCCGGAAAGAAGAACAAGAACTACAGGCTTCCCTACATCATTTACGGCTTCAAGCAATTGCTGCTGCAAGCCCGGCAGTTTTAAATCCCTCTTATCTCCACTTGCATATTCATTGGATGCATCTCCTTCTTCCCCTTCAATGCTTGCATCCAGTCCGAGGCAAATGACAGTCAAATCCGCCTTTTTGGCAGCAGAAACAGCCTCGGCAAACCTTTCCTTTTCTTCTCCAAGCCCCTCTACCTTGTCCCTATATAAATGACATCCTTGAGCGTAATAGACACGGGCTTCATTTGAAACAGCATTTCTTATACCCTCAAGAACAGTCACATACCTTGACGCCGTACCGCAATAATTACCCTCCAGCGCGGTCCTGCTGTCAGCATTAGGCCCGATTACGGCGATTGACTTGATCCTGTCCCTGGAAACAGGCAAAAGGTTATCTTCATTTTTTAGAAGAACCATTGTTTTTTGCGACACATTCCTATTAAACCGGCGATGTTCTTCACAATCATTTTTTTCATAAGGGATAGAATCATAGGGAACATTATCACATTTATCAAACATGCCCAGCTTCATCCTGGTCACCATTAACCTAAATACAGCCTTATCTATAATACTTTCCGTTATCAAGCCTTCTTCAAGAGCCAGCAAAAGATTCGGGAAAGTATTGCCGCAGTTTAGGTCACATCCGTTTGCCAGCGCCAATGCGGCAGATTCAGGTGCGGTTTTAGTAACCATATGATGCTTGTGGAAATCACAAACCGCCCAGCAGTCAGACACTACATGGCCTTTGAAGCCCCATTCATCCCTGAGGATTTCCTGCAGCAGAGTCTTGCTGCCGCAGCATGGTTCATCGTTTGTCCTGTTATAGGCACCCATAACTGATTCGACTCCTGCTTCCTTTACACAATCCTTGAATGCAGGCAGGTAAGTTTCTCTTAAATCCTTTTGTGAAACTACGGCATTGAACTCATGACGTTCATTCTCCGGTCCGCTGTGTACAGCATAATGTTTTGCACATGCGGCTGCTTTAAGGTATTTGTCATCATCACCCTGCAGTCCCTTTATGAAAGCAACTCCAAGCCTTCCTGTAAGGTAAGGGTCTTCTCCATATGTTTCATGCCCTCTTCCCCATCTTGGATCTCTGAATATATTAATATTCGGAGACCAAAAAGTAAGGCCTTTGTATATTCCCCGGTCTCCTTCTCTCTGGAACTCATGGTATTTTGCCCTGCCCTCCGTTGATATTATATCAGCCACATCATGCACCAGATCCTCATCAAATGTTGCTGCCAGGGCAATAGCCTGGGGAAACACAGTAGCAACTCCCGCCCTTGCCACTCCGTGCAGTGCTTCATTCCACCAGTTATACGATGGAATTCCAAGCCTTGAAACAGGCGAAGCATTAAATACAAGCTGGGACACTTTTTCCTCTATCGTCATTTTGGAAACCAGGTCTGCAGCTCTTTTCTCAAAAGACAAGCTTTCATTTTCATAGTCAGGTATCACAGACATAATTGTTACCACCCTTCAATCAAAGATAACTTTATAATACCTGAAATATACCTTTTTCGCTTTTCATTTATTGCTGTCTAATAATCAGTTATTGTTATTATCATTTGCCAAAAGTACTCGGAGATTTAATTATAAAGAGCTCCAGAACATCCCTGTCTGGATTTGATATATTCATCTTAGTATTATATGGTACATTCAAAATACTTCCCTTTCCATATGCATTGGCTTCTTCATCGTTTAATCCAATTGATATTTTTCCTCTTACAATGACAAGATAAACATTGGAATTGGAAAAATGTTCAGGAAGTGATTCTCCCTCTGTTAGAACAACATGATTAAGGTCTATGTTTTCATCACTTATTATCCTTTCAATTTTCTTTTCATCAGTTACGGCAAATTCATATGTTTTTTCAACCATGACAAACCTCCTTAAAATACTTCAATTCAAATTGTATTATATACTAATGCTGCAATATAATGCAGTTGCCATGGTTACCAAATTATATGACGGCAGGATACATCTGTTTCAATAAACCGTAAGATGTATTTTTATTTTAAACAAATCAGCAATTCATTAAAACTGCTTTAACAAGTTTGCCATCTCTATTGCTGCAACAGCAGCATCATAACCTTTATTGCCAACCTTTGTTCCAGCACGTTTTATTGCTTGCTCAATGCTTTCAGTGGTCAAAACCCCAAATATTACAGGAATACCTGTATCTAAAGATACTTTTGCTATGCCCTTTGTCATCTCACTTGCCACATAATCGAAGTGAGGAGTAGAGCCTTTGATAACTGCGCCAAGACAGATTACCGCATCATATTTTTTTGATGAAGCCATCTTCTGGGCGGCAAGCGGAACCTCAAAAGCTCCGGGGACCCAGGCTGTTTCAATATCGGCTTCTTCAATCCCATGCCTGGCAAGACCGTCAATTGCACCGCTTAAAAGCTTGCTGCCTATGAATTCATTGAAACGTCCTACAACTATCCCCATTTTCAAACCTTTTGCAATCAAATTACCTTGAATTGTTTTAATTGGCATTTGTTTTTCCCTCCTGGTTTATATCATTTAGCATATGACCCATCTTTTCCTTCTTCGTTTTGAGATAGAATGCGTTGACATTGTTAGCTTCTATCTGAAGAGGTATCCTTTCTGCAATTTCAATTCCGTACCCCTTAAGTCCGACTACTTTTTTAAGGTTATTGGTCAAAAGGCGTATTTTCTTTAATCCCAATTCACATAAAATTTGTGCACCCACACCATATTCTCTAAGGTCAGGAGCAAATCCTAAAAGTTCATTAGCTTCCACGGTATCCTTTCCCTTATCCTGCAGCCCATAAGCCCGAATCTTGTTTACAAGTCCTATTCCCCTCCCCTCCTGACGCATGTAAAGCAAAACCCCTCTTCCTTCCTCATTAATCTTCCTTAATGCTGCCGCCAGCTGGTCACCACAGTCACATCTAAGAGAGTGAAAAGCATCACCGGTCAGGCACTCGGAATGTACTCTTACAAGCACAGGTTTTTCCGATTCTCTTATGTCCCCATGTAAAAGGGCTAGATGGTTCTTCCCGTTAATACAATTCTCGAAAGCCAAAATCCTGAATTCTCCATATTCTGTTGGAAGGTTTGCTTCTGCCGAAAGCTTTATAAGCTTTTCCTTCTTCCTTTTATACTTAATTAAATCAGCTACCGTTATTATCTTTAATCCGTGCTGTCCTGTAAAATCCATTAACTGTGGTACTCTTGCCATGGTACCGTCTTCATTCATAATCTCACAAATAACTCCTGCAGGAGTAAGACCTGCCATTTGTGCCAGGTCAACTGTTGCCTCCGTATGTCCGGAACGTTTCAGCACCCCTCCCCTTTGTGCTATAAGGGGGAAAACATGCCCGGGTCTTACAAAATCCTTGCTTGTAGACTCAGGACTCACAAGCTGCTTTATGGTATGCGCTCTTTCAAAAGCCGATATGCCGGTCGTTGAATCTTTATGGTCCACTGTAACGGTAAATGCAGTTCTCATGCTTTCAGTATTTCTTTCGACCATAAGGGACAGGTCCAGGCGGCGTGCATATTCCTCACTCAAAGCTGCGCATATGATACCTCTTGCGTGTGCTGCCATGAAGTTTATAGCTCCAGGGGAAACCTTATCGGCAGCCATAAGCAAGTCTCCTTCATTTTCCCGGTCCTCATCATCAACAACTACTATCATTTTTCCCAGTCTTACATCTTCTATGGCTTCCTCAATTTTATCAAACATCATTACTATGCCTCCAGATTATAAATACCTAAATAAAGCCGTTTTCCCTTAAAAAGTCTGTAGAAATGTCTTTCTTCCCGCTCTGCCGGCCGTTATAGCCTTTTGTCAGTTTTTCTACATACTTTCCGATTACATCGCATTCAATATTTATTTTGTCACCTGCCCTTTTTGACCCAAGATTGGTTTTTTCTGCAGTAAGAGGTATCAGCGATACCTTGAAAGCCCTGTTGTCTGTATATGCAACTGTAAGGCTGGTTCCATCCAGTGCTACCGAACCTTTCATAACAATATATTTTAAAACTTCATCGGGTGCCTGAATTGTCAGCCAGATCGCATTGCCCTCTTCCGTCCTGCCAATTATGGTTCCGGTCCCGTCAATATGTCCTGTTAAAATATGTCCTCCCAGCCTGTCCGACAATCTTAATGCTCTTTCCAGGTTAACCCTCTCTGCAATTTTCAATTTTTCCAATCCTGTCTTTCTCATAGTCTCCGGCATAACATCTGCTGAAAAGCAGCCTGTCCCAATATCAGTTACTGTAAGGCATATGCCGTTTACAGCAATACTATCTCCGATACTTACATCATCCAGGATTTTTATACAGCTTATGGATAACCTTATTGACATGCTTCCATGTACAATTTCCCTTACACTGCCTACTTCCTCAACAATCCCTGTAAACATGCTTCTCCCTTCTTCCTGGCAAATGTTTCTCTTATGCTTATATAACCTTCTATAAGAGTATCATTGTCAAACTTACTTACCTTTACATTTTCCAAAGCTGTTGCTTCCTTCATAAACTTTATTCCTTCACCTTCAACAGGAGTTTTTGCACTTTTTCCTCCAACTATTTTAGGTGCTATAAACATCATAACCTTATCCACTATTCCGAAATTCATTGCAGATGCGTTAAGGCTCCCTCCGCCTTCAAGCAATACACTGTCAATCTCCAGCTTGTACAGCCTGTCCATTAACTTGTTAAGGTTGACATATCCGCTTTTATCATCAGCTTTGATTATTTTAACGCCTCTTTCCTGAAGAAATTTTTCCTTCTCATTTTCAATTGACGACGCAGTGGCAAGTATCATTCCCGATGATGATTTAATGACCTTGCTGTCCAAAGGTATCATTCCCTTGCTGTCGACAACTACTCTGACCGGGTCTCTTCCTGTTCCGTTATTTAAGCGTGTTGTAAGAGACGGGTTATCACTAAGAACTGTATTTATGCCTACCATTATAGCCGACACCCTGTTCCGTATTTCATGTACATAATGTCTTGACTTTTCTCCTGTAATCCACTTTGAATCACCACATACTGTTGCAATCTTCCCATCCAGGGTCATTGCGGCTTTCAATATAACAAACGGTTTCTTCTCAGCAGCAAATTTTACAAATATTTCATTAAGTTTTTTAGCTTCATTTTCAAGTACTCCCACAGTTACTTTGATACCCTTGTCTTTTAATATTTTGATCCCCTGTCCGGATACTTGAGGGTTTGGGTCTTCCATAGCAATAACAACTTCGCTGACTCCTGCCTCAATTATTGCTTTGACACAGGGAGGTGTCCTTCCAAAGTGTGAGCATGGTTCAAGATTAACATAAAGTGTACTTCCACATGGATCTTCTTTTGCATTGTTAAAAGCATCTACTTCCGCATGGGCACAGCCAGGCATCCGGTGGTACCCTTTTGCTATAATCTTACCATTTTTAACAATTAAAGCACCCACCAGTGGATTTGGGTTTGTCTTTCCCCATCCTTTTTTAGCAAGCGTCAATACCTTTTTCATGTAATCCTTGTGTAATTCCATAATTTAACTCCAAATAATTTATACAATAATTCTGTTGGTTCCGTTTTGCATATATTAACCCAAAATAAAAACCCTGAAGAAAATCTCCAGGGAATAACTATACTGTAAATAGAATTTTCTTCTTCCATCCAGACTTTACTGTCGGCTCCGAAATCAAATCGGATCTGCCATGAAGGCTCGCGGGCTATACCGCCGGTAAGGAATTTCACCTATCCCTGAAGAAATACTTTGAATTATTTAGTTTTGTATTATTATAATAGCATTTGGTATAATTATTGTCAATATAAAATTTAATCAAAAGCTGCTTATGCTCTGCAGAGTATTGATTAGAAACCTTGAAATAAAAAAAGAAAACAACTCCAATTAACCCTATATTTGAGTTTAATTAAGATCAAACTACAGTAATCCCGATATTTCATCCAATTATATTGCTGAAATGCTGGGAATAAGCCTTAATATTTTAGCAGGCCTTTTAAAGGAATTACCGGTCAAAACTATTCTCAATACCTGACCAGTTTGAGATTGGATAAATCAGCCTGTCTTTATACAAGGGAAGCAGCTATAAAGCTGATTCCAAATGCCAGAAGGCAGCTTCCCAGTATTATTATTATTATATTATATATTTTTTTACTGATAAACTTACGAGTACGGCTGATAAGATTGGAAACAAATACATACCAGGTAATATCAGCCAGTATATGTCCCATATAAAACGCAGCTATCCCTGCAAATCCAAATGTATTGTATGCATTCATTATAAGGCCAAGCCCTACAGCAGCCCACCATATTGTAAAGTATGGATTAGACGCACTGAGGAGCGCTCCCCCAAGTACCAGGTTCCCCTGTTTGTAAGCTGATCCGCTGTTAATATCTATAGTTGTCCTGCCCATTATGATATCCCTTATCATGGATACTCCCAGATATACCAGTACGGCTCCTCCCACTAATCCAATAACAGTTTTTACAGCAGCAGTCTCTAAAAATTTGCCAAGACCTGAAAATAAAGCTGCTACTACTACAAACTCCAGCAATATATGGCCTAAGGATATTAAAAAACCTGCTCTGGCACCTTTTTTTATACTTTTATCAATGGTATATGCCAAAAGCGTTCCCGGCATAACAGCACCAGAATATCCTATAACCAATGACTTCACAAAAATACTAAACATAACTACTCTTTCTATCGTTCCTCTGGATTTGTTTTTTTACAAATAACACAACAGTGAAAAAATTTACCCAACGCTTCAGTCTTGCAAATACCTGGTAAATATAATCTTCTACCAGCTTATTATACCTTCATACATCTTTTATTGTCAATAAAAAGCCTCAGGCTTTGGCAAAATACGCTTTCATCTTAAATCCAACCTATCAATAATAGTACCAGAGGTATTGTAATTATTGAAAAAAGAGTTGATATCGTTACAAGCTTGGAAGCAAGAAACGAATTGCTTTCAAATTTTTCTGCAAATACAACAACATTTGCAGCTACCGGCATACCAAAAAGTATTACACAATATTTTACAGCATTTTCAGGCAGTCCTGCTGCTTTACCTATTCCCAGAGTAATCAAGGGGATTAAAACGAGCCGTATAAACGACCCATAATATACCCTTTTATCCTTAAGCATTTTCTTTATATCAGAGCCTGCAAAAATAGCTCCAACTATTATCATGGCAAGCGGCATTGTCATTGCACCTGTCATATCGGCTGCATTTACAATAAATTCAGGAACTTTTATTTGAAAAAGAAATACGGGAAAGCCTATGTAAACTGCTAGTAATGCAGGACTTACCAGAGCTTTTTTTAAAGACTTGAATACGCTTCCCCCGTCAAAGAGGACAATTCCATATGTATATAAGAATATAAGGAATACAATAACAAATATGGATGCGTAAAACACCCCCTCTTTGCCCGCTACGGCACCTATTACAGGAATGCCCATATAACCGCAGTTAGAAAAGACCAAAGAAGCTTTCATTACTCCTTTAGCATCATCAGACACTTTTTTAAAAACAAACTCTGCGGATAGGATTGACAAAAAAAACATCAATACAGCAAATATGGAGACATATCCTGCAGTAACAAGCTTTTCTTTGCTAAAGTCAAACAGGAATGAAGAAAAAATCAACATGGGAGATGTAACATGGAGCAGTATATCGGAAAGTTTTCTATTAACTTGTTCATTTATATATCCTTTTTTTCTTGCTATAACACCGACAATCATCACAATAAAAAGTGTAAATACCTGGTTTACAATTATAGAATAGTTCAAATAAACAGTCCTCCGGAATATATATTATCTTTAGCAGCAAAACTAGTTTTTAAAATAATAATAGCACTTTATTGTACATAAAATCAAGCAAACATTGAAACGAATTGCATTGTGCATCCGTTTTTTTCATATCAGTGCGGTACTAAAATACCTTTCCACCCTATCTGCCAGTATTGTAACTATGTTTGGATTTTTGCCATATTTTTTAGCCAGCTCCATAGATGCCCATACATTTGCCCCTGAAGAAGTTCCGACAAGTATACCCTGTTCCCTGGCAAGTTTTCTTGCAGTTTTAATAGCGTCATCATCCGTAACTTCTACCACCTCATCTATAATATCTGTGTCAAGCACATCAGGTATAAACCCGTCCCCTATTCCCTGTATTTTATGTAATCCTGGTTCGTGCCCCAGTAGTGCAGATACATTTTTAGGCTCTACCGCAGCAATTTTAATTGATTGATCTTTCTCTTTGAGGAATTTGCCTACACCCGCCAGTGTACCTCCACTACCCAAACCAGATACAAAAACATCTATTTCGCCATTTAGCTGCTCCCATATTTCCATAGCCGTTGTCTTATAATGTATTTCAGGGTTATCCATGTTCTGAAACTGCTGCGGAACAAAAATTTCATCGCAGTCGGAGCATCTTTTTTTAACTTCTTCAACACATCCGCCTATACTTTGGCCAGCTGGAGTAAGTACCAATTCCGCACCAAGTGCCCGTATAATTTTTTTACGCTCTTCACTCATATTTTCAGGCATGCATATTATTACCCTGTATCCCTTTTGAACACCTGCCAGAGCAAGGCCAATTCCAGTATTACCAGATGTGGGTTCCATTATTGTCATACCAGGCTTTAAATCGCCGCGTATTTCGGCCTGTTCAAGCATGTATTTAGCTATTCTGTCCTTTATGCTGCCCCCGGGATTAAAAAATTCAGCCTTTCCATAAATATGCATTGAAGTTGTTTTTTGCAAATCAATCAAAGGTGTATTACCAATTAAATCCAAAATATTATCTATAATCATATAAGTCCTCCCGATATATCCATGTGCTTTTATACCATTAATATGATATTCGTATTACAACTGTTCGTCAATAGTTAAGCAATTTGCGTTGTATCAATTTCAAGTAAGGAGCATACTAAATGTTGTATATGCTTATTATTCATACTACTAAATTTAGTATGTTCCATTAAGAAAATCATAACAACGCAAATTGCTCGTTACAAAGAGCAAACTCCCGCATTTTTCATTATTATTTTTTTGCTGGAGCAGCTAAATTTCAGTATGCTCCCTGTTTGAAGCTGATTAAGGTGCAAATTGTTTAAATTTCTTGCATATACTATTATTAATTGATAATATAAAGATGGAAGGGTGTGTTGAATATGGATTTTTCTGAGCTTGTAAAAAAACGTGAGAGTGTAAGAAAGTATAGCAGCAGGATTGTAGAACAGGATAAAATAGACATGTGTATTGAAGCCGCCAGACTTGCACCTTCGGCTTGCAATTCGCAGCCTTGGAAGATAATAGTTGTTGATGATATTGCTTTAAAGGAGAAAATTGCGGGCCTGACCTATGATAACATTGTTAAGTTTAATAAATTTGTCCATACGGCTCCGGCGATTCTTGTAATGGTTATGGAAAGAGCAAATCTTTCATCCTTAATAGGTACACAATTAAAGAATATAAATTATCGTCTGATTGATATGGGAATAGCAGCCGAGCATATCTGCCTTCAGGCTGCCGAGCTTGGCCTTGGAACCTGCATGCTGGGATGGTTTAATCAATGCAAAATAAAAAAGCTTTTGAATATACCTAAAAGCAAAAAGGTACCCCTATTGATTTCAATTGGTTATCCGGAAAACAGCAGTACCAGGGAAAAGGTAAGAAAATCTTTTGAAGATATAAAAAGCCACCTTAAATATTAGCAGTCTGTAACAGGCCACTAGCGGCAAAGGTTATTCAAAAATAAAGAGCCAAAGAATACTGATCAATTGGCTCTTAAAATATATTTATTCTATTTTATTGCTATTAAATGCTTCTTTTTATTTCCAAGTGTCCTTTGAAAGGTATGTCTTTTTTAGCCTTATGCTAAGATAGCTTTACCGACATCGGACTACCACTCTGATCCGGTACTATGCCTTTTTCCACACTATTTACATCACAAAGTGAAACAAAACTGGTGGTGTCTGGAAGCAGCAAATCCTTAACAATAACAACTCCGTCCAATACTTCCTGGAATATGCCGGTTGCAATTGAGGCAACTCCCGTTTCAATAAATGTCAAACCAATAACATCCCCGCATCTGAATTCCTTGCGGATTAATTTGGTCAATGTATCAACACAGCATGTACAGGTGGTTATCCTTTTATCAAATATTCCATCCAAACTGTTTTTATGACATTTGTATTCCATTATAAGCCTCCTTCCATATAATTATATTATATTATATGAAGGATTACATAATATTGATAACAAAAAACCTATTTTTTATTATCACCATCATTTAATATTACTTAAAACTGATCAGCGGCTTGTAGACCATCCCCCCAGGTTTTCAGGGTTTCCACCATCTCCTTCCAGTAAATCCCTATAGCTCTCTGCTACCTTGCGGAATGCATCTGCGTACTCCTTTATAATCTCAGGCCTGTAGTGCTTAAACCAGGGTATTGCATAAACCATTGAGCTGAATTTACTGCTTACCGGTAAGCGTCTGTCAAATTCTCTGACATCATGGTCCGAGTTTGCAATTCTTGTAGGCTTTCCATGTCCATATACATCACAGCTTTTAAAAAGCAAATGGGTATGAAGAGGTATATTGCACCCGGGATAACAGTCCGCAAATCCTTCTGCCCTTACAGCTTCGGCAAACCTTGACACAGACAGACCTTCCAGCTCCTCAGACTTATATATTCCCCTCGCGGCATACCATCCACCCATATTACTCCCCGAATCCTCAGATGTACGGTGGGCCTTTATCCCTGGCACTCCTTCGAGCAAATCCCAGAAGTAATTCATAGCTTTTCTTATTTCTTCACAGCGTTCATCATAATACTTGAGCTGAACTCGTCCCAAAGCAGAGCTTAGCTGGTGCATCCTGTATTTGCATCCACCCATAGGCAGTCCTGCATAAGGCTTTAGATACTCGGTCTTTACACTTTCATTAAACTTTTTGTAATGACCGAATGCTATAGATCTTTCATAAATTTCAAGATCATTTGTAACAAGCATTCCCGCTTCACCTATGGCAAAAGATTTCCCGCTCATTAGTGACATTGCTCCTACATCCCCTATGGTTCCAAGTTTCTTTCCCTTATATAGTCCTCCCTGGGAGTGGGATACATCCTCAATAACTTTCAGATTGTGCTTTTCTGCAATTTCCATTATTGGATCCATATCTGCGGGATGGCCAAGGTAATGAACAGCCACTATGGCCTTTGTACGGTCTGTAATACGGCTTTCTATATCTTTTGGGTCAATACAAAGTGAATGAGGCTCTATATCGGCAAATACTACCGTGCCTCCCAGTGAGAAAACCTGGATTGCAGATGCCCAATAGGTAACACTCGGACAGATAATTTCATCACCGGCTCCTATCTTGCACGCATGCATCGCAGAATGTATAGCCGCCGTACCATTGCAAAATCCTAGAGCATATTTGGCTCCCTGCCAATCGGCAAACTCTATTTCAAACCGTTCAGTTACATCTGTTCCCGACATGACACCTCTTCTTAACACTTCCAGTACTGCATCCTCATCCTCTTTTCCAATAATCGGCCAGGTAAAGATATCCCCAGGATTACTCCCTATGGTTTTCTTACCTCCAAATAAAGCCAGTCTACTGCCCATAAACAATCCTCCTAAAATCAATTTATTAAATTATACATTTCAATTATAAATTTATTCTATATGAAAAAACTTTAATTTTTGCATTATGGCCTTTGAAATACACAAAGGTCATTACGCTTAAAATTATAACGTTACATAGCAGGAGACAATATGTTATACTTTTCATGTTTTATTTGTTCATTGAATTTTTTATTATAAAAACAAACATAGCTATATTTATATTATTAAAACATTTTTTACTTATCCTGAGCTTAATCATGTGATGGAAAGAGCCCATAAATAAAGGGATGCAACAGAACCATAGGGTGAATACCGCTTTCTATAGTCCTGGAACTTATCCCTGGAAAGCTCTTTTATCCCGTACAAAACCATCATTCCTCTGCGAATGGCCAAATCGTTATAACTTACAACATCCGGACGGCACAGGGAAAAAATCAAAAGCATTTCAGCAGTCCAAACACCTACGCCGTAAAGTGAAGAAAGCTCTTTGATAATCTCCTCGTCAGTTAAGCAATCAAAGGAATTAAAATCAATCCTGCCTGATAATGCGGCCTCTGCAATTCCCATAATATAACATGTTTTTCTTTGAGAAAGGCCGCAGCTTTTAATATTATTAAATTCCTCTTTAACTATACGTTGAGGAGTAATATCTCCAAGCATATTACTAAGCCTGTTCCAGACGGCCTGCGCAGCCCTTTTGGATATTTGCTGATTTACAATGCTTGATATTAGGGCAACAAATGGGTCAGGAATAATGTCACGTTTTATCATTCCTATCCTGTCAATAGCTGCACCAAGCATTTTATCCCTGTTTTTTAAATATTCAATCTCTTTTTGTCCATACTTAAAAACCGGCATTCTCCTTTTACCCCCTGATCTTATATTAAATATGGCTTACTCCTTTTTGAAAATTTTGTTTCCAAGCTTCAAAGCCCCGGCTCCATATTTAGCTATATTGATATTCGTATTATAAAAAAGATGCTTTAACCCCGGAAGTGCCATCACTTTCAGCAAGTTATCGTAGCCTCTGTTACTGAGCCTGTTGAAAGATTTTCTTAATTCATACATTGACAGTTCTTTTTTTATAACATTACTGATTAATGATTCATAATCCATACCCTCTACAATCGACTGTGCGGAAAATACTCCCATGCTGATGCTGTTGGTCTGCCCAAATCCTAAAAGCGGGCTTATTGCTCCCCCGGCCGACCCTACAAAGTATATATTTTTAAATTTATGTGGATACACATACCCGCTAAAATGTTCAACATAAAATTCTTCTAAAATATTATATTCCAATTTTTCAATTTCAATAAATTGTTTCCAGTAGTGGTCAATATCAATCTTACTAATATAAGGCACAAACAGCAGTAAAGACGCTTTTTTACTGTCATAGGGGCAAAGATACGCATATCCGCTTTTGCAATACTTTCTGTTTACCCATACAATAAGCTCGGTAGGGTCAAAATCATATTTTACTATAGCTCCTTTTATCCAACCGCTCACTAATTCATTCCAGCATTTTAATTTTTTTGTTATATCAGGCCGGCCGTTAGCAACAACGACAAAATCATTCTCTTCTGAAAGAGTTTTAACATCGGGTTTTTGTCCGAATATTATTCTTGTTTTTTTTAATTTTGAGTATATCTGGCCAATCAACGAATTATATTCTTTACCACGTCTGAAAAAATAACCGAAATTGTCACTTTTTAAAGTTCTTTTATTATTCGGAAAGTAATGGGTTAACTTTTTTACTACATTTACAGGCTTTATATCCATATGGCACATTTCATTAAAATATACCAGCAAATCCTTAATTGGCCTATCGGCTATATCCAAATTGGCAGTCACATGAGGTTCCCTGTCGCCAATAAAATCAGTGTCCTCGTATACCAGAGGATTAACGCCGTAATATTCTAACTCATGTGCACATGAAAGTCCTGATACTCCGGCACCAATTATAGCTATTTTCATTATTTATACCTCTGTCTTTTTAAAATTCTCTAAGCAGTACTACAGCAAAAGTTAATCAGCAATGCTATTAGCTGTTGATTTTCAACATTAATAATAAAACCTTTCACTATGGTTATTTTTAAATATTTTATCTGTTTTTATTCATTTTTCAAAGTTCATCTTAGGAAACAATTCGACATATACATTAGAAATCCTTCTCTTAAATTATGGATTAGCTGCACTTTTTGCTGACATACCTGTTTAAAATATATATCCAGGAATAAGTTACAATATAGGTGACTATAGACCATGGAAATATTATCCATCCGGTTAAAACTATGGTTTTGCTCAAAATTGTTACATATTCAAAAAGCATCATGAAAACTATCCAGACCAATGTATATAATAGAATTTTTCTCCTGTTTTCGGGTAAATAGGTAATGTATAATATATTTAGAAGAGGATATAAAAAAACTGCTCCCAAAACCATGTATAAATTTGATACGTCATTATTGATATAATGAAATAAATCCAGCTCACAACCAAGAATATTATCAAATACAAGGGAATAGCCAACTGTAGTCAGGCCTATTATAAGACCGTTTATGGCAAATCCCTTTATTTTTATTATTACTGCAAACACAATCATAATAACAGCTATGCTTAAGTAAAAAACTAAATAATTCATGAAATTAGTATTTGTAATAATAATAAAATTATTAGAATATTTTTATATCATTATATAATTGTGTTAAAATAAACTCAAAGGGAAAAGAGGATGGGCGTATTGATTAATATAGGAACTGCAGGTTATTCATATAAGGACTGGATTGGACCTTTCTATCCTGAAGGAATAAAACCGGGAGATATGCTGGAGTACTACTCAAATCACTTCAGCTTTGTAGAAGTTAATTCTTCATATTACCACATGCCCAGGCTAAGGCTGTTTGAAGGTATGGACACAAAGACACCCGATGATTTCAAGTTTGCCGTAAAGCTTTTCAAAGGATTTACACATGAGAAGAATATGGACAGGGAGAATGCAAACAAATTCCTATACTCTCTGCAGCCGATAGTCCGTTCAGGGAAATTTCTTTGCCTGCTTATCCAATTTCCGTATTCGTTCCATTTCAACCAGAATAATATGGACTATCTAAAAACCTTAAGGGACTGGTTTGAAGATACACAAATAAACGTGGAATTCAGAAACAGGAAATGGATTAATGAACGTACAATAGAATTACTGAAAAAGGAAAATCTAGGGTTTGTGTGTGTAGATGAACCTGATATAAAAGGGCTTGTAGGAAAAGTTGCTGTTTCAACTACAAATCTTGCTTATGTGAGAATGCATGGGAAAAACAGGAAAGCATGGTATAACGGCAAAGGAAATGAAAGGTATGATTACATGTATTCCAGGGAGGAGCTTTTTGATTGGCTACCAAGAGTAAGGGAACTGGATATGTCTTCAGGCTATACGGTAATCTCATTCAATAATCATCCAATAGGAAAGGCCATTGAGAGCGCAAGAATTATGAGAGAGTTATTAACAACTTTTATATGACTGTAGCTGTGGCAATACATGAACGGATAACAAAGGACAATGAGTCAGAATGCACTGTAATTGCAGTTGATGCACTTAAGCAAATGTAGGAAGAACATCCATGAGGCTAACCAGTCCTTTTGACTGTACATTTTCTCCATATCTGGTATTGGAAATGTTTGCAATACTCATTTATCTTCTTTCTCCAGTTTTTTCATATCTGCAATTGCATGAAACTCATGTAATGTAGTATCTTATAAATAGATTTATAAATTGTTTATATTAATCAAACCTCTGAACATTTTTGACCTTGACCAGCATATTATCCTGAAGAATACCCCGCATCATCACCGCTAATCTAAGTAGAAGCTGCTCAAAATAAATCTGTTGCAAAACAAACACTTATGACACAGTTTGAATTACTAATGAATATAAAAAACCTCTTGATTATTCTGGGGATTTTTGCTTGGAGCCGGTGATGGGAATCGAACCCATGGTCTGCTCATTACGAGTGAGCTGTTCTGCCTCTGAGCCACACCGGCACAAACTTTTCATGCACCCTATTATACCAGTGATTTTAAGGGTTATCAATAATGGAGGTAAAAAAAATAATTGACAAAAGCAATTTTATGATATATTATTAACCTGACCAGTCAGTTTAGGAGGGTGTATTATGAGTAGAGAAAAAATTATTAGAGGGGGAATTGGGGAATTCTCTGAAAATGGTTATTTTAAGGCAAGCATGGATAATATAGCGAAGAGGTCAAATGTGGCAAAAGGAACATTATATTATCATTTTAAAAGCAAGTCTCTCCTTTTTAAAGCAATATTGACGGAAGGAATTGAATTTATAACCAAAGAAGTCCGGAATACTTTGAAGGAAAACATACCACCAAAAACACAAATAGAAAAAATTATTGAAAGACAGATTGATTTATATTTGGAGTATAAAGAACTTTCAAAGCTTTTTTTTAATGAAATATCAAATGGTATAGACGAAGAAACACTGAGTGAAGTAAAATGCCTTAAAGCCAAATATGTCTCTTTTCTTTCAAAGCAACTGGAAGAAGGAAATGAATGGGGACACATAAAAAATATTAATTTTGAAATCACTGCATGTGGAATTATCGGCTATATTGATTCCATATGCAGTTTGTATTTGGAAAATGAGGATAAATACAATAAGCATGAACTTGTTGATTCTATAATGCGGTTAATAGAAAATATAATGGTGGAGAATGAAAAATGAAACGGATATTAATTCATTTGAAACCTTATACAAGAGAATTATTACTAAGCCAGGTTTTTATGATAATTTCAACTGTTTCCGGACTTATGTTTCCCTGGCTGTTAAGAAATTTTTTTAATAATTTATTGACAAATGAGGATTATAATAAACTCCCGGTACTAACCGGCAGTTTATTAATGCTTTTTATCGTATCTCATTTTTTTAATTTTTTAAAGGAAGTCAGGCTTGGAATCCTTGGTGAAAAAATTGTAAAGAATATTAGAATCAGTGTTTATGAAAAATTACAGAAACTATCCATTGGTTTTTATTCCAAACAAAAATCCGGGGATATCATTTCAAGATTAACAAATGACATAAATCTTTTTCAGATGGCTCTTTCAAGTGGATTCACACATTTTTTAAGGCAGTTTATATCATTGGCTTTTATAATATTTATGCTGGTGAAAATTGATATACCGCTAACCCTGCTGGCATTTTCAATGTTTCCTCTTATAGTGGTAATTTCAAAAAAAATGGGAAGTATGACCAGGGAAGTTTCAAAAAAAATGCAAAAAAAGCTTGGGGATTTGACCTCGTTTACAAGTGAGAGCATACTGGGTATAAATATTATAAAAACTTTTGTACTGGAAAAAACAGTAAATAGAATGTATAAGGAAGAAAATGAAAAGCTTTTTGGACACTCTGTTAAAAATATTAAAATCAGAGCAAAATCAAATCTTATAATCGGATTTTTGACTTCATTGCAACTCCTTTCTTTAATCGGTTTTGGCGGGTATAGAGTATTTTCTGGTAACATAAGCGCAGGAGATTTTATAGCTTTTTTACTTTATATTGATATGGTCATGGGTCCTGTTTCCATGCTGTCAAACTTTTATATGGATGTTCAAAAATCAATGGCTGCCATAAACAGGATATTTGAAGTACTGTCATCGGATGAGGAAGTAAAAGACAGGGAAAAAGCAATTGTTTTGGATAAGGTATCAGGAGACATTAATTTTAAAAAAGTATTTTTCTCTTATGGAAAAGGCGGCTGTATATTGGAAAATGCAAGCATGACAATTAAATCAGGAGAAAAAGCTGCCCTGGTTGGCAAAAGCGGCGCGGGTAAATCTACAATAATAAATCTGATACCAAGGTTTTTTGAGTTAAATAACGGAGATATACTTATTGACGGGATAAGCATAAAGAATATAAAAGTCAAATCATTAAGGAGCAATATTGCTATTGTTCCCCAGGATACAAATCTATTTGGTATAAGCATTAAAGACAATATCCTTTGCGGCAATCCCGGCGCAAGTTTTGAAATGGTTATTGAAGCTTCAAAAAAAGCAAATGCACATGAGTTTATACAGGCTTTTGAATATAAATACAATACAGTTGTAGGAGAAAGAGGTGTAACTCTTTCCGGAGGACAAAGACAAAGAATTGCAATAGCAAGGGCTTTTTTAAAAAACCCTCCCATACTCCTTTTGGATGAAGCAACCTCCTCACTTGATACTTATTCAGAGATGAAGGTAGTCACGGCATTAAATAAATTAATGAAAGGCAGGACAACAATAATGATTGCCCACAGATTGTCAACAGTTATTGATTTTGACTGTATTTATGTTGTAGATAAAGGAAAAATTATTGGCAAAGGTAAACATGAGGAACTTCTTCACACATGTAAATATTACAAGGATCTTTATTTCAATCAGTATAAAAAAGCATTATAACATTTATCTATTGTCGAAATCACGTAATTCCCAGGAGTCCTTCCTGGGCAAAACTATAGTATCGGGAGCCTGCTACAATTATATGGTCAATTACATTTATTTGGATTGCACCCAGGGCATTAACAATATTTTCAGTTACTTTAATATCTGCAAGAGAAGCTTTTAAAGAGCCTCCCGGGTGGTTATGTGCAAGAATTACGGTATTTGCCTTATGCCTCAGTGCTGTTTCAACTATAAGTCTGGGATAGACCGGTGCTTCATTTATGGTTCCTTCATGGACAAGGGCAGGAAATAATACTTTGTTCTGCGAATCAAGACATATCACATAAAAGGCTTCATAAGCCCTGCCGGCAAACAGAGAGACAGAATATTCTCCTGCCTGGGAAGATGAATTTAGTGCAGGTCTGCTTCCCCATCTGTCTTTAAAATACCTTCTTGAAATAGAAGGCATTAGAGACAGAAGAACTGCCGTGTTCTTAGAGATACCATTTACCTTTATTATATCATTTGGATCCGACTCCATAACCCCCGACAAAGATCCATACCTTTTTAAAAGCTTGTGGGCCATTTCATTTGTATCTTTTCTTGGTATTGAATAAAAAAGGAGCAACTCCAATATCTGATGATCTTCAAAAGAATCCAGTCCCTCCGTCAGAAATCTATTTTTGACTCTTTCCCTGTGTCCTTCATGCATAAAAGCCACCTTTTCTCCTAGTAAATAATAATGAAACCCTGCTGTCAGAAAATATCCTGATAACCGTTTTGTTTTCTATTTCTTAACTATATAATTATTCTACACATAATTGGTATTTCCTTCATAATTGCCAGCATTTTTAATAAATTTGTAGAATAATGAAAAATATATTTAAAAGCTTTAAAATGAAAGTACTTCATTGAGTCTTGACTCCGAAGGATATGGAAGTGACAATATGACAGCGCTTTGTCCCGCTCCGGCAATATTTAACTCAAACCAGCGGGGGACCTGAATCAATAATACTTATATCTATTTTAAACTCATACTATTTTTAAATGGTCTTCAATTTTTTTGACTCTTTTTTGCAATCTTTCAATATCAACATCTAAACCCTTATGCAGGTACCCCCTTATTTCTTTTATATCTTTACCCATGATTAAATGGCCTTTTTCAAGTCTTTCCTGTCCTTCTTCAAGTTTTGTCTGTCTTGCTTCAAGTCTTTCCTGTCCTTCTTCAAGCTTTGTCTGTCTTGCTTCAAGCTTTGTCTGTCTTGCTTCAAGCTTTGACTGTCCTTCTTCAAGTCTTGATATTGCTGTTCCTAACTTTGACTGCCCTGCTTCCAGTTTCGACTGTCCCGTTTCAAGTCTTGATATTGCTGTTTCTAGTTTTGACTGACCTGCCACAAGTTTCTTATTTTCTTCTAAAATCAGCCTTAGTATATCCTCCATTTTCACCCTCCTAAATTATAGAAGATTGTATCACTTGTTTTACATTGTGCTGTCTTTAGCATTATATATTATCTTTCAAATACTATTATATCATTTCCAAAATTATACTACAACGAACACTTTGTAAAATATTAATGCTATTCCTTGTCATAATTAAGTTCTTTTGCATATTATTTATAAAAAGTACTATAATGCTATTGATTCCTCATTACAAAAAGAATAAATATATTTTCCTTTTACCTTTTTTCCAGTCAATTTTTCAAGTGCCATTGAATAGCAGTCGATCTGTATTTTATATTTCTCCCTAAGACGGTCTGTTTTACCCTCAGGAACATAATCTGTTTTGTAATCTATGAGCAAAATTCCGTCAGGTTCTTCAATATAACAATCTATTACTCCTTGGAGAAGCATGGTATCATACTCATATTTTTCCCGTTCCAGGTCCTTATAAAAATCAGTGCTTTTAATTTTATAATTAAAGGGTATTTCCCTGTTTACTCTTTCCGCATTCAACATTTTTTGCCCAAGCACAGACTTAAAAAAGTTCTCTATTTTTTTTATCTCAACCGTTTCTGCCTGCTGCTTTGTTAACAAGTCATTTTCTTTCATCTTGTTTATCTCATTTTCTATTTCTTCGTAAGTACCTACATTTTTTAATTCTACATGCTGCATTACAAAATGAAGTATTGTACCCTTTTCAGCAGCATCCAGTCCTTTATTTTCCTCAAGAAACATGGGTTTTTTTACCAATCGAGGCGCATATAGCGTAAATGGCATATATTCATCCTGGTTATCAAGTGAGAAGCGTTTTTTAAGTTCGGTAACAGATAATTTTGTGGGTATACTTGCCGCTTTCTTATATGCATATTCCCAGTTAAGCCTTCTTTCAATTTCATCCGAATATTTAGTAAAAGGCTTCTTAATATCCTTTTCTTCCAGTCGTTTAATTGATTCCTTTTCAATAGACTTATTTTTACTTATATTTAATATTATGGAACTTTTATTCCATATCTCTATTTTCCATTTTGAAGGATCATCAATCCGAGAGTAATTATTTCTTCCATTAATTCCGGCCCAGCTTCTTAAATTTTTACTGCTTTCATGTCTTATAAGAGCAAAGGCCATCCAATCAATATAGCTTTCACTTCTTAGCATTTCATATTCAGGAAGCTTAATCTTATCCAGCTTAAGGCACTTTGACCATCTGTTGCAAGCTTTTTTCAAATCCTTTACCACACCTGTCATAATAAGCTTTTCCCTTGCCCTTGTAAGCGCAACATAAAGGATTCTCATCTCCTCTGAAAGGCTTTCCACTTTTATTTTGTACTTTAACGCATATTTTGCAATTGAAGGATAAGTAATCCTTTTTTTATAATCTACAAAATCGGGTCCAAATCCAATATCCTGGTGCAGTAAAATCTTGTCATTCATATCCTGCAGGTTAAATCTCTTTCCACATCCCGACAGTATCACTACAGGGAATTCAAGGCCTTTACTTTTATGTATGCTCATTATTCTTACTACATTTTCATTTTCCCCCAGTATCCTGGCACTCCCCATATCTCCTCTACTTGCAATAAGCTTGTCCACAAAGTTTATGAAATTAAAAAGCCCTTTATAGCTGGATTCTTCAAACTGCCTTGCCCTTTCAAACAATATTTTCAAATTAGCCTGTCTCTGCCTCCCTCCCGGCATTGCACCTGCAAAGGCATAATAGCCTGTATCATCATACAAATACCATATGAGCCTGTCAGTTGACATATATATGGCTTTATCACGCCATTTATCAAGTTTTGTAAGAAATCCGGCTGCTTTTTTCGAAGTTTCCGTATTATTATTTGCAAGCTTTTTAAGCGCTATATATATGCAAGATTTTCTGTCGGTAAGCCTTAAGTCTATTAAATCATCCGGTGTAAATGAAGCTATGGGTGAGCGCAGAACCGCAAGCAGCGGAATATCTTGTAGTGGATTGTCTATTATCTGAAGCAGTGAAAGCATGATCTTAACTTCAATTGTCTTAAAAAACCCTGTTCCGATATCTGCATATGCGGGTATCCCATGTATTGTCATCTCATCCATAAATACATCCGCCAGGTTTTTTGTAGACCTTAACAAGATTACGATATCTCTGTATTCTAAAGGCCTGTATTTATTATTACCCTTATCAAATATTCTAAAAACCTTACCTTCACTATCAGTATTTACAAGTTTTTTTATCCTGTCGGCCACTACTTTTGCCTCACATTGAATAAAATCAGGCCTATCTTCCTGTTCACCCGGTCCAACATAAGCATTATCAGCTCCATATTCATCTTTAAGGTCAATTATATGAAGCTCAGTACATCCTCGGGCGTAAGAATCCTCTTTGTCCAAAGGTTCAAATACTGCTCCTGCATTTAAAGCTTCTTCATCATTATAATCAAGCTCGCCAACTGCTTCAGACATTATTTGCCTGAATATGAAATTTACACTGTCCACAACCCCAATGCGGCTCCTGAAATTTTTGAACAGCTTTATTTTTAAATTTTTATCCCCTTCAAGAGAAGAATAATTATTATACTTTTCCAGAAATAAATCAGGCTTTGCCTGCCTGAACCTGTATATGCTCTGCTTTACATCTCCCACCATAAACATATTGGGCGTCTCTTCTTCCGCCCTTGACACTGTTTTTAATATAATCTCCTGGATAAAATTGCTGTCCTGGTATTCATCAACCATTACTTCTTCGAATTTCTTCTTTAACAAAACTGCAACCTCCGAAGGATAAACTACTCCATTTTCATCTCTGACCGTAAGCACATGAAGGCAAAAATGCTCCAGATCATTAAAGTCAACAAGTGATTTGCTTCTTTTCTTTTTATCATATCTTTCCTTAAATTCCTTAACCAGATCACCCAGGCAGACAATAAGCGGATACAGGCTTTGCAATTCATTCCTTATTCCATCAGAGTCAAATGCAAAAATATCGTCGGAAATCTTTTTTATTCTCTTTTTCATATCATCTCTGGCAAGAATTACACTCTCTTTGACAGCTTCATCTACATCTTTACCGCAGCGTTTCAAACGGCTAAATTCAAAACCTGAAAAAATATTGTAAACAATATCCCATTTATCTGCTATGTCCTCTTTACATGAATTCAAAACCATCTCTATATTTTTCTTATCCTCCATAAAAACCGGAATGTACGATTCAAGCCCTTCCGTTCCGTTAATTAATTCGATTGCCCCTTCCATTATGCTTTTCAATCCGTTCAATTCTACTATAATATTTTCAATTAGTACCTTTCCCCACACCGTATCTGCAAAATCCGAACCCTTGCATAAATTAAACTGTCCGGCATGTTTTTCAATCCATTCATCCGGCCACGGATGGCTTTGAATAAATTCAAAAATATCCAGTACCATTTTCTGCAGCACTTTATCATCCCTGTTCCCACTATAGCTTTCCAAAAGCTTGAAAAAAGTATCATCTTCCTCTGTCCTGTCATATATGTCATTAAATAACTCTTCCAGCACTTCCGTTTTCATTAATAGTCCTTCCGTCTGATCCGCAATTCTAAAGTCAGGATCCAAATCTATCATTTCAAAATTATTTTTAATTACATCAAGGCAAAAAGAATGTATGGTTGTTATGCTTGACTTATTAAGCAGCGTGAGCTGCCGCTGCAGCACCCTGGATCCGGGATACTTTTCCAAAGAAGCAGATATGGCCTCAGCTATCCTGCTTTTCATTTCAGTGGCGGCTGCATTTGTAAAAGTAACTACCAACAGCCTGTCAATATCAACAGGGTCTTTGGAATCTGTTATCTTTTTAATAATTCTCTCAACCAGCACGGCAGTCTTTCCTGCACCCGCCGCAGCCGCAACCAAAAGATTGCAGCCCTTTTTTGTTATGGCGTTCAACTGCTCTTTAGTCCATTTATTGCCCATTACCCTCACCTATCTCATTTCCTATCATCTTCCATACCTGCCCGTCATCCATGTCATTTATAATCCTGTATTTATTGTCTTTAAGTATTTTGTCAAACTGGCATATAGCAGTGTAACCACAATAATCACATGAGGTTGTTTTTTTGTTTTTATACGGTTTAATTGCTATTTCACCGTTTACCATTTCTTCTCCAATTTCCTTTAGAAGTTTTTTAACATGCATGCTTAAAAGATTAAACTGCTTAAGCGTAGCCACCTTGGAGCTTTTACTTAAAACATCACCCTTGTTTATTCTCGCTGGAATAATCAATGAATTCCCATCTATTTCATTGTCCATATTCCTTATAAGCTTTACATCTGCAAGCAGCAGTCCCTTCATCCTGAGCTTTTTCATAATTTCAAGCTCAATCTCTTCTTCCTTCAAGCCTGCTCCATTTTTAACAAGAGGGTCGTCAAGGCTAAAATACAGCATTCCCGCAGGCAAACATGAGACAGCAGAACCGTCCCCTGTCTCATCTGGCCTGCATAGGGCTTCAAGGTATGTTATCAGCTGTATCTGCATTCCGTGGTAAACATCTGAAAGCTTGAATTCCTTACTGCCTGATTTGTAGTCTACAATCCTTAAATATTTACCTTCATCCGTTTCCATCATATCCACCCTGTCTATTCTTCCCTGGAGCTTTATTTCACGGCCGGAAGATAATTTTATTGTTATAGGAGGATATGTTGAGTTTACGTCTCCAAAATTTATTTCATATCCTACAGGAGTAAAACAGCTCCTGCCGATATGTTGTGCAATAAGCCACACAGCTCTTGAGACAACACGTTTAAGTCTTACTGCGAGGCTTTTATATCTTGCCGATCTGCCAAAAACAGATCCTTTGACGTTTTTCAACATTTCATTGATTATTACGGATACTTTTTCTTCACACCATTTTTTGTCTGCTTCCTTCCAGCTCAAACCTCCCATTTCTATATTTCCAGATATTCTTTCAATAACTGCGTGCATAAATGTGCCAATATCAGGTGGATTTAATCTATATATCCTTCTCTCTTTTGCACCAAGGCCAAACTGGATATAATAGGAAAATGGACAGGCTGAAAATTTTTCAAGCCGTGAAACGCTTGAATATAGAGTATCTCCATAAAGATTATTTATCCTGTCCCGGCTTACAGGCTCTACAAGATTGGAATAAAAAAGACCTTTCATTGCCGTATGGACTTTTTCTTCCCATTGCGGATTTTTCGAATACCATCTGAAAACATCCCACCACAAATCAGGTATATCCGTTCCGTCACCGTTTTTTCTCATGGCTTTTATCATTTCATTAAAAACAGGTGCCAGACTGTTTAAACGTGAAATAGTTTCATGCTCAGAGGTTAGATTTGTTATATCGCTTTTTTCCATAAGCTCAGGGAATATCTTTTTCATACGTGATACAATAATGGAAGGCCTCAATGTCCTGCCTTCATGGTCTGCAATCGGATAGCTTATAAATAAGTATTTTTGAGCTTTAGTCAAAGACATATAAACCATATACTGCTCTTCAAAGGCTTTAGTCCTTGTATCACTTGCTATCTCTATCCCTGCCTCTTTCAATCTTGTTCGATCGCCATCTGATAAAAGTCCTTCATTTTCTGCTCCTGAAGGAAAAACTCCGTCATTTACTCCAATTATAAAGAGTGCTTTAACAGAATGGCTCCTGGTCCTTTCAACGCTCCCAACCAGAACCTGGTCCAATGATGGTGGAATAAATCCTGTTTTATATTCACCAATGCCAATTTTAAATATATCTGAAAACTTTTTTAACCCTACCTTTTCATCTCCCATAACTTCTGCAATTTGATCCAGTACTCCCATCACTATATTCCAAACCTGGCTATACTCATTTGCAGCGCCATGCTCTCCGTCTGCCTGGAACTTATTTATCCTTTTTTCTACCTTTTGAGGTATTCCCAGCTCAACCATGAACTCATATACTGCACTGCAAAATCTCCTTACCCCGGTTTTTCCCCTGGTTTTCATACGAAAAGCATTTAAGGGTTTAATTATTTCATTTCTTATGCAATTAACTAAATGGAGCAGGCTGCTTTCATCCTCTTTCTTGTAATCGTCAAAGGACATTTTAGTCCTGTAATTCCAAAAAGCCTCGTCAGTCCAGATTCCACCCCTTATGCCGCAGGCAAGAACATAGTTTTCTATTAAATCTGTCTCTTCCATATTTACATTGGTAAGTCCGGTTTTGAGATAACGGAAAACCGCTTCATATGACCAATTGCTTACAAAAATATCAAACATTGAAGTTATCATCCTGATAACGCAATGATCCTTAATATCATTTTTTCTATCTATAAAGTGGGGTATGCCAAACTCATTAAAAACTACATTTATAAGCTTGTAGTATTCGTCAAGATTTCTTAAAACTACTGCGATATCCTTGTATCTTAATCCTTTATCCCTGCACAGTGTTATTATTTCATGCGCCGTATTTTCTATCTCAGAATATATGTTCGTCGATATAAGCAAGCTTATATTCCTGGTTTTTTTTTGATGCCGCTTGTAAGGAAATGAAAAAAAATATTTTTCCAGGTGGGCAGCCTCTTCATTATCGCGAAACCTGTATATTGGATTATCTTCCAATTTTATGGGAGTTTCAATCTTAACCCCCAATTCCAAAGCAGTTTTCCAAAGCTTATTATACACGGATTTTACCGTCTGGAAAATATCTGTAATATCATATTGATTTTCGTCTTCCAGACAGTCGGTGCAAAGGCATATGCTGACTCTTTCAGCTTTTGCTAAAAGCCTTGCTATAACTTCGTATTCCTGTGGCGTAAATCCTGAAAAACCGTCGATCCAAATTTCAGCTCCTGTGAATCTGTCTGTACTATCCATTTTTTTAACAAGCATCGTCAAATCGTCGTCAACATCCCTGTAGCTTTCATTGACAGCCTTTTCAAATTCTTCATATATAACGGAAAGTTCTTTTAATTTGCCCTTTAGCATATCTCCTTCCGGTAAATTCTCCTGCACCAGGTTTAAAGCTTCCGGTGTAACATTATGCCTTTTAAATTCCGTTATTATTTCTGATATAGTATTTACAAAACCCTGCTTATCAATAACTTTCAACAGAACACTGATTTTATTTTTCATTCTTTCAAGTATTCTATGTATTATTATGCATTTGCCTGCAGAATTAATGTGGGGATATGTAATACCTCCCGTCTCGTTAAATACCCTGTAAGCCATCCTCCTGAAGCTTAACACTTCACTTTTTATTATACCCGGACTTTCAAGCATATCAATA
The DNA here is from genome assembly GCA_028280575.1 of Clostridia bacterium. Taxonomy (GTDB): domain Bacteria; phylum Bacillota; class Clostridia; order Acetivibrionales; family STF1-152; genus JANQLN01. Next base: position 61,906 of record JANQLN010000113.1, read on the forward strand.
AGGCTCCTCTCGGCCTGGAGTGTGAACTGCTCAGGTACCAAAAGCACAATGGGGGCTTGTTTGCCGCTCTCAATTTTAGATTTTATTTCATTAAGACAATAGTGGGATTTACCACTTCCTGCCCTTCCGTATATAATCCTCAGACTCAAATTATTGACCGCCTTAAAAATCCGCCTTTTTATCCATTATAATTGAACGTAAGTTCACATGCAATAAATTATATTTTCCCCAATTTTTAAAATAGGTATAAATTTAAGCGTATAATGAAACATTTATCAGTCCAATCATTAAGAAAATGCTCAAAATTATATTGCCCGGCAAAAATTATGTTCCAATAGCGGCCATACAATGATATAATACTTACTGTATTTTTTTTTGGAGATTATGCTATGGATAGATTCAAATACATAAAAGAATTATTTTGGCAGCATAAATACAAATATCTGGCCGGTATAATCTGTTTGATTATAGTTGACATATTGCAGCTTTTTCTTCCAAAAGTATTCGGCCTGGTTACTGATGAATTGGAATCAGGAAGTTTAGAAAGATCCGGCTTGTTTCGTTATGCATCCATAGTTTTTTTAATAGCTTTGTCTATTGCTTTGATGAGATTTCTGTGGAGGTATTTGATTTTCGGTTCTGCCATAAAAATCGAAACACTTTTGCGTAACAAATTTTATTCCCATCTTCAAAAAATGTCCGTAAATTATTACAACAATAATAAAACCGGTGACCTCATGGCACACGCCACAAATGACCTTAACAATATAAGGATGGCTACAGGTCCCGGAATAGCAGTTGCATTTGACAGCACACTTATTCCCATTGTGGCTGTTGCAATGATGCTTAATACCGTAGGGTATAAGCTTACTTTCGCTGCTTTCACTCCTATTTTAATGCTTGGGATAATAATTGCAGTTTTTGTACGGAAAATGCACAGGACCGTTGAGAATATGCAGGAAGCGTTTTCCTCCCTTACGGAGACAGCCAGAGAAAACTTTTCCGGAATAAGGGTAGTAAAATCGTTTACCCAAGAAATAAAAGAGATAGCAAAATTTCAAAAATCCAACCAGCATAACAAGGAAATGAATATAAGGTATATACGGATTATGAGCATGCTGCATCCGATTATTCTTTCAATCTCCGCACTGTCGTTTGCCATAGCTTTGCTGTTTGGAGGCATCGCAGTTATATACGGCGATATAACACTGGGCGATTTCATAGCTTTCAATGGCTATCTGGGAATGCTGGTATGGCCTATTGCCGCCATGGGATGGCTTACCAGCCTTTTTCAAAGGGGTTCTGTTTCACTAAAGAGGATAAACAAAATACTGGATATATTCCCTGAAATAACTGATAATGAGCATACAAAAAACATAAAAAAAATTGACGGTACAATTGAATTTAAAAACCTGGATTTTTCTTATCCCGGCAATAAAAACAAAATACTTGAAAATATAAACCTTAAGGTTGAAAAGGGCAAAACACTTGCCGTAGTGGGTAAAACCGGAAGCGGTAAAACAACACTGGCAAACTTGATACCACGGCTTTTCGGTGTGGAAAAGGGCATGCTCTCAATTGACGGGACAGATATTAATGAAATTCCTTTGACATTACTTAGAAACAGTATTGGCTATGTCCCACAGGATGCATTTTTATTTTCTACAACTATTAAAGAAAACATTGACTTTTACAGGAATGCGTCCGTTGGAGAAATTGAAGAAGCAGCAAAAACCGCAGATGTTTACGACAATATAATTAAATTTCCCCATAGATTTGATACTGTTGTGGGAGAAAGAGGAATAACATTGTCAGGCGGTCAAAAACAGCGGATTTCAATTTCTCGCGCTATTATTGGCAATCCGTCCATACTAATACTGGATGACTGCCTGTCTGCCGTTGATACACAGACAGAGGAAAAAATTCTTAAAAAGCTGTCGGAAGTAATCAAACATAGAACAACGATTATAATATCACATAGAATATCAACAATTAAAAATGCGGATGAAATCATTGTCCTGGAGGAAGGAAAAATTGCTGAAAGAGGAACTCACAGCCTCCTGCTTGATAAAAAAGGAATCTACCATGAGCTTTACCAAAAGCAGCTTATTGAAGAACAGCTTATGAAGGGGGAAAACCAAATTGTCCGATGATAATAAAAGCTTTCATGAAGAAGACTCATTGGGAAAAGTCTATGATTCCCGCCTTATGAAAAGACTGCTGGTATATGCATCAAAATACTGGAGGTTTTTTGTAATTGCGGTTATAATGCTTATTGCTTCTACGGCAGTCGACCTTGCCAGGCCCTATTTATTAAAGGTAGTAATTGATGATCATTTAAAGGGATACACAGACCCAATGGTAAGGTTTCCCGAAAACTCAGGGATTGAAGGCATCAATCATGATAAATGGACATACAAAAAAATCAATATGGAGGATGTCCAAAATAATGACCCGGTTTTTTCAATAATATATTTTAAGAAGACACCTTATCTTTTAAAAAACTATATCTCCGGCAGTAATAACAGCAATCTGAATAGTACACAGATAGAGGAGTCAGATGGTGAATTCAGCCTGATACTTACTATTGACGGCATTGAATATGAGGGAAAACAGCTTGATAAAAAATCAATTAAAGCATTTCGGGCAAATGATATAAAGTCTACCAAAAATATAGGCTTGCTGCTAATAGTATTAATATTATTTGGGTTTGCCTTTAATTACATACAAATACTTATACTTAGCAGAACAGGGCAAACAATTATTTATAATATAAGACAGGAAGTATTTTCACACCTTCAAAAACTGCCTTTAAAATATTTTGACAAAAATCCGGTAGGCAGGCTTGTTACAAGAGTAACCAACGATACCGAAACACTTAACGAAATGTATACCAGTGTACTCGTAATGCTTTTAAAAGATGTATTAATTCTTATAGGTGCTGTGGCTATAATGTTTAAAATGAGCAGCTCTCTGGCATTAATCACCATATCAGTATTACCTCTGGTTATAGCAGTTACTATTGTTTTCAGGATAAAAGCAAGAGGGGTATACAGAAAAGTCCGTACTACACTTGCAAGAATCAATTCCTCCCTTTCTGAAAATTTATCAGGCATAAAAATTATACAGGTTTTCGGAAAGCATAGAGAAAATTTTAAAGAGTTTAAAAGAGTAAACCACATGCATTACAAGGCAGGTATTCAACAAACCATAGTATTTGGCATCTTTCGTCCAATAATAGAAATGCTGTCCTACATGATAATTGCAGTCATTATATGGTATGGCGGAGGCAGGGTTTTGGACGGAATCATTAAATTCGGTGTTCTCTTTGCTTTTATAAATTATATAGGACAGTTTTTCCAGCCTATTAACGACCTGGCTGAAAAGTACAATATCATGCAATCAGCAATGGCTTCGTCAGAAAGGATATTCAATATATTGGATGACAAACCTGAGCCGGACAGCGGAACTGAATGTCCGTCCATAGATACTTATAAAGGGGATATAGAATTCAAGGATGTCTGGTTTGCATATAATAATGAGGACTGGGTGCTTAAGGACATAAGCTTTAAGATTCCTGCCGGTAAAACCATAGCAATCGTAGGTGCAACAGGTGCAGGAAAAACATCCATAATTAATCTCCTTGGCAGGCTTTATGAAATACAGAAGGGGAATATTGAAATAAATGGAATTGATATTAAAAATATAAAAAAGCAATGCCTGCGCAGCAATATAGGTATAGTTCTGCAGGATGTTTTTCTTTTCAGCGGAACAATCAAGGATAATATAAAGCTCAATAACGACAATATAACAGATGACCAGGTGATAGATGCTTCAAAGCATGTAAATGCAGATTCCTTTATTGAAAGGCTCCCCTTAAGCTATGAAGACGAAGTAAAGGAGCGCGGAGCTACATATTCTTCAGGCCAAAGGCAGCTGCTGGCATTTGCAAGGGCACTTGCATTTAATCCATCCATATTGATCCTGGACGAGGCTACATCAAATATTGATACCGAGACGGAGCTTCTTATCCAAAATGCTCTTTCAAAGCTGACAAAAAACCGGACAAATCTGATAATTGCACACAGGCTTTCCACAATACAGCATGCTGACGGTATTATTGTTCTGCATAATGGCAGGATAAAAGAAACAGGAACACACAATGAGCTTATTTCCAGAAAAGGATTCTATTATAACCTGTATAAATTACAGTATGCGGATATATGAGAGCAATTTCGGATTAGCTGCTCTTTAACGGTTTCTCCGGAACAATCATGGATACCAGACCTCCAAATACTACAGAGGAATAATATGTTATCATTCTCCAAATCAGAATAACCGGGGCAATGGTTCCGGTTTTGAAGAACAGGCTGAAAAATATATAGCCTGTTCCTTCTGCTGCACCTGCTGAACCCGGGGACGGTATATATGATGCAATCATTGTAATAATGGACTGTGCAGCAACCATATCCCACATGTTTATTTTTCCAAACCCTTCTATACTTATGAATATGAGGTAAGGTATGGAGAAAAAGAATGTAAACTTTATTATTTGCACGAGAGTGGTTTTTACAAGCAGCCTGGAATTGTTTTTAAGTATATCGGAGCCATGTCCGTAATATTCAAGCTCACGCTCCAGCTTATCTTCATATTTTTTAAGCTTTTTAAGCAGGGGAACCTTATTTATTATTCCAAATAAGAACATTGTAATTTTATAGGCAACATCCCTTTTGTAAATGATCAGAACATACATGACAACAACCAGGGAGTTGAGAAAAAATCCCAGAAGGTAAAAATAGAAAAATTCAGGGATTTTTGATATGAAGAAGCTGCCCCTGAATATTATCACTATCAGTGAATATATGACTATAACAGCTTGATGTGTAATTGATTTAACTACAATGATGGATGCCGCATGGCCTGCCTTGACACCGTTTTTCACCATAATATATGCCTGGGCCGGCTGTCCTCCGGATGCAAATGGGGTAATTGAGCTAAAAAACGCACCAATCATTGATATCTTGAACGAGTCCCTGAATCTGAACTGCCTGTTTATATTGGTGGTTATTATATGAAGGACCACAGCATCCCCTGCCCAATATACCACCATGCAGCAAAAGGCAGCAAGAATCCACCCGTATTTCATCCTCATAAACAAATTAACAGCATCATTAAAGCCGCTTGTACAGAAGACAAGAACAAACAGTGCAACAAATGTGGCGGTAATAATTATCAAATTTATATAGCTTTTTTTCATATTATCAATTCCATTTTGCAAAATTAAGCACAATTCTTTATATGTGATTTTTTCCGTTCATAATATTATTATACTGTATAATTATCAAATTGTATGAAAATTTCTACCAACATTTTTCTAAAATTTTATTAACATTAAAAGGTATTAACATAATTTTAATATCCTGCATATTATGTAGTGAAGCTATAATACAAAATTATATTGAAGAGGTGAAATACATGGATGATGACAGATTTGGATTTTTTGGGTTTAACAGCTGTATATGGATTATTATCATAATAATCATAATTTGCTGCTGCTGCAGCCCAGGATTCTTCGGATTTGGCGGTTGTGGCGGATACAAGGAATAGTAGATTGGGGGTGCTTTATTGCCACCCCTTTTTATACATATCAAGATCAAAACACATTTTTCAACAGCAACTGGAATTTCTTAATGTTAAAAAAAGATTTTAACATAATTTGATGTTTTCGCATAGTATGTAGTGAAGTTATATACTAAAAAAATATTGAAGAGGTGAATCTACATGTCAGATGATAACAGATTTGGATTTGGCTACGGAGGCTTTGGGTGTGACTGGATATGGTGGATAATAATCATAATAGTCATTATCTGCTGCTGCTGCCCTGGAGGATTCCTGGGATTCGGCGGTTACGGATGCAAGGAATAGTAATTCTACATTAAGGTTGGGGGGCTTAAACTGCCACCCCATTTTTTTTTGCATCAATAAAACAGATACTTTCAAAGTCTGTTTAATTTCCATTTACAGGAATAGTAAAAAAGGCTTTAAAAGCCTTTTTACAATTGTGTGAAATTCCTGCTGCCTATTGTTCAGATTTACAATATTATGCAAATCAAGCCTCCGCTTCCCTCATTTATTATTCTGGTTAAAGTTTCCTGCAGCTTCATTCTCGCATCTTCCGGCATTTTGTTAAGCTTATTGTTAAGCCCTTCACTGACCAGCTCATGGAGGGATTTCCCAAACATATTGGATTCCCAGAGCTTACCCGGATTTCCCTCAAACTCTTTAAGAAGATAATTCACCAGTTCTTCAGATTGTTTTTCGGAACCTACAAGAGGAGCTATTTCCGTCTCAATATCTGCTCTTATCATATGTATGGAAGGTGCACTTGCTCTAAGCCTTACACCGAATCTACTCCCCTGTCTGACAATTTCAGGCTCTTCAAGTGCCATTTCTCCTACCTTGGGTGTTACTATTCCATACCCTTTTACCTTTACTTCGTGAAGAGCATATTCAATTTTGTCATATTCCTTCTTTACCCTTGACAAATCCTTCATTAGACCGACCAGCTTATGTTCCCCGTCAATTTCAAGCCCTGTCATTTCACTTAGTATCCTGTAGAACAATCCTTCCGCAGTATCCAATTCTACCGCTACACTTCCGGTGCCAAGATTTATCCTTTCAATAGAAGCTTTATTTATAAAATCATATCCATCAAATCCTCCAATTGAACCCTTTGCTTCCCTTACATTCTTAACACCCTTGAAGGATTCCTTAATAGCGTTGAGCATGTCAATCCTCAGCCAATTGTCCTTATCCAAAGCGTCCACCCATTTGGGGAAATTCACACCGATTTCACTTATGGGGAATTCAAACAATACGTTTTCCATAACCTTGCTTAAATCGTCTATTTTCATCTGAGCACAATTAACACAGATAACAGGAACCCCATACTTTTCCTTGAGTTCATTTTGCAGTCTTACTGTTTCTTCATCTTCAGGCCTGATTGAGTTTAATAAAATAATATAAGGTTTGCTGCTTTTTTTCATCTCCTGTATTACTCTTTCTTCAGCTTCAACATATTCATTGCGCTGAAGCTCCGTAATGCTTCCATCCGTAGTAATCACAAGCCCGATTGTCGAATGCTCGTTTATAACTTTCCTCGTGCCGATTTCAGCTGCTTCTTCAAAAGGAACCTGGTAATCAAACCATGGAGTGGAAACCATTCTGGGGGCATTATTTTCCATATATCCCAATGCACCCTTAACCAGGTATCCAACGCAGTCTACCATTCTTACCTTCATTTCTACATTTTCATCAATTACAATCTCAACAGCTTCGTTAGGAACAAACTTAGGCTCCGTTGTCATAATAGAACGGCCTGTAGCACTTTGGGGCAGTTCATCTTTTGCCCTTTCCCTGTTATACTCATTGTCAATATTAGGTATTACAAGCAAATCCATAAACCTTTTAATAAATGTTGACTTTCCCGTTCTGACCGGACCGACAACGCCTATATATATATCTCCCTGCGTCCTTTCGGCTATTTGTTGATAGATATTGAGTTTATCCACCCTCAAACCCCCTTAATTAAATTTACACATAAACGGCGGCAAAAAATATTGTGCCAGTACCTCACTACAATAAAAAGATATTACCGAGTTAATGCAAAATTGTACTAGTTGTTTTCTTTATTAATATATTGCCGTTATGCCTTTAATATTACTAAAACGTAAAATTAATTGGTATTAGGGAACGAAAACTTTCAGGTTTTGTTTTATACATCTGATAGATACAGGTAAATCCCCGGCTCTTTCACCGTCTACATTCAAATAGATGTTTGTATTGCTCTGGGCAAAACAGGTTTTACTCTTCAATATGATAACATTTTTGTCGGCAGGAAGGCCATTGCCGTTAAGAACTTTGAAAAACAAGCTTGCAAGCTCTATATGAAGACAGCTCTTAACAAGTATTATATCCATAAGGCCATCTTTAATATCTGCTTGCCTGTATATATTATTAAATCCACCCGCATTTCCACTGTTGAGGACAAGAAAAAGAAGGATATCCTCTTCAATCTCTTCATTATCCGTTTTAAGCCTCAGGGTAAATGGTTTTATAGCGCTTACTTCCGTGATTGCTTTCATATAATATGCAAAAGGTCCCATATTTTTTTTCATCTCTTCACTGGTACTGTAGGATACATCTGCAAATGTACCTCCCGCACAGACATTAATCATGTAATGCTCACCATTTATCAAACCGGTATCAACATCAAATGTTCTGCCGCCCAGTATTACACGGACCGCACCCATTAGCTCATCCGGAACTTCAAGACTCCTGGCAAGGTCGTTGCACGTCCCTGAAGGTATTAATCCCACAGGCAGGTTGATTTTATCCTTTAACATTATGTTAATTATGGAATTAACAGTACCATCTCCTCCTGATATAATTAACATTTCATATTTTTCACTCTTTAAAAGCCCTGACACATTTGTTCCGGTATTTTTATCTATTCTATACGGCTGCAGCAGTATATCCTTTTCCAAAAACTTCCCTATTATATAGTCAATACGGTTAGGGACCACCCTCTGGCCTGCTTTAGGATTATATACAAATAATGCTTTTTTCATCACTTTTACTCCTTATGTAACTGTCAAATAATAATTTTATTCTATTTTATTATGCCTTCGGTTTTTTATCAACAAATAATTCATTATTCTATATGAAACGACTTTAATTATGGCATTACATATAATTTATCAACTGACTTTAATATTATACTTTTTTAAAGTTAAAATCAATAATAATCCCTCCTTTTGAATTAATCTCTCTTGTTTTATCCCCTGGTTCACATACAGCTATTTTTTTAATCAAAATTTTTAAGTATAAATTGCTTAAACTGAGGATTTCCAGGCAATTCATAAAATCATCATAAATCTCTTCAGGCCTTATTAACCCTCCCGCATACTCTTTTGCCCTTGCCAATCTGGTTTTCAAAAAAATGATATCAGCTTCAATTAACGTATTTGTTCTTTGAAAAAGCTCGGATGATATCTTTCCTTCCAGCCTGTCCATATATAGTATATCCTGCTTTCTCTTTCTATCACTTATTTCGCCCTTTAACCTTGCGGCTTCACCGGATTTGCTTTTTTGTTCAATATACAACGAAAGCTGTTTGATTACTTCATTTTTTACATCCTGATTATTCATATGTACTGTTATCTCATTTTTAACTGAATTAAGTATTTTTTGTTCATTTATGTGATGGCTGGAGCAAAATTCTTTACCGTTTTTCATATAATTACCGCATAAATAACCCAACGGCCTGTCCTTGCGTGTTCTTGCAAGCATTGAACTGCCGCATTTGCCACAGTATAATAAGCCTCTGAATAAATGTATTTTATTCCTGTAACCGCCGGAAGGTTTTTTTGATTTCAAAAGCTTTTGTACCTGGTCAAACAATTCTTTCTCTATAACAGGTTCATGTGTAGACGGTGTAATAATCCACTCCTGGGAAGGCAACCGTCTGGTTTTTTTACTTTTGAAGCTGATTTTCTCACTGACCCCCTGTACCGTATCACCAATATAGACCCTATTGGATAATATCCTGCTGACTGCTACCCGGTTCCATTCACTTCCTGATTTTTTGGAAGGCGTAGGATATTTTTTACTGCCCAAATAGTCTGTAATCTGCTTCAATCCGAGCCCCTTTAAATATAGTTCAAATATTTCCCGTACAATAAATGATGTACTTTCATCAATATTCAAACGGTTTTTTTGCATCTGGGATTTAACATATCCAAAAGGAGCACTGCCAATATATTCACCCTTTTGGATTTTAAATTTAATGTTTGCCCTGATTTTCTTTGATATATCTCTTATATACCTTTCGTTAAACCATGTTTCAATTCCAACGGTATCATTGTCCTTCAAGCTGTCATACTTACCGTCAAATGTGAGAAGCCTTACACCGTATTCTTCAATAAAATCCAAAAAAAGCAGGGTTTTCGCATTATTCCTTCCAAGCCTTGAAAGGTCCTTTACAATGAGAAGATTCACACTGCCGTTTTTAATATCATTTTCCAGCCTGCCAAGAGCTTCTCTTTTAAATGCGGAACCTGAGACATTGTCGTCCATGTATATATCATATATATTGCCAAGATTGCTTTTATTTACGTAATCAACAAGCAAGTCTTTCTGTGTCTCAATTGTCTCAAAATCCTCCCCGTTATCGTCCCGGCTTTCCCTTACATAAATAGCTATATTGTTGCTGCTCATATCCGGTGCTTCTTTATTTCATTATCATATAATTTATATCGGTCTTTGATAATTTCAAACAGTATCCGGCCTATTGTATCCTTTCCCGTATATTTTCTGAGTATTTCAAAATCCTTGTTCATAAAAGCCATCATCCCTTTCATATACTTAAAGCCATATATAATTTATATGAAAAAAAGGTTAAGTATATTTATCTATTTTAGCGGACTAAAAGCTATAAACAGGTCACCGTTCAAAAAAATGTTTAATCTCAATACAGCCCTTTCTAAATTGAAGATATTTGAAATTCAACAGCCTGTCAAGTATGAAATCATTGACATCAAAATAACTGTTGGCCGTATCCCTGCTTATTTTAATCATTTCACCTGCTGGAGATAAAAAGAAGTTTTTTTCATTTTTGCCCAGGAGCCGGGCGACCTTCAATAGTGACGACTTCCTTAATTCAATGCATTTAATAAGCCACATACCACTGTTTATCCTGTTAAGAATGAATTCCCTCGTACGCTGGCTTATTTTGTTTTCCAGTATGCCTTTATAATAGTTATTTATTCCTAATTGGGGAAAAGCATCGGGATTAATATCACATTTTATATTTGTACCCTTTCCCTGTACTATAATATCAGGAACCACATAATTAATATCTTCTACATTGTAAAAGACACTTCCCGGCTTTGGGTCAAGCTTTTTAATTACAGAAAACAGCTGTCTGACCCTGCAAGCCGAAAGGCCTGTTTGTTGTGCTACCGAGTCTACCGAGTTGCATGCCACATCATCCAGATGATTTTTAACAATATTAAATGCCTCCCTGTCTGCTTCTTTTTTGTCTCTTAGCTGGATAAGCAGGCATTCTTTCAGATTTCTTGCACATATGCCTGAGGGGTCAAATGTTTGCAAGTAATTAAGGACTTTTTTGATTTTTTTGATCGGAACATGAAAATATGCGGCCGTATCCGTAAGGTTTAGTGTCAGGTATCCATTCTGGTCAACATTGTGTATAAGATATTTTCCAATTGCATTTGTCAGGCTGTCTACATTGGAAATATTTAATTGGAAAATAAGATATTCCTTAAGGGATATTCTTGCTTCATATGAAGGGTTTATAGAAGAAAGGACTTCTTCCCCTATACCTAACTCACCAATACTTTTACAAAAACTGTTTTCATATGGACTTCTTTCATTGGATGTAAATTCCAATACAGGATTTTCCTCCATTTGCTCGCCTATATAATCAAACAGCTCCTGAGAACTTATTTCAAGTATTGTAAGAGCTTGTTTGAGCCTGGGTGTAAATAACAGCTTGGAGGAATGAATAATATAATTGAGGTTGAAATCCAAAGCTTTTCACCTCTTAAACATTTAAGCTATATTAATATTATATTATAATACAGACTTGTCATATGAAAAATGGTTTTAAAGTTTAAAAAAAATAATGCCTTCTCTATTACGTTACATATACAATTGCATAAAGGGACAAGCATGCCATTATGATATAAGTTATAATTACAATGACTACAGGCCAGTGAGTGAATACCGAAATAACATCCTGTCCTAAAGATGCCAGCGGAGGCATTATTTGAGCTTTTCTTTTAGTTGACAGGTTAAATAAAACCATAATGACAAAAAGAATAATAATTGCAAGCAAACCAACCAGTATCAAATAAAACATATCCTGTGATACCAACCTGTTTCCATTGCCTTGACCTGATGTATCCCTCGTAAAATATTGAAGCAGCTGTGCAATAGTATTATTTAACAAATGTGCCAATATGCCTGCAAAAATCGAATTGGTCCTGATAACATAATAACCGATAACCAGTCCCAGAAAAACCGGTCCTAAAAGGTTTGTGATATCAAAATGAAACAATCCAAAAAAAACGGCGGTTATAATAATCGCCCTGTATGAGCCCCTTCTTTCATAAGCACTAAGAAAAAGTCCCCTGTGCATAAACTCTTCACATATGGCCGGAGTTAATGCTACAACAAAAATACCTATAAAAAGCTGAAAAACATTCTGGGGTACGGGCACCTGATTATAAGGGATTTCGCCAAAAAACTGCAAAAAATATATAACAATATTATTAAACATAAGTGCAACGACATACGCCGGTACGGAAGCCAGTACAATCAGTATCAAAGGCAGTATACCGGGATTTTTTATTTTTAAGGCTTCTTTGAATTTATGTTTTTTTAGAAGTATAAAAATTATAACAGGCATAAGGATAATTACATATTCGCTGAAAAGGGTGATTATGTAAAAATTATCAGTTAAAAAATTCTGCATGTGATTATGTCCATAAAACATTGAAATAAAAATTCCTATTATAGTCAGCATAACCTGAAAAATCATAAAGATCATTACGAAAATAAAAAATAAATAGTTCACATCTGTTATTTTAGGCCTATGGTTCATAATATCCTCCTAAACGGCTTAATGCTTCTTATAAACATATTTCTCTGTTATAACGATATCCATTGGAATATCATGCTTTTCAACAGGTATTTTTTTAATAATCTGATTTTCAAAAGCTATTCCCGTTTTTATACATTTTTTGCCTGTCCTAGAGAGAAACCTGTCATAATACCCGGCTCCATAGCCTATTCTTTGAAGATTTCTATCGAAGGTTATGCCCGGTACTATAACCAGCTCAATTTCTGCAGGTTCAATTTCCAAAGCTGTTTTGCCGTCAGGCTCCAAAATCCCAGACGGTCCTGGTTTAAGCTCACTAAAATCATTTATAATTTTAGCAGCCAGTATTCCATTCTCAATTATCAAAGGAATGCAAACCCTTTTATTCTGGCTCAGCATCTTTTTTATAAAACCATGGCTGTTAACTTCATTTTTAAAGCTGACATAACACATTATAGTATTACATTTTTCATAAAAAGGCTGCTCCATAAGCTTTTGAAATATTACATTACTCATACTTCCAATGAACCTATGATCCAAAGAATTTCTACAAGCTGTTCCCTGCATACGTATTTCACTTTTGGTCCGTTTCAAACTCCTACACTCCCAGGTAAAAATTTATGTGAACAATGCCAGGATAACAATAAGAACATATAGAAAGCTGAGGATGAACATTATAAGCGAAGCAACCAGAAGCGCCAGGCCAAAAGACTTCCTGTCGGGATCATTTTCATAGTTCATAAAAGCAAGCCCGGCTATTGCCCCAATAATCTGTCCAAACCCCGGTATAACGGCACAAATTATCGACATAAAAACTTTTTTTCTGTTGCTTAAGCTTTTTGCACTTTCACTTACCTTTTTATCTTCCCTGTTAATACTTTCCCTTAAAATAAAGTCTACATTTTTATTTGTCTCATTGTTTTTAGTATATTCAGCCCGTCGTTTATCTGAACGGCCATCATTTTGAATACTCCCACAATAAGGGCACCTGTACAAGCTCTCATTTATGGTTTCATGACAATAGTCACAGTTTTTTTCTTCCGTAGAATAGAATATCAATTAACAGCCTCCATTCTTATAACTATCCCTCACATTTTTTTACTGCAAAATAACATCTATAATATTATATAACAAAAAAGGTGGCATAACCACCTTTTTTATTAAGACCACTAAGACCATAATAATACCAAGGGCATTTTGCTTGCTACAGTGATAAAGAGCTTATAAAACTCAAGTCATACAGCAATCAGAATCACCATGACAACAGCATTTCAAGATTTTTTTGCTCCCGGTATCCCAAAGGTGCCAAACTGGTTTCACATAGAGCAATTTGCTTATGTTATGATTTTCTTAATGGAGTATACTAGTACTCTATTACATAAGTCCGTTCCTGTAGTTTGTGGTAGATTTTCCCATAGTGCAAGGCGGAGGATTGAGTAATACTGACGTATTGCGACTGACGACAACGAAGCAATA